>NZ_JBIRUZ010000001.1:489109-922151 GCF_044386545.1 Streptomyces sp. NPDC020489
CGGACTGCCGAGGGCCGCCGACGGAACCTCCGGCAAGGGGCAGGCCCCCGCCCGTCTACCCGAAGGGGAGGCACCCCCGACCGCCGAGGGCCGTCCACAACAGCCCCGGCAGGGGGCAGGCCCCCACAGGCCCCGCCGTCTACCCGAAGGTGGAGCACCTCCGACCGCCGAAGGCCGTCCACGGCGTCCCCGGCAGGGGGCAGGCCCCCGCAGACCCCCACCCGTCTAGTCGAACCGTTCCAGATCCCGGAGCCACGCCGCTGCCGAGCTGTCCGACGGGGCCCGCCAGTCGCCCCGCGGGGACAGGGAGCCGCCCGCCGACACCTTCGGGCCGTTCGGCATCGCCGAGCGCTTGAACTGCGCGAACGCGAAGAAGCGGCGGCAGAACACCTCCAGCCACCGCCGGATCTCCGGCAGGTCGTACGTCACGCGCTTGGCCGCGGGGAAGTTCGGCGGCCAGTCGCCGGACTTCTCGTCGTGCCAGGCGTGCCAGGCCAGGAAGGCGATCTTCGAGGGCCGGAAGCCGTAGCGCAGGACGTGGAAGAGCGTGAAGTCGTGCAGCGCGTACGGGCCGATCTTCGACTCGGTGGACTGCATCTCCTCGCCCGGCACCAGCTCCGGGCTGATCTCGGTGTCGAGGATCGCGGCGAGGATGTCACCGGTCTCCTCGTCGAACTGCTCGCTGCTGATGACCCAGCGGATCAGGTGCTGCATCAGCGTCTTCGGGACGCCCGAGTTGACGTTGTAGTGGCTCATCTGGTCGCCCACGCCGTACGTGGACCAGCCGAGCGCCAGCTCGGAGAGGTCGCCGGTGCCGAGCACGATGCCGCCGCGCTGGTTGGCGAGCCGGAACAGGTAGTCGGTGCGCAGGCCCGCCTGGACGTTCTCGAAGGTGACGTCGTAGACCGGCTCACCGGCGGCGAAGGGGTGGTCCATCTCCTTCAGCATCAGCCGCGCGGTCGGCGTGATGTCCAGCTCGGCCGCGGTGACGCCGAGGGCCCGCATCAGCTTGTGGGCGTTGCCCTTGGTGTGGTCGCTGGTGGCGAAGCCGGGCAGCGTCCAGGCGAGGATGTCGCTGCGCGGGCGCCCCGCCCGGTCCATCGCGCGGGCGGCGACGATCAGGGCGTGGGTGGAGTCCAGGCCGCCGGAGACGCCGATGACCACCTTCGGGCCACCGATCGCCGCGAGCCGCTGCTGGAGCCCGGCGACCTGGATGTTGTAGGCCTCGTAGCAGTCCTGGGCGAGCCGGTCGGCGTCGGCCGGCACGAACGGGAAGCGTTCCAGACGGCGCCTGAGGCCCAGGTCGCCCGCGGGCGGGTCGAGTTCGAACGACACCGTACGGAAGTCACCGGCCCGCGTCCGATGGGTGCGCCGGTTCTCGTCGAACGAGCCCATCCGCATCCGCTCCTGCCGCAGCAGGTCCAGGTCCACGTCGGCCACCGCGTACTCGTCGCCCAGCGGGAACCGCTCGGTCTCGGCCAGCAGCACACCGTTCTCGTAGACCATGGCCTGGCCGTCCCAGGACAGGTCGGTCGTCGACTCGCCGAGTCCGGCCGCCGCGTAGACGTACGCGGCCAGGCAGCGCGAGGACGCCGAGCGGCACAGCAGCTTGCGGTCCTCGGCCCGGCCGACCGTGATGGGGCTGCCGGAGAGGTTGACCAGCACGGTCGCTCCGGCGAGGGCGGCCTCCGCGCTGGGCGGCACCGGCACCCACATGTCCTCGCAGATCTCCGCGTGCAGCACCAGACCGGGGACGTCGGCGGCCTCGAACAGCAGGTCCACACCGAACGGGACGACCGCGCCGCCCAGGCGGATCGACCCGCCGCGTTCGTCGGCGCCGTCGCCGATCTGCCGACGCTCGTAGAACTCGCGGTAGTTGGGCGGGTACGACTTCGGTACGACCCCGAGGACCCGGCCGCGGTGCACGATCACCGCGCAGTTGTAGACCCGGTTGCGGTGGCGCAGCGGGGCGCCGACGACCAGCACCGGGAGCAGGTCGGCCGACCCGGTGACGACGTCCGCGAGCGCGGTCTCGACCTCGTCGAGCAGGGCGTCCTGGAGGAGCAGGTCCTCGATGGAGTAGCCGCACAGCCCCAACTCCGGGAAGACGGCGACCGCGACCCCCTCCTCGGAGCACCGGCGCGCGTGCCGCAGTACCGCTTCGGCGTTGGCGGGCGGGTCCGCGAGGACGGTGTGCCCCGTGCACGCGGCGACGCGTGCGAACCCGTGCTGATAGATGGACCAGAAGTTCGAGGCAGTCACGGGATCAGTGTAATCGTCAGAGCGACGCGATGGGCTGGGGGTGCGCGGGCTCTTACCCGCGCCCCTTACTTCCGCCCTCTACCCTCCCCCTCGATGAGCGCCATGAGCGGCATGAGCGCCACGACCCGGGGGCGGGACGAGCGGCATGAGCGATGACGGTCCGAGCCGTACGGCGGAATGGGGCTGGTTCCTGGCCTGGCTCCTGGTGGGAGCGGGCGCCGGCGTCGGTCTCGCGGCGATCCTGACGGTGGGCGCGGCCTTCGTCGTGCTCGCCGTGCTGGCCGCGGTGGCGCTGCTGCGCACAGGGCCCGCACGCGCTGTCGTGGGCGCCGTCTCGGGGCTGGCCCTGCCCCTGTTCCACCTCGCCTACCTGAACCGGGGCGGCCCGGGCGAGGTGTGCCACGCGCTGCCGGGCGGGCAGAGCTGCACCGAGGAGTACGCGCCGCTGCCGTTCCTCGTCGCCGGGGTTCTCCTGCTGGCCGCGGGGCTCGTGAGCCACCTGATGATCGGCCGCCGGGCGCGTACGGCTCCCGGGGCGCGACGGTAGGCGGGGCATGCGCGAGGGTCCGGTCCCGAAGGTGCTCGCCTTCGGGACCGGGCCCTCACAGACGTACTCGGGACCGGGCCCTCACAGACGTACGTCGTCCGGTCAGTGCTGCTTGAACGACTGGACGTACCCCTTCGCGGGCGTGCCCACGCCGGTGACGTCGTCGTAGCCCTTGACCGCGGACAGCGAGCTGTCCTTGCCGAGGCTGCGGACCGAGGTGGTCAGGCCGTCGGCGGCGTCGAAGCCGTTGGTGTAGTCGACGCGCGCCACCGCGAGTCCGGAGCCCGTCGGGTCGTCCGTGACGTCGTGGTACGCGCGGGACCCGTACTTCGAGTAGATCGACGGGTTGGCGAACCCGAGCGCCTTGCCGCCGCCCGCCTGCTGCGCCAGCGCCTGCACGGCCGCGATCACCGGCGAGGCCAGCGAGGTGCCGCCGATGCGGTACTCGCTGTACTGCTGCGAGCCGTCCGGGAAGGTCTGCGTCTGGCCCACCAGGAAACCGGTGTTCGGGTCGGCGACCGCCGCGATGTCCGGCACGACACGGTTGCCGGCGGCGTTGTTGGCCTTGGCGAGCGCGTCCGGGACGACCTTCTTCTGGTAGAAGGGCTCGGCGACCGTCCTGCTGGTGCCCCCGCCCGCACCCGAGGTGAACGCGCCGGGGAAGCCGGTCCAGCTCTTGCCGTCCGCGGACAGCGTGGCCTTCTCGGTGCCCCAGCCGGTCTCCCACTGGTAGGTGTCGCCCTTGCCGACGGCCAGCGAGGTACCGCCGACCGCCGTCACCCACGCCGAGTTGGCGGGGGTGTCGACCTGCTTCGTCCCGGTGTTGGCGACCTCGTCGCCGTTGTCGCCGGAGGAGAAGTAGAAGCCGATGCCCTCGACCGCGCCGAACTGGAAGACCTGGTCGTAGGCGGCCGCGAGGTCCGGCGTCTGGTTGGCCTCGATGTCGCCCCAGGAGTTGGAGACGATGTCGGCCAGGTGGTCGTCGACGATCTTGCTGAGCGAGTCGAGCAGGTCGTCGTCGTAGCAGGACGCGGCACCCACGTACGTGATGTTCGCGTCCGGCGCGACCGCGTGCACGGCCTCGACGTCGAGGGTCTCCTCGCCGTACCAGCCGGCCGCCCCGCACTCCTCGGTCTTGGTGTAGTTCTTCGGCAGGACCTGCTTCAGCTGGCCCGTCCGGTAGGCGGCGTCGCCGTTCTTCTTCGCGTAGGTGGCCGCGTCGAAGGCGATCGTCGGGGAGGCGTACGCGTCGGTGATCGCGACGCGCACCCCCTTGCCGGTGTACGTGCCCGCGCCGTAGGCGGCGCGCAGCTGCTTGCCCGTGTAGCCCTTGATCGCGTACGGGATCTTCGCGCCGTAGGCCTCGGGCAGCGTCTTCGCGATCTTCGAGCCGTAGTACGAGGAGAACGGCCCGGCGTTCTTGAACACGGCGTCCGGCGGCGGCAGTTGGTCCTTGCTGCTGGCCTTGTGCGGCGCGTTGTCCAGGCCGGTGACGGTCAGGACGGCACCGTTCAGGCTCTCCGGCGCGGAGGCCGCCTTCGCGGGCGCGCGGTAAGTCTTCGAGCCCTTGGCGTAGTTGTGCAGCTGGGTGCCGAACGCCTTCTCGGCGGCGGCCACGTCACCGGAGACGGCGACGTAGTGGCGCGTGACACCGGTGACCTTCAGACCCGCCGACGTCAGCCAGGACGTCACCGCCGCCACCTGGGCCCTCGTCGCGCCGAAGCGGGCCTGCGCCTGCCGCGCGGTCAGGTGCTTGCCGTAGGACGCCGAGGACGGGTCGGAGACGGCCTTCGCGTACGCGGCGAGGCCGGCCGCGTCCCGCCCTGCGAGGTAGACCCGGGCGGACACCCGGGAGGTGTCCGCCGTGGCGCCCTTGTCGGCCTTGGCCGTGGCCCACGCGGGCCTGGTCCCGGCCAGCGTGTCCCGGGCGGGGCCGTCCGCGGCGTGCGCCGCGGGTATGCCGAGCGCGAGCGCGCCGACGATCATGGGCAGTGTCGCTGCCATGCTCACACCGGCGCGCGTCGCGGCGCGGTTGGATCTCATGGAACCCCCTGGGTGCGGTTCATCTCGAGTGGATCACTCGACGGTGGTCACTCTGTCGACGAACCGTTCATGTCAGGGGAATACGAGCCCCAAGAGGAGCCCAATTAACCTAATGACCACGCCATTTGAGGGTTGAGACGCGCCTTTGACCGAGGGTTAACCCTCTATGGACGGGCCTTCGCGCCCCGCTCCTCGAGCATGTCGGCCATCAACTGGATCTCCGACTCCTGGCCGTTGACCATGCCCTGCGCGATCTGCTTCTCCACCGTCACCGAGCAGCGTTCGACACAGGCCTCGGCCATGTGGATACCGCCCTTGTGATGGTCGGTCATCAACTGGAGATAGAAGACCTCGGCCTGCTTGCCGCTGAGCTTGCGCAACTTCGCCATCTCGGTGTTGGTGGCCATGCCCGGCATCAGCGCGCCGTCCTCGCCAGAGGCCATGCCGCCCATGCCCATCCACGTCATCGGCGGGTCCGAGGACACCTTCGGCAGCTCCCACAGGTCCAGCCAACCCAGCAGCATGCCGCGCTGGTTGGCCTGGGTCTGCGCGATGTCGTACGCGAGCAGCCGCACGTCCTCGTTCTGCGTGCGGTCGCGGACGATGAACGACATCTCCACCGCCTGCTGGTGGTGCACCGCCATGTCCCGTGCGAACCCGGCGTCCGCGGAGTCCGCGGCCGGGGTGTCGCCGGAGCCGCCGTCCTGGGCGACGGCACAGGTGATCCCGCCGGCCGCGACGAGTACCGCCGCCGCGGCCGAGGCAATCCAGCCGGCCTTCCTCACTACGACAGACCGCCCGTGCACGCCGCACCCTTCTCCGGTGTCTGCTCGCCCTGGACGAACTTCTCGAAGAACTTCGCCACGTTCGGGTCGTCGGCGCTCGTCACCGTCCGCTGGTGGCCCCACGCCGTCAGCATGATCGGGGCCGCCTGCTTCTCGTACGGGCTCATCAGCGTGTACGGCGTCTTCTTCACCTTCGCCGCCAGCGCGTCCACGTCGGCCTTCTTGGCCTTGGAGGTGTACGTCACCCAGACCGAGCCGTGCTCCAGCGAGTGCACGGCGTTCATGTCGTTGAGTTCCTTGGTGTAGACGTCGCCGTTGCAGTTCATCCAGCGGGCGTCGTGGTCACCGCCGGCCGGGGGCGTCATCGGGTACTTCACGGTCTTGGTGACATGGGTCTGGCTGAGCTTCGCCGACCAGGTCTTCACGCCGTCCTTGCCCGTGGTCCAGTGCCCCGGGTTGCTGGAGTCGGCCACCGAGCCGCCGTCGTCGTCCTGCGACTGCACGAGCACGACACCGCCCACGACGAGACCGGTGACGACGACCACGCTCGCCGCGATCGTCAGGAGCCGGTTGCGGCGCTCGCGGGCCTGTTCGGCACGCCGCATCTCCGCTATTCGCACCTTGCGCTCGGCGGAGTTCTTGTTCTTGGCGGAGCCCATGGGAGGTGTCCTTCTGGGTAAGGAGTGCCGATCGGGTCCGCTGATCGTAATGGGGAAGGGGGTGCTCTTAGAAAGGGAGGGCACAGAATGGCCGAAGAGCCGATGATCGCCGCGCGGCAGGTTCCGGCCCGTCCGGCATTACGGATGGGGGCGCGAGCAGGCAAGATGGGCGGCGGAACAGTACACCTGCCGTACGTGGGGCGTTCGCTCAGGGGTCGGCCCGCCGATCATGGTCCGCAACACGGATGAAATGGTGTTGTGGTGGGATGCTCAGGTGTCCGGTCCGTCTCGACGGGACCCGAGACAGGCGGCCTGACCAGCAAGGATGGGGAAGCTAGATGGACAAGCAGCAGGAGTTCGTGCTCCGTACGTTGGAGGAGCGGGACATCCGGTTCGTACGCCTGTGGTTCACGGACGTGCTGGGCTTCCTCAAGTCCGTCGCCGTGGCCCCGGCCGAGCTGGAACAGGCCTTCGACGAGGGCATCGGCTTCGACGGCTCCGCGATCGAGGGCTTCGCCCGGGTCTACGAGTCCGACATGATCGCCAAGCCGGACCCGTCGACCTTCCAGGTCCTGCCCTGGCGCGCGGAGGCCCCCGGCACCGCCCGGATGTTCTGCGACATCCTGATGCCGGACGGCAGCCCGTCCTTCGCGGACCCCCGGTACGTCCTCAAGCGCGCCCTGGCCCGCACCTCCGACCTGGGCTTCACCTTCTACACCCACCCGGAGATCGAGTTCTTCCTGCTGAAGGACCGCCCGCTGGACGGCTCGCGCCCCACCCCGGCCGACAACTCCGGCTACTTCGACCACACCCCCCAGAACATCGGCATGGACTTCCGCCGCCAGGCGATCACCATGCTGGAGTCCATGGGCATCTCGGTCGAGTTCTCCCACCACGAGGGCGCCCCCGGCCAGCAGGAGATCGACCTGCGCTACGCCGACGCGCTCTCCACGGCCGACAACATCATGACGTTCCGCCTGGTGATGAAGCAGGTGGCGCTGGAGCAGGGCGTCCAGGCGACCTTCATGCCGAAGCCGTTCTCGGAGCACCCCGGCTCGGGCATGCACACCCACCTCTCGCTCTTCGAGGGCGACCGCAACGCGTTCTACGAGTCGGGCTCGGAGTACCAGCTCTCCAAGGTCGGCCGCTCCTTCATCGCGGGCCTGCTCAAGCACGCGGCGGAGATCTCCGCGGTCACCAACCAGTGGGTCAACTCCTACAAGCGCATCTGGGGCGGCACCGAGCGCACCGCCGGCGCCGGCGGCGAGGCCCCCTCGTACATCTGCTGGGGCCACAACAACCGCTCCGCCCTGGTCCGCGTCCCGATGTACAAGCCCGGCAAGACCGGTTCGGCCCGCATCGAGGTCCGCTCCCTCGACTCCGGCGCCAACCCGTACCTCGCCTACGCCCTCCTGCTGGCCGCCGGCCTCAAGGGCGTCGAGGAGGGCTACGAGCTCCCGCCGGGCGCCGAGGACGACGTCTGGGCCCTGTCGAACGCCGAGCGTCGCGCCATGGGCATCGAGCCCCTGCCCCAGAACCTGGGCGAGGCCCTGACCCTGATGGAGCGCAGCGACCTGGTCGCCGAGACGCTGGGCGAGCACGTCTTCGACTTCTTCCTGCGCAACAAGCGCCAGGAGTGGGAGGAGTACCGGTCCGAGGTCACCGCGTTCGAGCTGCGGAAGAACCTGCCGGTGCTGTAGCGCGCGGTACGAAGGGGCCGGCGGTCGTGGACCGCCGGCCCCTTCGGCGTACGGGGGAGTCCGAGGACTACTGGCCCGCCGGCCTGGCCAGCACCTGGTGCAGCGGTTCCGTCAGCCGGCGCTTGTACTCCTGGATCGCCCAGCCGTTGCCGTCCGGGTCCCGGAAGTACATGAACGTGGCGCCGTCGTCGGGGGTGTACTGGACCGGCTCGGACACCTCCAGACCGCGCTCGGTGAGCTCCGCGTGCGCCGCCTTGATGTCGCTCACGCACAGTTGCAGGCCCTGATAGGAGCCGGGGGCCGGGCGGGGGCCGTCCATGGTCTCCCAGATGCTGTCGCCGAGCGCGATCGAACAGCCCGAGCCCGGGGGCGTGAGCTGGACGATCCGCATGCCGGGCATGACCTCCTGGTCGATGTCGACGTGGAAGCCGACCTTGTCCCGGTAGAAGTCCCGGGCCCGGTCGATGTCGCTCACGGGCAGCGGAATCACTTCGAGCGTGAAGTCCATCGCTAGTCCTCCTGGAATCGCCAACGGGTCTGGCTGAACGGCTCCCCTTACCGAAGCCGAAAACGGTGCGCGGCGCCACCGAGAACACGAAAGCGCCCCGCCCCGCGGTGTACGGCGGTCCCGCCGGGCCGCTGGACGATCGAGGCTCGCGGTGTCGGCACCGCGCGGTGCGGGCCCGTCACCCCGCTCCCTCCGTCCCGGCGCTTCTCACCCCCTGTCCGGTTAGGCTCGGGCGGGTACGACCTTGATCGGAGGAGGCCGAGGATGACGGCGCCGGGGCGCAGGAGCAGTACCTTCAGCCGGCTGCTGCGGCACGGGTTCACCGATCCCTCGGCGGCCGAGCGGCTGCTGGAGAGCGGCGAGCTGTCCGCCGTACGCAACGACCCGGTGCTGCTGGAGGCCCTCGGGGCCACCGCCGACCCCGATCTCGCGCTGCACGGTCTCGTACGGCTCCTGGAGGCCCAGCCCGACCGCGAGCTGCTGGACACGGTGATAGCGGCCAAGCCCCTGCGGGACCGGCTGCTGGGAGTGCTGGGCGCGTCCTCCGCGCTCGCCGAGCATCTGGCCCGGCACGCGGGCGACTGGCAGGCGCTGGTGATGTACGAGCCGCGCGATCTGCACCCGGGGGTGGAGGAGTTCGAGCGGGGACTGGCCGAGGCCACGGACCCCGTCGCGCTGCGGGTCGCCTACCGGCGCTGTCTGCTGTCCATCGCCGCCCGTGACGTGTGCGGCACCACCGACGTCGCCCAGACCGCCGCCGAGCTCGCCGACCTCGCCACCGCGACCCTGCGCGCCGCCCTCGCCATCGCCCGCGCCGCCGCCCCCGAGGACGCCGCGCTGTGCCGGCTCGCGGTCGTCGCCATGGGCAAGTGCGGTGGCCACGAACTGAACTACGTCTCCGACGTGGACGTCATCTTCGTCGGCGAGGCGGTGGAGGGCGCCGACGAGGGCAAGGCCCTGCGCTCCGCCACCAAGCTGGCCTCGCACATGATGCGGATCTGCTCCGAGACCACCGTGGAGGGCTCGATCTGGCCGGTCGACGCCAACCTCCGCCCCGAGGGCCGCAACGGCCCCCTGGTGCGCACGCTCGCCAGCCACCTCGCCTACTACCAGCGCTGGGCCAAGACCTGGGAGTTCCAGGCCCTGCTCAAGGCCCGCCCGGTCGCCGGGGACATCGACCTCGGCGAGCAGTACGTCGCCGCCCTCGAACCCCTGGTCTGGAAGGCCGCCGAGCGCGAGAACTTCGTCGCCGACGTGCAGAAGATGCGGCGCCGGGTCGTCGAGAACATCCCCGTGGCGGAGGTCGACCGCGAGCTGAAGCTCGGGCCCGGCGGCCTCAGGGACGTCGAATTCGCCGTGCAGCTCCTGCAGTTGGTGCACGGCCGCGCCGACGCCTCGCTGCGCAGCGGCACCACCCTCGACGCGCTCCAGGCGCTCGCCGCCGGCGGCTATGTCGGCCGCGACGACGCCGTCCAGCTCGACGACGCCTACCGGTTCCTGCGCACCATGGAGCACCGCATCCAGCTGTACCGGCTGCGCCGCACCCACCTCGTCCCCGAGGACGAGGCCGACCAGCGCCGCATCGGCCGCTCCCTCGGCCTGCGCACCGACCCGGTCGCCGAGCTGAACCGCGAGTGGAAGCGGCACAGCAGTGTCGTACGACGGCTGCACGAGAAGCTTTTCTACCGGCCGCTGCTCGATGCCGTCGCCCAACTCGCCCCCGGGGAGTCCCGGTTGAGCCCGGAAGCGGCCCGGGAACGGCTCGTCGCCCTCGGGTACGCCGACCCGGCCGCGGCCCTGCGCCACCTGGAAGCCCTCGCCTCCGGCGTCACCCGCAAGGCGGCCATCCAGCGCACCCTCCTGCCCGTCCTGCTCGGCTGGTTCGCCGACTCCGCCGACCCGGACGCCGGTCTGCTCAACTTCCGCAAGGTGTCGGACGCGTTGGGCAAGACACCCTGGTACCTGCGGTTGCTGCGCGACGAGGGCGCCGCCGCCGAGAACCTCGCCCGGGTCCTGTCCGCCGGGCGCCTCGCCCCCGACCTGCTGATGCGCGCGCCGGAAGCGGTGGCGCTGCTCGGCGACAGCGACGGCACCGGCGGCGGGCTCGCCCCGCGTGGCCGGGCCGCCCTCGAACAGGAGATCCTCGCCGCGGTCCGGCGCGCGGACGGCGCCGAGCAAGCGGTCACCGCGGCCCGCGGAGTACGCCGCCGCGAGCTGTTCCGCACCGCGGCCGCGGACATCGTCGGCTCCTACGGCACCGAGACCCGGCCCGTCGAGGCCGACCAGGGCGCCCTGGTGGACCGGGTCGGCGCGGCCGTCTCCGACCTCACCGCGGCCACCCTCGCGGGCACCCTGCGCGCGGTCGTGCGGGACACCTGGGGCGACACCCTGCCGACCCGGTTCGCCGTCATCGGCATGGGCCGCTTCGGCGGCCACGAACTCGGCTACGGCTCCGACGCGGACGTCCTGTTCGTCCACGAGCCCCGCAACGGTGTACCCGAGCGGTCCGCGTCCGAGGCGGCCAACAAGGTCGTCTCCGAGATGCGCCGCCTGCTCCAGATCCCGAGCGCCGACCCGCCGCTGCTGATCGACGCCGACCTGCGCCCGGAGGGCAAGTCCGGGCCGCTGGTCAGGACGTTGAAGTCGTACGAGGCGTACTACCGCCGGTGGTCCCTGGGTTGGGAGTCCCAGGCGCTGCTGCGCGCCGAGGTCGTCGCGGGCGACGAGGATCTGGGCCGCCGCTTCATCGAGCTGATCGATCCGCTGCGGTACCCGGAGCGGGGGCTCGGGGAGGACGCCGTACGGGAGATCCGGCGGCTGAAGGCGCGCATGGAGTCCGAGCGGCTGCCTCGCGGGGCCGACCCCAAGCTGCACACCAAGCTCGGGCCGGGCGGGCTGTCCGACGTCGAATGGGTCGTGCAGCTCATGCAGTTGCGGCACGCGCACGCCGAGCCCGGCCTGCGCACCACCCGGACCCGGGAAGGGCTCGCGGCGGCCCGCGCGGCCGGGCTGGTCTCCGAGGAGGACGCCGAGACCCTCGACGAGGCGTGGGTGCTGGCCACACGCGTGCGCAACGCGGTGATGCTGGTCCGCGGACGAGCCGGGGACACGTTCCCCTCCGACCCACGTGAACTGGCCGCGGTGGGCCGGTACTTGGGGTACGGCCCCGGCCATGTGGGCGACATGCTGGACGACTACCGACGCACCACGCGCAAGGCGCGGGGGGTCGTGGAGACGCTGTTCTACGGGGCGTAGCCCTTCTTCGGGGCCGGCCGGGCGGTGCAGGCCCCTTCGGGCCCGGCACCGCCCGGCCGGCCCGCGCGGCGGGACCCCTTCGGGCCCGCCACCGCAGCACTGGCCCGCGCGGCGCCGGCGGCGGACCCGGCGCGGCCCGGCACCGCAGTGGTCGCCTACGCGGCGCTGGCTGCGGACTCGGCACGGCCCGGCACCACCCGGCTGGCCCTCGCGGCAGTGGCTGCGGACTAGGCACGGCCCGGCGCCGCCGTGGTGGTCCGCCCGCTCTGGCTGCGGACTCGGCACCGCTCCGCGCCGTCGTAGTCGCCTGCACGGCGCTGGTCGCGGACCCGGCGCGTCCGGCACCGCCCGGCTGGCCCGCGCGGCCCTGGCCGCGGACTAGGCACGGCCTGGCGCCGCCGTGGTCGCCTGCACGGCGCTGCCCGCGGACCCGGCACGGCCCGGCGCCGCCGCAGTCGCCCGCGTCGCGCTGGTCGCGGACCCGGCACCGCCCCGCGCCGCCGTGGTCGCCCGCGCCGCGGCCCCCGCACCACCCCGCGCCGCCCTCGGGCGTGTCATCGCGACGCCTGTCAGGACGATCGCCATGCCTGTCAGGACTCGGATGCCGACCTGTTCGCCCAGGACCAGCGCGCCCAGGGCCACGGAGACCACCGGCAGGAGGTAGCCGACCGTTGCCGCCGAAGTGGGGCCCTCGTCGGCGATCAGGCGGTAGTTGAGGTAGAAGGTCACGCCGGTGCCCAGGACGCCCAGGGCGGTGACCGCGAGGAGTGCGGTGAGGTCCGCCTCGACCGGGCCGGCGACCGGCAGGGACAGGGTGGTCCAGCCGGTCGCGACCATCAGCTGGGCGGCGGACATCGCCATCGGGGCCCGCTTGTCGGTGAGCTTGCGGGCCATGTACGCGAACGCCACGGCGTAGCTCGCGGCCGCGCCCAGCAGGGCCAGCGCGCTCCAGCTCAGTAGGCCGGAGCGCTGCCACGGGGCGAAGATCAGCACCGTGCCGGCGAAGCCGAGAAGGAGACCGGCCAGGCGCAGCGGACGCAGTCCGCGGTCGGTGCCCAGCAGGACGCCGATCAGCAGCGACCACAGGGGCGTCGTGGCGTTGAGGACCCCGGCGATGCCCGAGTCCAGGTTCTGCTCACCCACCGCGAACAGGGCGAAGGGGATCGCGTTGCAGAACAGCGCGGCCACGACCAGGTGGCCCCAGGCGGCCCGGGAGCGGGGCAGCCGCTGACCGGCCGCGCGGGCCAGCACCAGCAGGGTCGCGGTGCCCAGCGCGCACCGCACGATGGTGATCTGCGCGGGGGACAGGCCGTGGTCGAGAGCGAGCTTGATCCAGAGGAACCCCGAGCCCCACAGGAGGGCGAGGACGGCCATGCGGAGCGTGGAGGCGGGAGACATGGCTCTACCGTCCGCGACAGAACGCGTGAGGACAAGTGAAGAGTTCTGGATGAGTCGTTAAGCTGTCCTACATGTTGGATGTGCGTCGGATGCAGATGCTGCGGGCCGTGGTGAGCAGCGGGTCGGTGACGGGCGCGGCGACGCTGCTCGGCTACACGCCCTCGGCGGTGAGCCAGCAGATCGCCGCGCTGGAGAAGGAGACCGGCACGGACCTGCTGGAACGGGTCGGGCGAGGGGTGCGCCCCACGGCGGCGGGGCTGCTCCTGACCGAGTACGCGGACACCATCAGCCGCCAGGTCGCCGAGGCGGAGACGGCACTGGCGGATCTGCTGGCGGGACGCACGGGCCGGCTGTCGGTGCGGTACTTCGCCACGGCGGGCGCCTCACTGGTCGCCCCGGCGGTGGCCCGGCTGCGGAGGGAACACCCCGGCGTGCAGATCGAGTTGAAGCTGATCGACCCCGACGACCCGCTGCCGGACGTCCGGGAGGGCCGGGCGGATCTGGCGCTGGTGGTGGGGCCGCGGACCGCGGCTCCCGACGGCGTGCGCCTGCTGCACCTGCTCGACGACCCGTACCTCGCGGTGCTGCCCGAGGGGCACCGCCTCGCGGACGCCGCCGTGCTGGAGATGTCCGACCTCGCCGAGGAGGCCTGGGTCGGCAGCGAGTGGCCCGGCCCCTGCCTGGACGCCCAGCTCGGCGCCTGCGAGGCGGCCGGCTTCCGCCCTCGGTTCGTGGTCGACAGCGAGGACTACGTCACCGCGCAGGGCTTCGTCGCGGCCGGGCTGGGCGTGAGCATGATCCCCAGACTGGGGCTCGGTGTAGGCCTCCGGCCGGGTGTGGTCGTACGGCAGCTGCGGGGCCCGCGGCCGACGCGCTCGATCCACGCGGCCGTACGGGAGACGGCACCGCCGCAGCCGGCGCTGCGGGCGTTCATCGCGGCCATGCGGGAGGCGGCCGGAGCGGAGCCGGTCGGCCCCTCCGGGCGGCAGGACGGCCGGTAGGCTCCCGTCCATGGGTGCGTTACTGCCGTTCCTGTTCCTGCTCGGCGGCCTCGCCGTGGTCCTGGGCCTGCTCACCTGGCTGGCCGCGCGCATCCGCCGCCGAGGGCTGGCGGGCGGGGCGATGAGCGCGGCCCTGGCCTCCTACGAGGAGGCGTTCCGCGTCACCGCGCACGCGTCGCACGTGGAGATCCGCGCGCAGGCGGAGCGCAAGGCGCCGCTGCTGTCCCCGGACGACCACTGGCAGCGCGACGACCCCGGTGCCGCCGCGACGGGACCCCGGCGGCCGGTGCGGTCGGGGCCGCGGCGGGCCCGACGCGGGCTCGGGCGCTGGGTGGGACGCCTGCGGTCCGGGCGCTGAACGACGAGCGCAGAGCTAGGAGCGGGAGACCGTCCGCGAGGCCGGCACGCGTCCCGTCGGTACCAGCCGCGGCAGGGAGTACGGCAGGGCCCCGTACCAGAGGCGGGCCACCGCGAAGCCGAAGGCGAGGCAGAGGACGCCGCCGACCGCGTCGAGCCAGAAGTGGTTGGCGGTGGCGACGATGACGACCAGGGTGGCCGCCGGGTACAGCAGGCCCAGGACCTTCACCCACGGCACCGACGCCAACGCGAAGATCGTCAGACCGCACCACAGGGACCAGCCGATGTGCATGGACGGCATCGCGGCGTACTGGTTCGACATGTTCTTCAGGTCGCCGGACGCCATCGAACCCCACGTCTGGTGCACCACGACCGTGTCGACGAAGTCGCCGCCGTTCATCAGCCGGGGCGGGGCCAGCGGGTACAGGTAGTAACCGACCAGGGCCACGCCGGTCGTCGCGAACAGCACCGTGCGCGTCGCCGCGTAACGGCCCGGGTGACTGCGGAAGAGCCACACCAGGACACCCAGCGTCACCACGAAGTGCAGTGTCGCGTAGTAGTAGTTCATGCCCACGATCAGCCAAGTCACCGAGTTCACGGCGTGGTTGACCGACTCCTCGACCGCGATCCCCAGGTCGTGCTCGACCCGCCAGATCCAGTCGGCGTTGCGCAGCGCCTCGGCCCGCTGCTCCGGGACCGCGTTGCGGATCAGTGAGTACGTCCAGTAACTCACCGCGATCAGCAGGATCTCGAACCAGAGGCGGGGGCGGCGCGGGGTGCGCAGCCGGTGCCGGAAACCCGGCCTCGTGTCGGCCGCGACAGGCTGGGACACGGCCTCTTCGCGGCCTTCCAGTGTCGTCACGGTCGAATCACCCATGGACACAGAGTCTGCCAGAAAAGCCCTTGCCCCCAGATCATCCCCCGGTCGGGTCCAGGACGCATGTCCTACGGCGAGACGAGGCCTCGAGCTCATCCCTGCGCATGCCCCGGGAGGCCCGGTTCCTCCGCCCTAAGGACGATTCCGGTCCCCAGGGGCCGAAGCGGTCGAACCGCGCACCACCAGCTCCGGCATGAACACGAACTCGCTGTGCGGCGCGGGCGTTCCGCCGATCTCCTCGAGCAGCGTGCGCACCGCGGCCTGTCCCATCGCGGGCACCGGCTTGCGGACCGTGGTGAGCGGCGGGTCGGTGAAGGCGATCAGCGGGGAGTCGTCGAAGCCGACCACCGAGATGTCCTTCGGTACCTCCAGGCCGAGCTGCCGGGCGGTCCGTATCGCCCCCAGCGCCATCATGTCGCTCGCGCAGACCACCGCCGTGCAGTCGCGGGCGATCAGCGCCGCGGCGGCGGCCTGGCCGCCCTCCAGGGTGTAGAGCGAGTGCTGGACCAGTTCCGTCTCGATCGTCTGCGCGGGCAGCCCCAGCTGGTCCTGCATCGCGCGCACGAAGCCCTCGATCTTGCGCTGCACGGGCACGAACCGCTTCGGCCCCAGCGCCAGGCCGATCCTGGTGTGCCCGAGCGAGGCCAGGTGCGTCACCGCCAGCGTCATCGCCGCCCGGTCGTCGGGGGAGATGAACGGCGCCTGCACCTTCGGCGAGAAACCGTCCACGAGCACGAACGGCACGCCCTGGCCGCGCAGCTGCTCGTAGCGCTGCATGTCGGCGGAGGTGTCCGCGTGCAGTCCGGAGACGAAGATGATGCCGGCCACGCCCCGGTCGACGAGCATCTCGGTGAGTTCGTCCTCGGTGGAGCCGCCCGGGGTCTGGGTGGCGAGGACCGGGGTGTAGCCCTGCCGCGTCAGCGCCTGCCCGATGACCTGGGCCAGCGCCGGGAATATGGGGTTCTCCAGCTCCGGGGTTATCAGGCCCACCAGGCCCTCGCTGCGCTGGCGCAGCCGCACGGGACGCTCGTAGCCGAGCACGTCCAGTGCGGCCAGCACGGACTGGCGGGTGGTGGCGGCGACCCCCGGCTTGCCGTTGAGGACCCGGCTGACGGTCGCTTCGCTCACCCCCGCTTGCGCGGCGATGTCCGCAAGCCGTGTGGTCACAGGGGTGGACTGTACCGGCCGGGTCTGCCCTTGCCCACCAATGGGGCGCCGCGGCCGACCTGTTGGCCGTGTGGCTCCGGGTTGCTGCGTCATCGCGCTCCCTCATGAAAGTGATGGCAAGAGCTTGCAGAGTCTTGCACAACCCGCCGTGTGCCGCCCCACCGTTGGAAACAAGGGTCTCACGGCAGTTGCCCCCAGGTCACGCGCGGATAACTTCGCGGGCGTCTTGCACTTTTTTGCTGCAAGGTCTTTCGCAACGCTTACAGCGCTGTTACGTTCGGCCACGCCCGGCGGCGGCAACGGCGCAGTCGGCACGACGGCAGGGAGAGCGGTCGGGACCGCACCCCCTGCACCAGCAGGGACGGCAGACGGGGCCACCCCTGCACCACACGGGCTTTCACCCTCAAGGAGAACTCATGCGGCGTGGCATAGCGGCCACCGCACTGGTGGCGTCCCTCGCCCTCGCGGCGACGGCCTGCAACGGCGACAGCGACAGTGGCGGCGACTCGAGCGGTCCGGTGACCATCACGTGGTGGGACACCTCCAACGCCACCAATGAGGCACCGACGTACAAGGCCCTCATCAAGGACTTCGAGGCCGCCAACAAGGACGTCAAGGTCAAGTACGTCAACGTCCCCTTCGACCAGGCGCAGAACAAGTTCGACACCGCCGCCGGCGCCTCGGGCGCCCCGGACGTGCTGCGCTCCGAGGTCGGCTGGACCCCGGCCTTCGCCAAGAAGGGCTACCTCCTGCCGCTGGACGGCACCGAGGCCCTCGCCGACCAGAGCAAGTTCAAGCCGAACCTGATCGAGCAGGCCAAGTACGAGGGCAAGACCTACGGTGTCCCGCTGGTCACCGACACCCTCGCCCTCGTCTACAACAAGGCCCTCCTGAAGAAGGCCGGCGTCGAGGCCCCCAAGACCTGGGACGACCTGAAGAAGGCCGCCGCCACGATCAAGGACAAGACCGGCGTCGACGGCTACTGGGGCTCCACCCAGGCCTACTACGCCCAGTCCTTCCTCTACGGCGAGGGCACCGACACCGTCGACGCCGACGCCCGGAAGGTCACGGTGAACTCCGCCGCCGCGAAGAAGGCGTACGGCACCTGGCTGAGCCTGTTCTCCGGCAAGGGCCTGCACAAGGCCGACACCACCGCCGACGCCTACGCCCACATCCAGGACGCGTTCGTCAACGGCAAGGTCGCCGCGATCATCCAGGGCCCGTGGGAGATCACCAACTTCTACAAGGGCGCCGCGTTCAAGGACAGGAACAACCTCGGCATCGCCACCGTGCCGGCCGGCTCCACCGGCAAGGCGGGCGCCCCGACCGGCGGTCACAACCTGTCCGTCTACGCCGGCTCCGACGAGGCCCACCAGAAGGCCGCGCTGAAGTTCGTCAACTTCATGACCTCCGCGAAGTCCCAGTCGGCCATCGCGCTGAAGAACTCCACGCTGCCCACCCGTGACGACGCCTACACCACCGAGGTCAAGGCCGACCCGGGCATCGCCGGTTACGGCACGGTCCTGTCCGCCGCCCAGCCGCGCCCGGCGCTGCCGGAGTACAGCTCCCTGTGGGGCCCGCTGGACACCGAGCTGCCCAAGATCGCCGGTGGCAAGGAGTCCCTGGACAAGGGGCTGAGCAACGCCGAGACCGCGATCGCCAAGCTGGTCCCGGACTTCAGCAAGTAAGCCCCGAGCGGCCGCCGGATCCCCGGACCACGGGGGAGGGATCCGGCGGCCATCGGCCTGTGAGCCGTACACCCCTTGAACTCCCAGAAGGTGTCGAACCATGACAGTCGCCATCGACCGCGCGACCGGCAAGCGCCGCGGTGACCGCGGGCCGGGCCCCGGGCTGGGCCAGCGCCTGAAGAACCGCTACCACAAGCACTGGTACGCGTACGCGATGATCGCCCCCGTGGTGGTCGTGCTCGGCGTCCTCGTGCTCTACCCGCTGGTGTACGGCCTCTACCTCACGCTCACCGACGCCAACAGCCTGAACACGGCGCGGACCATCGGCGTCAACCACATCGACGCCACCTACAAGTTCATCGGCCTGGACAACTACGCCGACATCCTGTGGGGCGACACCGCCTACGACCGCTTCTGGTCGCACTTCATCTGGACGATCGTGTGGACGGCCGCCTGTGTGGCCCTGCACTACGGCATCGGACTCGCCCTCGCCCTGCTGCTCAACCAGAAGCTGCGCGGCCGCACCCTCTACCGGCTGATCCTGGTCCTGCCGTGGGCCGTGCCGACCTTCGTCACCGTCTTCGGCTGGCGGTTCATGCTCGCCGACGGCGGCGTCATCAACAGCTTCCTGGAGACCCTCCACCTGCCCGCCCCGCTGTGGCTGGAGGACACCTTCTGGCAGCGGTTCGCCGCGATCATGGTCAACACCTGGTGCGGTGTGCCGTTCATGATGGTCTCGCTGCTCGGCGGGCTCCAGTCCATCGACGCCTCGCTGTACGAGGCCGCCGAGATGGACGGCGCCAGCGCCTGGCAGCGGTTCCGCTACGTCACCCTGCCGGGGCTCAGGTCCGTCAGCTCCACCGTGGTCCTGCTCGGCATCATCTGGACCTTCAACCAGTTCGCCATCATCTTCCTGCTGTTCGGCGACACCGCCCCCGACGCCCAGATCCTGGTCACCTGGGCGTACTACCTCGGCTTCGGACAGCAGCCGCGTGACTTCGCCCAGTCGGCCGCCTACGGCATTCTGCTGCTGGCCATCCTGATCGTCTTCACCTCCTTCTACCGCCGCTGGCTGAACCGCAACGACCAGCAGCTCGCGATCTGAGGCAGGAGCCCCATGAGTACGACCACAGTCGAGACCTCCGCCGCGGTGTCCAAGGCCGGCCCCGCACCGGCCCCCGGCCGGATCCGCCGCGGTGAGCAGAGCCGCGCCGGCTCCCTCGTCTCGCACGGCATCCTGATCGTCGCGAGCCTCGTCGCGCTCTTCCCGATCGTCTGGCTGGTCTTCCTGTCCCTCGGCCCGGACAAGGACGACTACCTCCACCCGGGCGGCATCTGGAAGAAGATGACGTTCGAGAACTACGCGTTCGTCCTCCAGCACACCGAGTTCTTCAGCTGGCTCAAGAGCTCGCTGATCGTCTCGCTGGGCACCACGGTGATCGGTGTGCTGCTGGCCGCGACCACCGGGTACGCCGTGTCCCGGATGCGCTTTCCGGGCTACCGCAAGTTCATGTGGGTGCTCCTGGTCACCCAGATGTTCCCGGTGGCCGTCCTCATGGTGCCGATGTACCAGATGCTCTCGGACCTCCAGCTCATCAACAGCTACCTCGGGCTCGTCCTGGTGTACTGCACCACGGCGGTGCCGTACTGCGCCTGGCTGCTCAAGGGGTACTTCGACACCATCCCGTTCGAGATCGACGAGGCCGGACGCATCGACGGGCTGACGCCCTTCGGGACGTTCGCGCGGCTGATCCTGCCGCTCGCCAAACCCGGACTCGCGGTCGCCGCGTTCTACAGCTTCCTCACCGCCTTCGGCGAGGTCGCGTTCGCCTCGACGTTCATGCTGTCCGACACGAAGTACACGTTCGCCGTCGGCCTCCAGAGCTTCGTGAGCGAGCACGACGCCCAGCGCAACCTGATGGCCGCGACGGCCGTGCTGATCGCGATACCGGTCTCGGCGTTCTTCTACCTCGTGCAGAAGAACCTCGTCACGGGCCTGACCGCGGGCGGTACCAAGGGCTGAGCGCCCTCCCGTTGCCCGGGGCGGCCGTGGTCGCCATCCGACCCCGCTGTGACCACGGTCGCCCCGTCACCCTCCTGCCTTTGACCTGATGAACCCGTCACCCACCAAGGACGCCATGAGCCAGCAGCACTCCGCCCTCGCCCCGGCCCCCCACCCCGCCGAAGCCAAGCGCGGCGACTGGTGGCGGGACGCGGTGATCTACCAGGTGTATCCGCGCAGCTTCGCCGACAGCAACGGCGACGGCATGGGCGACCTGGAAGGCGTACGCTCCCGACTCCCGTACCTGCGCGACCTCGGCGTGGACGCCGTGTGGCTCAGCCCCTTCTACGCCTCCCCGCAGGCCGACGCCGGCTACGACGTCGCCGACTACCGTGCCGTGGACCCGATGTTCGGCAATCTGCTCGACGCCGACGCGCTGATCCGCGACGCGCACGAACTGGGTCTGCGGATCATCGTCGACCTGGTCCCGAACCACTCCTCGGACCAGCACGAGTGGTTCAAGCGGGCGCTGCGCGAGGGCCCCGGCTCGCCCCTGCGGGACCGCTACCACTTCCGCCCCGGCAAGGGCGCCGACGGTGAACTCCCGCCCAACGACTGGGAGTCCATCTTCGGCGGCCCGGCGTGGACGCGGGTGACCGAACCGGACGGCACCCCGGGCGAGTGGTACCTGCACCTCTTCGCCCCGGAGCAGCCGGACCTCAACTGGGAACACCCGGCCGTCGGCGACGAGTTCCGCTCCATCCTGCGCTTCTGGCTGGACATGGGCGTCGACGGGTTCCGCATCGACGTGGCCCACGGCATGGTGAAGGCCGAGGGCCTGCCCGACATCGGCGGCGCCGGCGATCAGCTCAAACTGCTGGGCAACGATGTCATGCCGTTCTTCGACCAGGACGGCGTGCACGAGATCTACCGCGAGTGGCGCCTCATCCTCGACGAGTACCCCGGCGAGCGCATCTTCGTCGCCGAGGCCTGGACCCCGACGGTCGAGCGCACCGCGAACTACGTCCGCCCCGACGAACTGCACCAGGCCTTCAACTTCCAGTACCTGAGCACGGCCTGGGAGGCGGCGGAGCTGCGGCAGGTGATCGACCGCACGCTGGAGGCGATGCGCCCGGTGGGGGCCCCGGCCACGTGGGTCCTGTCCAACCACGACGTCACCCGCCACGCGACCCGCTTCGCCAACCCGCCCGGCCTCGGCACCCAGATCCGGGAGGCCGGCGACCGGGAGCTGGGTCTGCGCCGCGCACGGGCGGCCACGCTCCTGATGCTGGCCCTGCCCGGCTCGGCCTACGTCTACCAGGGCGAGGAGCTGGGTCTGCCGGACGTCGTCGACCTCCCCGACGAGGTCCGCCAGGACCCGGCCTACTTCCGCGGCCAGGGCCAGGACGGCTTCCGCGACGGCTGCCGGGTGCCGATCCCGTGGACCCGCGAGGGCTCCTCGTACGGCTTCGGCTCCGGCGGCAGCTGGCTGCCGCAGCCCGCGAGCTGGGCGGAGCTGAGCGTGGAGGCCCAGACGGGCACCCCGGGCTCGACGCTGGAGCTGTACCGCGCGGCACTGGAGATCCGCCGCACCCGGCCGGACCTCGGCGCCGGTGACGCGGTGGAGTGGCTGCGCGCACCCGAGGGCGTCCTCGCCTTCCGCCGCGGCGAGTTCGTGTGCGTGGCGAACACCAGCGGCGAGTCGGTGGCGACCCCCTCGTACGGCCGCGTCCTGCTGACGAACGGTGAGCTCACGGAGGCCGACGGCGAGACGAAGGTGCCCTCGGACACCACGGTGTGGTGGACCACGGCCTGACCGACCCGCGGCCTGCCAGGGCCCGTCGCCCCGACAGGCGGCGGGCCCTGGCCTGTTGCCGCCGCGCCGCCGTCCCGTACCCTCGCCGACCGTGGAGATCGCACGGATGATCCGGGGCCGCTCACGGGAGTCGGCCGCTGTGGACCGCCTCGTCCGGCTCTGGCAGGACGGCGCGTACGAGGAGCTGGAGGCCGGGGCGAGGGAGCTTCAGGCGCAGGCAGGGCGGCTGCGCGGGCGCGAACAGCGCCTCGTGTGGGAGCAGTGCGCCAGGGCCATGGCGACCGGGGCCGCGTGCGCCCTGGGGCGGGGCGCGCGAGTGCTCCCCGAACTGGAGTCCCTCGCCGCGGAGTTGCGGCAGACGCCGGGTACGGCGGCGCAGCAGCTGTCGCTGATGGTGCGCAGCAACCGCATGGTGGTCCTCGCCGAGGCGGGGCGCCACGTCGAGGCCGAGGCGGAAGGCCTGGACATCCTGCGCGGGGTCACCCGGCTCAAGCATCTGGCCCCGGTGTGGGACATCGAGCTGTCCGTGCTGGACAACCTGGTCGCCGTGCTGTGCGTACAGGGCCGCCACGAGGAGGCCGAGGCCATCGCCCGCGGGAACCTGCCCCGGGCCGAGGGCGCCTCCCTCGCCGCACTCCACTGCGGCCTGGTGCGCAGCCTGAGCGGTCAGGGACGGTACGAGGAGGCCCTGGCCGAGGCCCGCCGGTACACCCCGCCCCGGGTACGGGCCCACAGCGGGGGCCTGGATCTGGCCACCGCCGAGGCCCTGCACGGCCTGGGGCGCCGGGACGAGGCGGAGACGGTCGCGCGGCGGGCGGTGAGCGACTGCGAGCGGTTCCTGCACCCGGAGCATCCCCGGATCCCCAGGGCCCGGGCCCTGTTGGCCGAGATCACCGGCGAGGACCCGGAGAGTCGGTGAAAATTCTTGCCGTCGGTTTCAAGCCTCTTGCTGTAAACCTTTCGTCGGCGGTACGTTCACGCCGACGTCGGGCAAGGGTGCCCGCCCGTCCGCAAGGAGCCCCCCGTGATATCGAGATGGTCCGCCAGCGCCTCCCTGACCGCGCTCGCCGCAGCCGCGGCCCTCCTCACCCCCGCCGGGACCGCCCACGCCTCCCCGCCCGGCACCAAGGACGTCACCGCGGTGATGTTCGAGTGGAACTTCGCCTCCGTCGCCAAGGAGTGCACCCGCACCCTCGGCCCCGCCGGTTACGGCTACGTCCAGGTCTCCCCGCCCGCCGAGCACATCCAGGGCTCGCAGTGGTGGACGTCGTACCAGCCCGTCAGTTACCGGATCGCCGGGCGCCTCGGCGACGCCACCGCCTTCAAGAGCATGGTGGACACGTGTCACGCGGCCGGCGTGAAGGTCGTCGTCGACACCGTGATCAACCACATGTCCGCGGGCAGCGGCACCGGCACCGGCGGCTCGTCGTACACCAAGTACGCCTACCCGGGCCTGTACTCGTCCTACGACTTCGACGACTGCACGTCCACCATCACCGACTACACCAACCGCGCCAACGTCCAGAACTGCGAACTCGTCGGCCTCGCCGACCTGGACACCGGCGAGCCGTACGTCCGCGCCACCATCGCCGGATACCTGAACTCCCTGCTCGGCTACGGGGTGGACGGCTTCCGCATCGACGCGGCCAAGCACATCCCGGCGGCCGACCTCGCCAACATCAGGTCGCGGCTGTCCAACACCTCCGCGTACTGGAAGCAGGAGGTCATCTTCGGCAGCGGAGAGGCCGTCCAGCCCACCGAGTACACGGGCAACGGCGATGTGCAGGAGTTCCGTTACGCCTTCGACCTCAAGCGCGTCTTCACCAACGAGAACCTCGCCTATCTGAAGAACTACGGCGAGGGCTGGGGGTACCTGAGCAGCTCGGTCGCCGGTGTCTTCGTCGACAACCACGACACCGAGCGCAACGGCTCCACCCTCACCTACAAGGACGGCGCGACCTACACCCTGGCCAACGTCTTCATGCTCGCCCACCCGTACGGCGCCCCGGACGTCAACTCCGGCTACGAGTGGTCCTCCACCGACGCCGGGCCGCCCAACAACGGCTCGGTAACCGCCTGTTGGCAGGACGGCTGGAAGTGCCAGCACGCCTGGCCGGAGATCCTGCGCATGGTCGCCTTCCGCAACGCCACCCGCGGCCAGGCCGTCACCGACTGGTGGGACAACGGGGGCGACGCCATCGCCTTCGGGCGCGGCAGCAAGGGGTACGTGGCGATCAACCACGAGTCGGGCAGCCTGAGCCGCACCTACCAGACCTCCCTCGCCGCCGGTACGTACTGCAACGTGCAGAACAACACCACGGTGAGCGTGAACTCCGCCGGCCAGTTCACCGCGACGCTGGGCGCCCACACGGCCCTCGCGATCTACGCGGGCAAGTCGAGCTGCTGAGTCGTTCTGAAACTTCTTTCCATTGCTTTCACGACTCTTGCTGTAAGCGTTGCGGCGGCGATACGGTCGCGCGGGGTCGGACCCACGTAGAGCCGCCGCAATCGCAAGGAGTCCATCCGTGATACCGAGATGGCCGTCGCCGTCGAGGCGCCGCACCGCCCACGCCGGACGGATCGCCGCGGTCACCGTCACCGCGCTGGCCGCAGCGCTCGTCCAACCCCTCGCGGCGCGGGCCGACACCCCGCCTCCGCCACCGTCCGACGCCAAGCTCGCCGCCGAGCCCGCCCGGCACGACGCCACCCGCGAGCAGTTCTACTTCGTCCTGCCGGACCGTTTCGCCAACGGCGACACCGGCAACGACAAGGGCGGCCTGACCGGCACCCGCCTCACCACCGGGTACGACCCCACCGACAAGGGCTTCTACCAGGGCGGCGACCTCAAGGGCCTGACGCAGAAGCTCGACTACATCAAGGGCCTGGGCACCACCGCCATCTGGATGGCCCCCCTCTTCAAGAACCAGCCCGTGCAGGGGACCGGCAGCGACGCCTCCGCCGGCTACCACGGCTACTGGATCACCGACTTCACCCAGGTCGACCCGCACTTCGGGACGAACAAGGACCTGGAGAACCTGATCTCCAAGGCCCACGCCAAGGGCATGAAGGTCTTCTTCGACGTCATCACCAACCACACCGCCGACGTCGTCGACTACGAGGAGAAGTCTTACGGCTACCTCTCCAAGGGCGCCTTCCCGTACCTGACGGAGGACGGCGAGCCCTTCGACGACTCCGACCACGCCGACGGCGAGCGGGACTTCCCCGACGTCGACACCGACTCCTTCCCGCGCACGCCGACCGTGGCCGCCGCGAGGAAGAACGTCAAGGTGCCGTCGTGGCTCAACGACCCCACGATGTACCACAACCGCGGCGACTCCACCTTCGCCGGTGAGAGCTCCGACCAGGGCGACTTCTCCGGCCTCGACGACCTGTGGACCGAGCGTCCCGAGGTCGTCAGCGGCATGGAGAAGATCTACGAGAGATGGGTGCGGGACTTCCGGGTCGACGGCTTTCGGATCGACACCGTGAAGCACGTCAACACCGAGTTCTGGACCCAGTGGGCCACCGCCCTCGACGCCTACGCCGCCAAGAGGGGGCGCGAGGACTTCTTCATGTTCGGCGAGGTCTACTCCGCCGACACGGACGTCACCTCGCCCTACGTCACCCAGGGCCGCCTCGACGCCACGCTCGACTTCCCCTTCCAGGAGGCGGCGCGGCAGTACGCCTCCCAGGGCGGCAGCGCCCAGCGGCTGGCCGCGGTCTTCGGCGACGACTACAAGTACACGACCGACAAGGCCAACGCGTACGAGCAGGTCACCTTCCTCGGCAACCACGACATGGGCCGCATCGGGTCCTTCCTGAAACAGGACAACCCGAAGGCGACCGACGCCGAGCTGCTCGCCAAGGGCAGGCTCGCCAACGAGCTGATGTTCCTCAGCCGCGGCAACCCGGTCGTCTACTACGGCGACGAGCAGGGCTTCACGGGCGCCGGCGGCGACAAGGACGCCCGCCAGACGATGTTCGCCTCGAAGACCGCCGACTACCTCGACGACGACGAGATCGGCACCGACCGCACCCACGCGAGCGACGCGTACGACACGAACACGCCGCTCTACCGGCAGATCGCCGCACTCGCCAAGCTCCGCAAGGCCGACCCGGCCCTCACCGACGGCGTCCAGACCGAGCGCCACGCGGCCGACGGCCCCGGGGTCTACGCCTTCTCGCGCACCGACGCCAAGACGGGCACCGAGTACGTCGTGGCGTTCAACAACGCCGGTGAGACCAAGTCGGCGACGTTCGCGGTGGGTTCGGCCGGCATGACGTACCACGGGCGCTACGGCACCGACGCCACCGTGACGTCGGGCGGCGACAAGAGGCTCACCGTCAGCGTCCCGGCCGGCTCCGCGATCGTCCTCAAGGCGGCCGGCAGGCCCGCCAAGCCCGCCACCGCGCCGACGCTCACCCTCAAGGCCCCGACCCCCGGCGCCACCGGCACGGTGGAGATCTCCGCCGACGTCGACGGCGGCGGCCTGAACCGGGTCGTCTTCGCCGCGCAGGTCGCGGGCGGTAAGTGGCGCACCCTCGGCTCCGCCGACCACGCCCCGTACAAGGTCACACAGGTCCTCGGGAAGAAGCTGCCGACCGGAACCGCGCTGCGCTACAAGGCCGTTGTCATCGACTCGGCAGGCCGCACCGCGAGCGCCACGGCGGCCTCCACCACCGGCACCCCGCCCGCCGAGGAGATCCCCACCGCCTCCTCCCGCGACTACGCGATCGTGCACTACAAGCGCACCGACGGCGACTACGCCAACTGGGGCCTGTACGCCTGGGGCGACATCGCCGACGGCGAGGCCACGAACTGGCCGGACAGCCACCCCTTCATCGGCCGTGACGCCTACGGGGCCTTCGCCTGGGTCAAGTTGAAGCCGGGCGCCAGCAGCGTCGGCTACCTCGTCATCGACAAGGACGGCACCAAGGACGTCTCCGCCGACCGCACGATCGACGTCACCAGAACCGGCGAGGTGTGGATCGAGCAGGGCAAGACGGACGTCGTCACCGAGAGGCCGGACTACCCCGCGCAGGACAAGACCAAGGCGGTCCTGCACTACCACCGGGCCGACGGGAACTACGACGGCTGGGGACTGCACGTCTGGACGGGCGCCGCGAACCCCACGGACTGGTCGAAGCCCCTTCAGCCGGTGAAGACTGACGCCTATGGCGCGGTCTACGAGGTTCCGCTCACCGACGGGGCCACCAGCCTCAGCTACATCCTCCACAAGGGCGACGAGAAGGACCTGCCCGGCGACCAGTCGCTGGACCTCACGGCGAACGGCCACGAGGTGTGGCTGGTGAACGGCCAGGAGAAGTACCTGCTCCCGCAGCCCGCGGGCACCGCGGCCGCCCTCGACCTGACCACCGCCAAGGCGGTCTGGCTCGACCGCGACACGGTCGCCTGGAACGGCGCCGAGACGGCCGCCTCCACCCAGCTGCTCTACAGCCGCAGCGGCTCGATCACGGCCCGGAACGGGACGCTGACCAGCGACGACGAGCGCTGGCTGCGACTGTCGAAAGCCACCCTCACCGACGCCCAGAAGAAGAGGTTCCCGCACCTGAAGGGCTACACCGCCTGGACGGTCGACCCGCGGGACCGCGACCGGGTCCGCGAGGCACTGAGGGGCCAGGTCGTCGCCTCCCAGCGGGCCGTGAACGGCGCCGTGCTCGCGGCGACCGGGGTGCAGCTCGCCGGCGTCCTCGACGATCTGTACCCGGGCGCGACCAAGGCGGAGCTGGGCCCCACGTTCGACAGGAGCGGCCGCCCGAGGCTGTCCGTGTGGGCGCCGACCGCGCAGAACGTGGCCCTGGAGCTCGACGGCTCCACGGTGCGGATGAAGCGCGACGCCGCCACCGGCGTCTGGTCCGTCACCGGCCCCACGTCCTGGAAGGGCAAGGCCTACCGGTACGTGGTGAAGGTCTGGGCCCCCAGCGTCCGGAAGGTCGTCACCAACAAGGTCACCGACCCCTACTCGGTCGCCCTGACCACCGACTCCGAGCGCAGCCTCGTCGTCGACCTGCACGACAAGTCCCTCGCCCCGCGCGGCTGGTCGACGTACACCAAGCCGAAGGCCGTCCCGCTCAAGGACGCCCAGATCCAGGAGCTGCACGTCCGGGACTTCTCCGTCGCGGACCGGACCGCCAGTGACCCGGGGACGTACCTCGCCTTCACCGACAAGGACAGCGACGGCTCCAGGCACCTGAAGGCGCTCGCGAGGTCGGGCACCTCCTACGTCCATCTCCTCCCGGCCTTCGACATCGCCACCATCCCCGAGCGCCGCGCGGACCAGGCGACCCCGGACTGCGACCTGGCCTCCTACCCGGCCGACTCCGACAAGCAGCAGGAGTGCGTGGCGAAGTCCGCGGCCAAGGACGCCTACAACTGGGGCTACGACCCCTACCACTACACGGTCCCCGAGGGCTCGTACGCCACCGATCCCGAAGGTACCGCCCGTACCGTCGAGTTCCGCGAGATGGTCAAGTCCCTGAACGAGGACGGCCTGCGGGTCGTCATGGACGTCGTCTACAACCACACCGCCGCCAGCGGCCAGGCCGACACCAGCGTCCTCGACAAGGTCGTCCCCGGCTACTACCAGCGCCTGCTCGCCGACGGCTCGGTCGCCAACAGCACCTGCTGCTCCAACACGGCCACCGAGAACGCCATGATGGGCAAGCTGGTCGTCGACTCCATCGTCACCTGGGCCAAGGAGTACAAGGTCGACGGCTTCCGCTTCGACTTGATGGGCCACCACCCGAAGGCCAACATCCTGGCGGTCCGCAAGGCCCTGGACGCGCTGACCCCCGCCAAGGACGGCGTCGACGGCAAGAAGATCATCCTGTACGGCGAGGGCTGGAACTTCGGCGAGGTCGCCGACGACGCCCGCTTCGTCCAGGCCACCCAGAAGAACATGGCCGGAACCGGCATCGCCACCTTCTCCGACCGGGCCCGCGACGCGGTGCGCGGCGGCGGCCCCTTCGACGAGGACCCGGGCGTCCAGGGCTTCGCCTCCGGCCTCTACACCGACCCCAACTCCTCCACCAGCAACGGCACCTCGGCCGAGCAGCGGTCCCGCCTGCTGCACTACCAGGACCTCATCAAGGTCGGCCTCTCGGGCAACCTGAGCGCGTACACCTTCACCGACACCAGCGGCAAGGAGGTCAAGGGCTCCGACGTCGACTACAACGGCGCCCCCGCCGGCTACGCGGACGCCCCCGGCGACGCCCTCGCCTACGCCGACGCGCACGACAACGAGTCGCTGTTCGACGCGCTGACGTACAAACTGCCCGCCACCACCAGCGCCGACGACCGCGCCCGGATGCAGGTCCTCGCCATGGCGACCGCGACCCTCTCGCAGGGCCCGTCGCTCTCCCAGGCGGGCACCGACCTGTTGCGCTCCAAGTCCCTGGACCGCAACTCCTACGACAGCGGCGACTGGTTCAACGCCATCCACTGGAACTGCCGGGACGGCAACGGCTTCGGACGCGGACTGCCGATGGCGGCCGACAACGCGTCCAAGTGGACCTGGGCCAAGCCGCTGTTGGGCTCGGTCGAGGTCGGCTGCCCGCAGATCGAGGGCGCCTCGGCGGCCTACCGGGACCTGCTGCGGATCCGGGCGACGGAGAGCCTGTTCTCCCTCGGCACGGCCGCGCAGGTGCAGTCGCAGCTCTCCTTCCCGCTCTCGGGCACCGAGGAGACGCCGGGCGTGATCACCATGGCGCTCGGTGACCGCAGCGATCTCGTCGTGGTGTTCAACGCGACGCCGCGGGCGCAGGAGCAGCGGGTGGCCGCGCTGGCCGGTACGGCGTACGCGCTGCACGAGGTGCAGGCGGCGGGCGCGGACTCCACCGTCAAGAGGTCGTCCTACGAACGGGCTTCGGGCACCTTCACCGTTCCCGGGCGGACCGTGGCCGTATTCTCCCGCGATTCCTGACCAGGGCACTACCGTGGTGGGGCAGGCCCGTCCGGGTCTGCCCCACCGTGCTGTCCAAGGGCTGAACGCATGGACGTCAAAGGAAACCCGACCGGCACGACCGTGATGCTCGTGGACGACACGGAAGCGAGCCGGTCCGCCCTGGGCACCCTGCTGAGCCGGGCGGGCCACCGGGTCGTCCCGGTCGCCACCGGCGCCGAGGCGCTCGCCGAACTCGACGCACGGCTGCGCAAGGGCACCCTGCCCGACGTGGCCCTCGTCGACGTGGGCCTGCCGGACATGAGCGGCTTCGACCTGTGCCGCCTGTTCAGACAGCGGCCCCACACGGCCGCACTGCCCGTCGTGCACTTCTCGGCCGCCCCGGTGGCCCCGGCCACCTACTGCGAGGGCCTGGGCGCGGGGTTCGAGGCGTATCTGAAGGTGCCCGCAGATCCTCTGGAGATCGAGGCCGTGGTCCGGGCCGCCGTGCGCCACGCACAGGTGCGGGCCGACGACCGGGCCCTCGTGCGGCGGCTGACCCAGCTGTCGGAGACCATCGTCACCATTCAGGCGGCACGCTCCCTGCCGGAACTCGCCGACGCGGCGGCCGAGGGCACCGCCCGGCTCACGGGCACCCCCGCCGCCGCCTTCGTCCTGGACCAGGGCGACCGCCTGTACCGCGGCCTGTCCCGGGACCGCATCCCCGTGGCCCTTCCCGACGACGCGGCCAACCGGGCGGTGGCCACCCTGCTCCAGCGGCTCGCCCGGGGACAGTCCGCCATGCAGCTCACGACGGTGCCCGCGCCGATGTGGCCGGCCGGGTACTTCCGGCCCGGCGTGGAGCACGACGCCCGGCTGGCACTCGTCCCCACCCAGGACGGCAGGGCGGCCGTGTGCCTGGCGGCTCCCGCCCGCGGGATGCGCCGCATGGGCGGCGAGAGCGACACCCTGCTGGCCCGGCTGGCCCAGGCCACCGCGTTCGCCGCCCATCCGCTGCTCATGTACCAGGTGGAGCGGCACGTCGCCCTCACCCTCCAGCACAGCTTCCTGCCCCAGCCGCACCGGCTGCCGGAGCTGCCGGGCGTGGACGTCGTGGTCCGCTATGTGCCCGCCTCCCAGGAGACCGAGATCGGCGGCGACTTCTACGCGGTGCTGCGGACCGACGACGGCGTGCTCACCGCGGTCGGCGACGTCGTCGGGCACTCGCTGGACGCGGCCACCGTCATGGTGGAGATCCGGCACGCGCTGCGCGCCTACGCCGTCGAGGACAGTGACCCGGCCGTGCTCGCCGAGCGCCTGGACCGGATGCTCCGGCGCTACCACCCCGACCTCACGGCCACCGTCTGCCTGGCCCTGATCGACCCCGGCACCGGGCGGACGCGCCTGGCCAACGCGGGGCACATCCCGCCGCTGATCGTCCGGGACACCGGCGGCGCCGACTACGTCAAGGCGGCAGGACCGCTGCTCGGCATCGGCCTGCCCCGTCCGCCGGCCACCGAGTTCTTCCTCGAACCCACCGACCGGCTCCTCATGGTCACCGACGGCCTGATCGAGACCCGCGGCGTCGACCTCGCGGCCTCGATGGAGCACCTCCGCGCGGCCGCGGTCGGCTCCCTGCCTGGCCTGGACGCCCTGTGCGACACCCTCCTGGCCTCCTTCGGCCATGACCGGGAGGACGACATCGCCATGCTCGCGCTGCGGTTGCGATGAGACGGCCCTGTGAGGGCTCCCGCACGACGGTTAGGGTGCCCTCGTCGCCCTAGAACAGGAGTCCGTCCTCATGCCGCAGATCACCATCGAACGCTCCCCGCACCTCGACCACGTCGACTGGGAGGAGTTCGCCCTCGCGCTGCACCCGGTGGTCGTCGAGACCGCGGCCGCGAAGCTGGAGGCGTGCAAGACGCGAGTGCTGCGCACCGGGGACGAGGCGGTCGGCGGCGAGAAGGAGGGCCACGCGATCGTGAACGTCACGCTCGCGCTGCTCGCCGGACGGACCGAGGAGACCAAGGCGAAGCTCACCGAGGCCGTGGTGGAGCTGCTGCGCAAGCACGTCGGGCCCCAGGACGGCGTCACCGTGCACCTCTCCGCGGAGGTGCGCGACCTGGACGCCTCCTACACCAAGGCCGTCCTGGAGAACCCGGTGAGGTCCTAGGAGGCCAGCGCGATCAGCCGGGCCGCCAGGTCGGTGAACGGCCCGTCACCCGGCTCGTCCCGCAGGATCCGGGACAGCAGCGTGCGCATCTCCTCGTCGTGGGCCGCGCTCACCGCGGCCAGCGCGGCGAAGTCCTGCACGAGCTGCTTCTCCAGCTCGGCGCGCGGGATGCGCCGGCCGTCCAGCCAGATCAGCGCGGTCGACTCGGCGAGGGAGATCCAGGAGCGGATGACCAGCTCCAGCCGCGGCGGCGGATCCTCCACCCGCAGATGCGAAAGGATCTGGTCGTAGGCGGCCTGCCGTACGGCGTCGATGAGCGCGTTCGTCGCCGAGGAGCCGACCGCCGGACCGCCCCGCATCAGCGCCGAGAAACCGGGCCCGTGGTCGTCGACGAAGTCGAAGTAGCGCCGCATCACCCGCAGCAGACGGCCCCCCAGGGGCCCTTCCCGCGGCTCGACGAACCGACTCGACAAATCGTCCGCCGCGCGCTTCAACGCGGCCTCGTACAGGCTGAGTTTGCCGGGAAAGTAGTGGTAGACCAGCGGGCGCGAGATGCCGGCCGCGGTCGCTATCTCGTCGATGGAGACGTCGTCGGGCGAGCGTTGGCTGAACAGTTCGAGGGCGACGCCGATCAGCTGCTGCCGCCGCTCCTCGACTCCCATTCTTCGCCGTACCCCGGTAGTCATGCGAACACCTTACCGATCGGATCCGGCCTGGAACGGCCCGGTCCGGTCAAGGGTGTTCACAGAACCAGCACAAGCGGATCACTTCGCATGGGGCCGGCGACGGGACGGCCGGACTACCGGAGCCCGTTGATCGTCCGCCCGTCCTCCAGCGTCCCCTTCAGCCCGGCCCGCGCGCCCTCCTTGGTCTTCACGGCCAGCAGGTTCCCCCGCGCGGAGCCGCTCACCGCACCCGTCGTACGGATCGACGCCGTGTTCGCGCTGCCCGCGGCCAGCAGGTACCACGACCCCGTCTGGGACTTCCACAGCACACCCGCCAGCACCTGCGGGTCCCGCGGCCCGCACGCCGGGACGTTCTCGCCCTGTGCCGCGACCGCCCCGTAGGCCCCGCCCGGGGTGTGGAACTGCGCCAGCGTCCGGGTGCCGCCACCGCGCCAGGTCTCGGCGCGCGTGCACACCCAGTCCGCCGCCCCGCCCGCGTCGGGCAGCGGCTGCTCGGCGTACGCCCACGCGTTCACCGTCCGCACCCCCGCCGAGCGCATCGCTGACAGGGAACAGGCGAACGGCGCCCAGGTACGCAGCGCCTGGGCGCCCGAGGCCTCGTGGAGCGCGCCCGGGCGGCCGGTGGTGAGCCGCGCCGGGACCAGTTCGCCGAGGTCGGTCAGCAGCCGGGTGCCGTCGCGGTCCGTCAGTTCCAGGACGTTCCAGGACGTGCAGCCGCCGTTGCCCCGGGCCGGACCGGACAGCGGCGAGGTCACCCCGTCGGTGAGCGGCAGGGCCATCGCGCCGGAGGAGGGCTTCAGCAGGTCCCGCTCGGCGGCCTTCTTCACCCAAGGGGCCATCAGATAGCGGACGTTGCCGTCCGACCGGCCCAGCACGACCGCGCTCGCCTCGGCGGAGGTCGCGCCGTCCACCCGGGCGAAGTCGAGGGCCGCGCCCTGCGTGCCGTCCTTCGGCTCGGCGTAGCGGGCGATGCGCAGACCGTCGTAGAGGATCACCACGCGCGCGCTGTCGACGGTGCCCGCGTAGAGGAGCTGGGCCGGTCCGGCGGGCCCGCCGGACGGGGTGCCGGGGGTCGCGGAGACGTGGACGGTCTGGCCGGGGCGGGCCCACACCGCGAGGGCGCGGCGCAGGAGCGCGGTGTCGTCGGTGAGGTCGCCGCGGGCGGGCCAGACGGAGAAGTCGTTGCGGGAGGCGGCCTGCCAGGCGAGGGCCGGGACGCGGACCAGCCGGCCCGGGTCGAGGGCGGCCTGCGCGGCGGGGTTCTGCGCGTACGGCGGCGCGGCGGCACCGTCCGGTGCCCAGCCGTCGCCCGGCAGCCCCAGCAGGGCCCCGCACACGGCGAGCGCGGCGGCGGTGGCGAGCCCGGCCTTCAGGTGCTGGCGCCGCCGCATGAGGTCGGTGGGCCGGGCCTGGAGGGAGCAGGGGTCGAACTCGGGGGCGTCGAGGAGCGGGTACCGCTCGGCCGGGACGGTGTCGGCCTCCTCCAGCGCCGCGTCCGTCCCCGTCACCCCGACCGCGGTGAGCACCCGCCGCACGTCTCCGTCGGGGAGCCGCTCCAGGCCGCGCAGGACATAGGCGGCACGCCCCGGGGCCGACAGCGTGGACAGCTTCTGGTCCAGGGCGAGTTCGTCGGCGCCGCCCGAGCGCGGGAAGAGCCGCAGGCCCCACACCTGGGGGAGCAGCGGCGGCAGCTGGGAGCGCTTCGGCCACGCCTTGCGGCTCAGCGGCCGGCCCGCCTCCAGCGCCGTACGCAGCACCTGGAGGCGGACGAACGCGTACCCCGGGTCGCCGTCGCGGCCGGTCGACTGGGCCGGGATGACCGGCGTCTCGGCCCGGCCGCGGGGCAGCGCGCGCTGGGTGAGGGCGTGCGCCGTCAGGACCCGCCGGTTGCGGCCGAGGCTCGGCGGCAGCACCAGATAGGCGAGCCGGACGAGCCGGGGGTAGTGCTCGACGAGCGCGGCCTCGGCCTGTTCGACGTCGACGAACGGCTCGGGGGCGGGTGCGGGGCGCGGTTCGACATCCTGTGACTGCACGTTCAGCAGAACGAGCGAATCGTGAGTTGGTCACCGCCGCCCGGGTGAGTCAGGCCCCCGGCTCCACCAGAGCACGCGCGTAGCGGGCCATCGACCGCTGGTAGCGCGGCAGATGGGGGGCCAGCGCGCCGAGGACGAGCGAGAGGCCCTCGCGGTCCCGGCCCAGGCTGGACAGGCACAGCGCGAGCGTCGCGCGTACGGCGTCGTCCAACTCGTCCGAAGGGGCGTCCAGTTCGGGCGTCAGCAGCTTGACGCCCTCCTCGGCCTGCCCGATGTTCCGCAGCGAACTGGACAGCTGGATCTTGGCCCGGCGGCCCTTGTACCCGGTCAGGCCCAGCGCCAGCGCCTCCCGGTACAGCGGGACGGCCCGGTCGGAGTGGCCGGTGGAGTCCCAGGCGCAGGCCCGCTCGAAGGGCCCGTCCGGATGGCCGGCGGGGAGTTCGGCGACGAGGTCGTCGATCACCGCGCGGAACTCGGCGGCTCGCTCCTCGGGGTAGTCGTCGAAAGTGGCCCAGGCGGCCGTGACCCGCTTTTCCCAGTCGTCGTTCACCGGCACACTCTCGCACGGGTGTGCGCGCCGGGACAGCGGATTTGAGCAGACCCGGGCCCGTGGCCGTATGGAAGGGGACGGGCGCCCAGGCCCACGGGAAGGTTCCGGAGGAACAGATGAGGTTGACCCGACCGATGCTCGCGGCCGCCGCGGCGGCCCTCGTGCTGACCGGCTGCGGATCCGGCGGCGACGACGACAGCGCCGCCGTGCCGCGAACGGCCACCGGCAGCCTGGAGCATCTGGCCGCCGAGGTCGGCTGCGAGCCGACGATCCAGATCGACGCCGACGAGATCCGCCAGGGCTCCTGCCGCAAGAGCGACGCCGACGGCAAGTTCATCCTCGCCACCTTCGCCACCGACCGCGGCCAGCGAGAGTGGATCAACGGGGCCAAGGACTACGGCGGTCACTACCTCGTCGGCCGCAAGTGGATCGCGGTCGGCGCGACGAAGACCGTGACCGCCCTGCGCGCCACGCTCGGCGGCGACATCGAGGAGGGCCAGGACCACTCGGCCCACACGGGAAGCCACTCCGGCGGTCACTGAACATCGGGGCACAAGACAACCGGCGGTGGGAGATCCCACCGCCGGTTCTCTGTGGGGCTAGCCCCGGGTCACTGGCACTTCTGGCCGCTGTTGATGCACTTGACCATCTTGTTCATCGTGTTCGCCGAGAAGAAGTTGATGAAGTCGTTGTGGTCGGTGATCGGCTTGTGCAGGTTCTCCGGGAAGGAGTCCACCGCGTAGGGCTTCACGACCTGTCCGTTCTGGATGGTCGGGGCCGGAACGTTGTAGACCAGCCGGACCTGAAGCTGCGGGATCGCCTTGAAGCCGTTGGCGCAGGTGCCGTCGGCCTGGACGAACGCCACGTGGGTGCGGTGGTTGGCGCTGTCGATGTTCTTGCCGTCCCAGCAGCTCTGGAAGTTGGTCGTACGGACCACCTGGCTGCCCTGCGGGCAGATCGGGTACTTGTCCTTGAGCTGGACCTTGTTCTCGAAGCCGGTGCAGCTCCAGTTCACGTTGGCGTTGGCGTTGCCGTTGACGAAGGCCTTGGCGTCACCGGTGATGATGCGCAGCGCGGTCGGCATGGCGACGACGTTGCCCCGCTTGTTGCCGACGAACTTCAGCTGTGCCTGGGCGGGCTGGAGGATCTTGCCCACGTTGCCCTCGGTGCCACCGCCGGCCGCGTTCTGGTCGAAGTCCTGCGAACCGTCCTGCACGCGCAGCACCGGCCAGAAGTACGACGACTTGTCGCCCTGGTTCTGGCAGGTGGTCTGGGCCCCCGCCAGCTCCTGGTCGCTAGCGAACGCGTCGTTGCTCTGGTTGCCGACGTAGTCGTGCAGGTGGTGGGCGCCGTTGGAGACACCCGGGGCGACGATCACGTTGTCCGTGTTGTGGTTGTCGTTCCCGTTCGTGCCGCACTTGGTGGTGAAGGTGCCTCGCGAACCCGAACGGCCGTTGGCCGGGAGTCCGTTGGCGCCGACACCGAGCTGGGCGTTGGCTTGGACCTTCGTGATGTCCACGAAGTCGGCGGCCGTCGGACCGTTGCCGCCCTGTCCGTTCTGCTGACCACCCTGCTGCTGGCCGCCGCCCTGCTGGCCGCCTTGCTGCTGGCCGCCGTTCTGCTGCTGGCCGCCGCCCTGCTGCTGGCCGCCGGTCTGGCCGGCCGCGCCGTCGTTGGTCTGCGGCTGCGCGGCCGGGACACCGGTGCATCCGGCGAACTGACCCAGGTTGACCACCTGTCCGCCCGCCCGCTGGATGTTGATCCGGATCCGGTCCAGGGCCGCGGACCGCTTGTCCTTGAGCGGGCCGAGGATGGCGTTCTGCACGAACCCCGCGTCCCGCGCCTGCGCCTGGCGGGTGGCGGCGAGCCGTGCGTAGGCCTCGGTGATCTGCTTGTCCAGATTCGCCAGCTCCGTACTCACGCCGTTCCGGGCGCCGTTCGGGACGTTCGTCAGCTTCTGACCGACGTCCGGGCACTGGATCGTGGCGATCTGGGCCCCGGCGGCCTTCACCTGGTTGCGTCCCGCGTTCGACTCATGAGCCGATGCGTAGAAGTTCGCCCAGACAAGCCCGCCCCCACCGAGCGCTAGGGCTGCCGACCCCGCCACGACCTTGGTGGTCATCGACGTACGGCGTTTGCGATTGTTGCGTCCCATGGAACTCCTCTGACTTCCTTGCGGGGGCTATCGAGGCGCCCGACAGGAGTGAAGCGGCGCACTTCCATACGGACGCCGTCCCAAGGGTGTTCAGCCGTCCCACAAACAAATCAGAGGATTGATCGGCCACCTGGCCCCAACAACGGCCTGAGCAGCGGGTGTTACACAGAATCAGGGAGCTGTCACCGGCCCCGGTCCAGATAGGCGAGGACCGCCAGAACGCGTCGATTGTCATCGTCCGACACCTCCAGGCCCAGTTTGGCGAAGATGTTGGAGGTGTGCTTGGCAATGGCCCGTTCCGTGACGACGAGCTGGTCCGCGATCGCGGCGTTGGTACGGCCCTGCGCCATCAGCTCCAGCACCTCCAGCTCCCGGGGCGTCAGCCGCCCGAGCGGCTGGTCGGCCGCCGCCCGCCGGGTCAGCAGCTGCTGGATCACCTGCGGGTCCATGGCCGTCCCGCCCGCCGCCACCCGGCGCACGGCGTCCACGAACTGCGCCGCGTCGAACACCCGGTCCTTCAGCAGGTACCCCACCCCACCGGTGCCGTCCGCCAGCAGCTCCCGCGCGTACAGCTGCTCCACGTGCTGCGACAGCACCAGCACCGGCAGCCCGGGTCGCTCCCGCCGCGCCTGGAGCGCGCACTGCAGGCCCTCGTCGGTGTGCGTGGGCGGCAGCCGTACGTCGACCACGGCGACGTCCGGCTCCAGTTCGGCCAGCGCGCGGGCGAGCTCGGGGCCGGACTCGACGGCCGCGGCGATCTCGAAGTCATGGGCCTCGAGCAACCGGACCAGTCCGTCCCGCAGCAGGAACAGGTCTTCGGCTAGGACAACGCGCAAGGGATCTCCATGGTGACCATGGTGGGACCGCCCGCGGGAGAGCTGACGGCCAGGACGCCGTCGAATGTACCCAGCCGGCGCTCCACCCCGGCCAGCCCCGACCCCGCCCCGACCGTCGCTCCGCCCCTGCCGTCGTCGGTGACGGTGATCCGCAGCATGCCCTCGGCGTGGTGCAGGTCCACCCACAGCCGGTCGGCGCCCGAGTGCTTCACGGCGTTGGTGAGCACCTCGCTGACCGCGAAGTACGCCGCCGTCTCCACCGGCTCCTCGACCCGCCCGGGCAGTTCCACCGTCACCTCGGAGGGCAGCGGCAGCCGCAGCGCCAACGCCCGTACGGCGTCCCCGAGTCCGCGCTCGGCGAGCACCGGCGGATGGATGCCGCGCACCAGGTCGCGCAGCTCGGCGAGAGCGTCCACGGACGACCTGCGGGCCTGCGCGAGCAACTCCCGCGCTTTCTCCGGGTCCTTGTCCAGGAGCATCTCGATGGTGCCCAGGTCCATGCCCATGGCGACCAGCCGGGCCTGCGCCCCGTCGTGCAGATCCCGTTCGATGCGCCGTAGTTCGGCGGCGGAGGTGTCCACGGCGTCACGGCGCGTCTCGGTCAGCACCCGTACCCGCTCGGCGAGTTCGCCCTGGCCGGCGCCGAGGACGGCCCGGGTGAGCCGGAAGTGGGCCTGCAACGCGCGGAGCGTGAAGGAGTGGGCGAACAGGAGGATCACGAGCCCGAGGGCGCCGGCGAGCAGCGCCGTACCCTGCCCGGTGACCGGCACGAACCCGTACCAGTACCCGTCGGGGAACACCCGCCACAGCCCCACCGCCAGCGCGAGCCCCTCCAGCGGATAGAGCACGAGCACGGCCGGGAGCAGCGCGGTGACGAACCCCGCCGTCATGTCGACCGGCAGCCACCGCAGGTCCCGCCAGGTCGCCGGGTCACGCAGCATGCCGAAGGTGCGGGCCCAGGGGTTGGCGTCCGCGGGGATCGGCCGGTACGCCGACGGGATCCGTACCCCGCCCCATTCGGCGGCCAGCACCCGCCGCCAGTCGGCGAACGCCCGCACCCCGGTGAGCACCCACGGTGTGGTGACGATCCCGACGCCGATCGGGATGAGCGCGACGGACACCACCGACAGCGTGAAACAGAGCACGGCCCCCGGCAGCGCGACCAGCGCCAGCCCCAACCCCCGAACCGCCGCCCGTGCCATGCCCTTTGGCCCCACAGGGCCGCTGCCGTCCCGCGTCTCGATGTCCATGGCAGCAGTCTCGCCGAGGTCGGGGGGCGGTGGCACGGGGCCTGGCCACCGGGTCGGGGGGTGGTGCCAGGTACACCCCCCGGGACGCGACACCCCCGGGTCACGCCCCGGTCAGGCCCAGCACCTTCGCCTCCAGCGCCGGGTCCAGCCCCACCGCGGGCCGGTCGGGCCGCCGCGGCGCGCTACCGCCGAGCTCCCGCAGCCAGTCCCAGGTGTCGGCCACCGTCTCCGCGACCGGCCGGCAGCGGAGCCCCGCCGCGATCGCCCGTGACACGTCCGCCCCGTGCAGCGCGTCGTGCAGGTCGCTGCCCGGCGGCACCCACACCGGCAGTTGGGTCCACGGTTCGATCCCGGCGCCCAGCACCACCTCCGGGTCGGTCCACCGCAGCTCGGCGGCGCCCCCGGTCACCCGCGCGCAGGCGTCGAGGAGGGCGCCCATGGTGGTGTGCCCCCGCTCGCTCATCAGGTTGTACGGCCCGCTCAGCTCCCGCTCCACCCCGTCCAGCACCCATGCGGCGAGGTCCCGTACGTCGACGTACTGGAGCGGCAGCTCGCGCGGCCCCGGGGCCAGCACCGGGCCGCCCCGCGCCATCCGGTCCAGCCACCACGGCAGCCGCCCGACGTTCTCGTACGGCCCGATCAGCAGCCCCGACCGGACGAGCAGCGAGCGGTCCGCGCCGAAGGCCTCGGTCGCGGCCAGCTCGCCGCCCCGCTTGTCACGGGCGTAGTCGCTCTGCCCGGCGTCGGCACGGGCGCCCTCCACCAGGGGAGCGTCCTCGGTGTACCCGGCGGGCGGTGCCCAGGCGTACACCGAGCAGCTCGACACGTACACGTACCGCCCGGCGCGCTCCCGCAGCAGTCGGGCCGAGTCCCGCACCGCGGACGGCGCCGCCGACCAGGTGTCGACCACGGCGTCCCAGGTGTCCCCGGTCCCGGTGAGCGCGGCGAGCCCGTCGGGCGCGGTGCGGTCGCCGCGCAGGGCCCGCACACCGGCCACGGGCGCGTGCCGTCCCCGGTGCAGGACGGTCACGTCCCAGCCCCGCCCGAGGGCCGCCTCGACGACGGCCCGTCCCGCGAACTCCGTACCACCCAGCACCAGAAGTCTCATGACACGGACTCTGTACGGTCGTACGGCCGAAGGGAACGGCTGTCTGCCCTCAGCAGACAGCCCCGGAGGTCACCGCCCGGCCGGCGGGGCGTACTTGTAGCCCACCCGGCGGATCGTCTGGATGACCTGCCGGTGCTCGGCGCCCAGCTTGCGGCGCAGCCGGGCGATGTGGACGTCGACGGTACGGCCGTCGCCCACGTGTCCGTACCCCCACACCGTGGTGACCAGCTGGTCGCGGGTGTGCACCCGGTGCGGGTTGGCCACGAGATGGGCGAGCAGCTCGAACTCCAGGTAGGTGAGGTCGAGTTCGGCGCCGTTCACCGCGGCGGTGCGCTGCACGGTGTCGATGCGGACGAGCGGGTCGGCACCGGCCGCGCCGACCGCCTCCGCGGCCACGGGCGGCTGCTGGTCGGCCGGGACGAGCACCAGGTAGCCGATCATCGGCGGCCGGCCCGGCAGGACGGGCAGGGTGTGCGGGGGAGCGGGCAGCAGGGTGGCGCCCGGCGGCAGGTAGTCCGCGAGGTCTGGGACGTCGTCGGGGCCCACGGCCCGGAGCCGGTGCCGCGTGCCGCTCTCGGCGGGGGCGGGCAGGGCGGCGGTCAGGGAACGGGTACGGGTGGTCGCCATGAGAGATCAGCTCTTTTCGCGCGAGAAGGTGCGTCGGTGGACGTACGTCGACTGCGCGCAGGCCGAAGGCCGAAGGGGTGTACGGCGTTAGAGGGCCGGCGCGTTCATCGCGCGGCAACACACCCGGTCGAAGTCATGGTGCTGACGGGAGGGCCAGAACGGCTCGAGGTCATGGCGACCTGTCGCGCGGGGGTTCTGGAAGCCGGTCATGCGCTCATTGAAGCAGACGAAGCCCCGTGACAGCAGCCTCCTCTCACAGCTTGGACGCTCCCTCGTCCCGAAAGGGCGCCCCCCACGCCGCAGGGGCGCCCACCGCACAGGTGGACGCCCCCGAAGGTCCCGGCGCACGGCTCAGACCTGGCCGGCCTTCTCCAGCGCGGAGCAGCAGGTGTCGACGAGCAGCCGCGTCACGACGTACGGGTCGACGTTGGCGTTCGGGCGACGGTCCTCGATGTAGCCCTTGCCGTCCTTCTCGACCTGCCACGGGATACGGACCGAGGCGCCGCGGTTGGAGACGCCGTAGGAGTACTCGTTCCACGGGGCGGTCTCGTGCAGGCCGGTCAGGCGGTCGTCGATGCCGGCGCCGTAGTTCTTGACGTGGTCGAGCGGCTTGGAGCCCTCGCCCAGCGACTCGGCGGCGGTGATGATCGCGTCGTAGTTCTCGCGCATCGCCTTGGTGGAGAAGTTGGTGTGCGCGCCCGCGCCGTTCCAGTCGCCCTTGACCGGCTTCGGGTCCAGGGTCGCGGCGACGCCGAAGTCCTCGGCGGTGCGGTAGAGCAGCCAGCGCGCGACCCACAGGTGGTCGGAGACCTCCAGCGGGGCGACCGGGCCGACCTGGAACTCCCACTGGCCGGGCATGACCTCGGCGTTGATGCCGGAGATCGCCAGACCCGCCTTGAGGCAGTTGTCCAGGTGCGCCTCGACGACGTCACGGCCGAAGATCTCGTCCGCGCCGACACCGCAGTAGTAGCCGCCCTGGGGGGCCGGGAAGCCGCCCTTGGGGAAGCCGAGCGGGTAGCCGTCCTTGAAGAAGGTGTACTCCTGCTCGATGCCGAAGATCGGCTCCTGGGCGGCGAACTTCTCGGCGACCTCGGCCAGCGCGGCGCGGGTGTTGGAGGAGTGCGGCGTGAAGTCGATGTTGAGGACCTCGCACAGGACCAGGATGTCGTCGCCGCCGCGGATCGGGTCCGGGCAGGAGAACACCGGCTTCAGCACACGGTCGGAGGAGTGACCTTCGGCCTGGTTCGTGGAGGACCCGTCGAAGCCCCAGATCGGCAGCTCGGCACCCTTGGCGGAGTCGGCCAGTATCTTGGTCTTCGAACGAAGCTTGGCCGTCGGCTCGGTGCCGTCGATCCAGATGTACTCAGCCTTGAAGGTCACGGGCCACATCCTTCGGGGGTGGGTCTCTAGGCGCTTGTGCGGGTGCTGCGGCGCTGCGGCACTGAAACGCCGCGCTTGCTGCCCGGCAGCCTGTCAACAGGCGATTTCCCGATCATTGCTCGAATGTGAACCCCGTGTTACCGGGCGATTCTGCGGCCCGTGGCACGGCGTGAGGCCGCCCGACGTGCGCGGACGCCTCGTATGCGATGCGGAGGGCGCCCCCGGGCGGCTGTGCCTCCAGGAGGCGGCCGCCGGCTCCCCCTCCGTGTCGAAGCCGGTGGCCGGCCCGTGCCCGGCGCCCGAGGCGCCGGGCGGGCTGGACGTGCCGGTCCCGCTGCTCGTGGCCGCGAACAGCAGGACCCATGACACGTACGAGGTGACGTCGAGGGCGGGCGAACCGCCGCCGCGCGGGGAGACGGCCGTGCTTCCGCACGTCTCCCCGCACGCGCTGCCGCGGTCCGGACCCGCCGGACTCGGCCGCCGCCTCAGCGGGTTCCTACGCCGTCGGCCTCACCCCACCTTCTCGATCACGGCCCGCCGGATCAGGAACTTCCCGGGCTCACGGACCTGCTCGAAGGCGGCGTTGTTCAACAGGACACAGCTGCCGGAGACCGAGGTGACCTCCACGGTCGTCGACTTGTCGTTGTCCAGGTTGGTGACCTTCAGCCTCGTCCCCGCCGGGAACTGGTTGCTGGAGGCGGCGGGTGCCCCGCCCTCACCGGAGAGGGTGACGGTCGACCCGGTGCAGACCTGCTGCCCCGAGGCCGCGCCCCCGCCGGCGGCCGGAGCGCTGGGCGCGGCGCTCGGCGCGGCACTCGGCACCGCGCTCGGCGCCGCCGGCTGCCCCGTCTGGGAGTCCTGAGCCGACTCCCCGACGGCGCACCCGGACGCCTGCTGCTGCACCTTGATCTGCGCGATGACCGCCTCACGGTTGGCGATCCGCGCATCGGACTGCGCGTCCGGATTCGCCCGCTGACCGTCGATGAACTTCTGGTTGTTGCCCAGGGCGGTGGCGAGCCCCTGACAGACGGCCGAGTCCGCCTTGGTCCGGGCCGCCTGCGCCGACTGCGAGGCGTTCGAGGTGCTCGCCATGACGAAGGCCCCACCGCCCGCCATCGCCGCCGCGCCGACCAGCAGCGCGACCTTCTTGCCCGGACCGAGTGTTCTCCTGCGCGACATGCGCGCCTCCTGAAGAGGTAGGGGAGCGTACGCCGCTATGTACGAGATACCGAACGAAGCTGCTCAGCGATTGACAGGAGTCACTGAAGTAACCTGCGTCACACGGCACTTGGGTCCTCGTACGCGACCACGTTGTCGTGGGCGTACCGAAGGACGTCCTCGGTCTGCCGGGTGATCGCGGCCTCCTCGGCCTGCGTCCCGTCCCCCCACCGCCCGTTGGCGAACACCACGGACCGCACGGTCATCGACCGCCGGAACACCCCGGCCGACCCCGGCGGCACGGTCGGCAGCCCCGACCGCGGCGGCGGATCCAGTGACACGACCTGATAGGCCACCGGGTCCATGGAGGCCATCGCGAACACGGTCGAGGCGTCCTCCACCCGCCGGAAGCTCAGCACGGTCACCGTCACCTGGGAGCGGCGCTCGGCGTCGGTGAACAGCGCCGCGGTCAACCGCGCACAGCCCAGCCCCCGTTCGACCAGCGCGGCCAGTTCCGGTGCCAGGCCCGTGGAGCAGTCGGTGGTGGTGGCCAGGTCGACCCGCTCGTACCGGGAACCGTCGTCCAGCCGCACGCTCGTGGCGGGGAAGGCCTGCTCGGGGCGGATCACGGGCCGGGAGAGCAGCGAGGGGAGTGCTCCGGTGGCCGAGGGGGCGGGTGGCGCGGTCGACGACGCGGCGGCGGCCGTCCCGCCCTCGTCCGTGCCGTCGTCACCCGCGTACAGCACCGCCCCCGCGGTGAGCGCCGCGACGAGCACGGTCCCCGCCCCCGCGACCGCCGCACGCCGGGTGCGCCGGCGCCGGCGTATCCGCTCCTGCTCGACCACCCACCGGGTGTACGGGTCCGTGGACCCGCACGGCGTCCCCTGATCACCGAAGCTCATGGCGGCGGAGGGTAACAGCGCCGGGGCCCCGAACTCCCGCCGCCGGACAATCGGTTGACTACCGGGACAGGGCGTCCCGTACCGCCTCGTCGGTGCGCCCGACGACCGCCGTGCCGTCGTCCGCGGTGATGATCGGACGCTGGATCAGCCTCGGGTGCTCGGCCAGCGCCCTGACCCACCGTTCCCGCGTCGAGTCGTCCCGCGCCCACTCCTTCACCCCGAGCTCCTTGGCGGCGGGCTCCTGGGTGCGGGTGATGTCCCACGGTTCGAGGCCGAGACGGTCGAGCACGTCCCTGATCTCGGCCTCGCTCGGCACGTCCTCCAGGTAGCGGCGGACGGTGTAGTCGGCGCCCTCGGCGTCGAGCAGGGTGAGGGCGCTGCGGCACTTGGAACAGGCCGGGTTGATCCAGATCTCCATGGCGCCCACGGTACGCGAAAACCCGTGCTCCACCTGCGTCACAGCACCCCCGAAAGCCCTTGTGGCCAGGGGCTTTTGTCAGTGGGGGCGGGTAGAATAGAAGCAGTGTTCGAGGGTGTTGCCGGGGGCGCCGAGGCCTTCGGCGGACGCCCTGTCCGCGACAGGAGGATGCCTGTGCCCGCTGCCGCACTGAAGCCGTTGCCCACCCAGTCGACCGTCCAGCACCCGGTGCTGCTGGACCTGCCCTACGCACCCGTGGAGAAGCGCCCGCTGCCGCCGGGACGGCCGCGCGAGTGGTACATCACGCACAACCGCCGCCTCAAGGCGATGCGGCTCGCCATCGCCCTGCTCGACTCGGGCGTCTACCTCCCCAACCAGGCGCGCGACGACACCATACGCACCACGGCGGAGACGATCGGCGTCCACCCGCCGTCGGACACGACGTGCCACATGGTGCGCGCGCTGATGCGTTACTCACGCTGAAGCAGGCCGCCGGGCGCCCCGGGTGCGGGGCGCCCGGCGGCACCCGGGTGTCCGGGGCGCCGGGCGGCGCCCAGGTCCGGCCTCGTCCGGTGTCTCAGACACACCGCCCGCTCTGGCACTGCCCTGCCTGTCGCTCTGCGGCCGGTGGCGGCGTGGCGCCCCCTGCCTGGCCAACTCCCGCTCCAACGGCGGCCGGGGCGCGGGGCGGCTCGTGTCCGGGGCGCCCGGGGGCACCCCTCCGTCCGGCCTCGTCCGGCGTTTCAGACGCGCCGCCCGCTCTGGCACCGCCGTGCCTGGCGCTCTCCGGACGGCGGTGGCGTGCTGCCCCCTGCCTGGCCAACTCCCGCTCCAACGGCGGCCGGGGCGCCGGGCGGCACTCGCGTCCGGGGGGCCGGGCGGCGTCCCCGCCCGGCCTCGACCGGCGGCCAGACACACCGCCCGCTCCGGCACCGCCCCGCCTGCCGCTCTCCGGCCGGTGGCGGCGTGGCGCCGCCCTACCCGCCCCCTACCCGGCCAACTCCCGCTCCAGCGGCGTCCGGAAGCGTGGTGTCACGCGGGTCGTCCCCAGCCAATCCCGCAGCCGGTCGGCCTCGGCCGCGATCATCGCCTCCGCCTCGCGCCCCACGTCGTCCTTCGCCGGCAGCCGCCAGACGATCTCCCCGTCGGCACGCTGGGCCCAACCTCCGACCACCCGCCCGTTCCACCACACCGTCGGCCCCACGTTGCCGCTGCGGTCGAAGAGCAAGGGCCGCAGTTCCGGGGCCAGATACCAGTCCCGCCCGAACCAGCCCATCGCCGTCGGGTCCAGCGCGGGCAGCAGCGCGGCCCAGGGCTCGTCCGGACCGGTCACCGGTTCGGCGTCCCCGGCCGCGACCCACGCCCCGCCCTCGTCGACGGCCACCGCCTCCGCCCCGATCGCCGCCAGCGCCCGCCGGACCTCCGTCACCTTCCACCCGGTCCACCACTTGAGGTCGTCCTCGGTGGCCGGCCCGCACGCCGCGAGCCAGCGGCCCAGCAGTGACGCCTGCGCCCCGGCGACGTCGAGCTCGGGGTGCGCGGGTGCCGGCGCCCAGCGGAACTGCGAGGACGTCCAGGACCCGAGCGGCCGCCCCCGTACGACCTTCCCCTCGGTGCCCAGCACCCTCAGCAGCCGGGTGGAGACCGTGTGGACCCCCTCGTAGCTCTTCCCGGCCGCGTACACGAACTGCTCCCGCAACCGGGGCTCGTCGCGGGCGAGTTCGGCCGCCGTCGCCTGCCCGCGCCGGGCGAGCGCGGCGAGCGTCGACGCCTCGACCTCCGCCAGCCACGCGGCGTCCGGCGCCCCGGCCCTCGCCATGTCCTTCACCAGCGCGGCACGCTCCCGCGCGGCGACGGCGAGCCCGGTGGAGGCGTGCACGACCGCGGTCAGCTCGGTCGGGAACACGAACACCGTCCGCCGCATGCCGTGCATCCGCACCAGCGTGCCGTCGTCGTACAACGCCCGCTCGGTCTCCGCCACCGTCCTCGCCGCCTGCTCCAGCCGCGCCCCGACGGCCAGGTACACGGTCGCCGGGTCGGTCCCGTGCAACGCCACGAGCGAGGCCGCGACGTCCTCGGGCCGTGCCGCCCGCGCCACCCCGGCCAGCCGGTGCCGCACCCCGAGCCGGGCCCGCCGCTCCTCCACGCCGACGTGCCGCTGCTTCCCCTCGCTCATCCCGCCTCCATCCGTCCGGCCGTCCGTGCGGGCATCCTCCCCGACGGCACTGACAACCGGGGGCACACCGCGGTGACGTCCGCCGCGCCCGGCCGTCACCCGACCACCGTGCCCGGCACCCGCACCCGCACCCGCCCCGGGAAAACGGGATGCACGCCGAGTAACCGGCTCCTTACGCTGGACACGCAGAGCGGAGTTGCTCCCTACCGCCTACCGCACGACCGGTTTCACCACGCGGACTCGGGGCTACTCTGCTGCTCACCCACACACGTACACGGAGGCCCGTGATGGGCACCATCGTCATGGCCGGGGCCGCGGTCCTGGTCGTCCTAGGTTTCGGAAACAGTCTCTACTGGCTCGCCGCCGCCGCGGTGCTCTTCCTCTACATGCAGTACGGCAGGAGCCCGTCCTCGCCGCCCTCGGCGCGCGGCGGTTCCTCGTCCGGGGTCGTGCCCGGCGACTACCGCGCGTACCGCGACCGCCGGGACAAGCAGGCCAAGTGGGAGCGCCGGTACCGCCGGGAGCGCCCCTTCGAGTCCCGCCGCCAGGAGCGCGAGAAGAAGGGGCGGTGAGTCCCACCGGGGTGGTGAGCCCCGCCGGGATGGCCCTCGGTCCTCACAGGCCGGGGGCGCCCCACACCGACAACCAGCGGTTCAGATCCTGCTCGATCCGCAGGTGGCCCCCGAGGGCCGCCCTGACCCGCAGTTCCAGCGCTTCGTCGCGTCGCTGCCCCGCCCCGGGCAGCGGCGCGAAGGGGAACCAGGTGCCGCGCCTGTAGAGATGGACCAGTGCGAGCGTGCGGCCCTCGGCGTCGCCGAAGTTCGCCAGCGAGCACAGCAGTTGGGGGCCGAAGCCGTTGACCTCCATCGAGGCGTTCACGGCGTGCAGGTCGTCCACCAGCAGCGGCAGCTCGTCGGGGGTGCGCTCGGACACCAGCCAGGAGCAGCCGTACGCGTCGCGCCGCAGCAGCACCGACGGGCCGTCGCGGTCGGCGTCCGCGTCCAGCAGCGCCTGAACCTCGCGGTGCGTCTGCTCGAACGCGGCACCCTCGACCGTCGTGAAGCACACCGCGCCGCCGCCGGTCGGGACGAACCCCGTGGCGGCCTCCAGGGTCACCGCCGCGGGCACCAGTGCGAAGAGCTGGTCGAGATCGGGCGCGACCGGCTTGGTCCGCCCGAGCAGGATGTCCAGCAGCCCCATGTCTTCTCAGTCCGCCTTTCCCGGGGCCGCGGGCTCGCCCAACCCGGTCGAGATCCGGCCCAGTTGATCCGGTCGCCGGTCGCCGGTCCGGGATCCAGTGGCCGGCATCCGCGCGGCGAGGCGTGACCGTCATCCCCACGGTCGGCCGCCGGTCGCTCCGGAGACGGCTCAGCGTCCGCGTCACCCCGCAGTCAGGCACGCGCCCCACTGCCAGTGTGCACGCGGCCCCACCATGAAGCGGTCGTGATCACCTCTAGGCCCAGCAAAGGTTCGGGCCACCGGATCACCGGTGCCGTCCGCCCACGCTGCCGCGCCCGTGTCTAGTACGGCGCCCGGAAGTTCGCGTACCCCAGCAGCACGATGACCGCGAACACGCAGCCGAGGACGAGGGCCGTCGACGTCCAGGGCGACCGAGGCCGGCGCACCCGCTCCGGGTCCGCGCGGAACGGCTGGGCGGCCGGCGGGTTGTCCTTCCAGCGCGCGGCGAGCATCCGGGCCCGCGCGGACGGCTCCTTGTGCGCGGCACCGTCGGCCCACCTGATGTCGAACTCCCGCTCCGAGTCGTCCTGTTCGGCCATCCCCACAACCCCCCGATCGCACGTCTGTTCCCGAAACCATACGACGGCGCCCCCGCCCTGAGAAACCAGGACGGGGGCGCCGGAACAGCCGGGAGAACCGGCCGCGGTCCGATCACACGTCGAAGTACAGCTCGAACTCGTGCGGGTGCGGACGCAGCTGGAGCGGGGCGATCTCGTTCGTCCGCTTGAAGTCGATCCACGTCTCGATCAGGTCCGGGGTGAACACGTCGCCCTGGAGCAGGAACTCGTGGTCGGCCTCGAGGGAGTCGAGGACGGCCGGCAGCGAGGTCGGGACCTGGGCGACGTTCGCGTGCTCCTCGGGAGCCAGCTCGTACAGGTCCTTGTCGATCGGCTCGGCCGGCTCGATCTTGTTCTTGATGCCGTCGAGGCCCGCGAGCAGCAGGGCCGAGAAGGCCAGGTACGGGTTGCCGGAGGAGTCGGGCGCGCGGAACTCGACGCGCTTGGCCTTCGGGTTGGAGCCCGTGATCGGGATACGCATGGCCGCGGAGCGGTTGCGCTGCGAGTACACCAGGTTGATCGGCGCCTCGAAGCCCGGGACCAGACGGTGGTAGGAGTTCACCGTCGGGTTGGTGAAGGCCAGCAGCGACGGGGCGTGCTTGAGGATGCCGCCGATGTAGTAGCGGGCGGTGTCCGACAGGCCCGCGTAGCCGGCCTCGTCGTAGAACAGCGGGTCGCCGTTGCTCCACAGTGACTGGTGGACGTGCATGCCCGAGCCGTTGTCACCGAAGATCGGCTTCGGCATGAAGGTCGCGGTCTTGCCGTTCTTCCAGGCCACGTTCTTCACGATGTACTTGAAGAGCTGGAGGTCGTCGGCCGCGGCGAGCAGCGTGTTGAACTTGTAGTTGATCTCGGCCTGGCCGGCGGTGCCCACCTCGTGGTGCTGGCGCTCGACCTGGAGGCCGGAGGCGGCCAGCTGCAGGGAGATCTCGGCACGCAGGTCGGCGAAGTGGTCGACCGGCGGGGTCGGGAAGTAGCCGCCCTTGTAGCGGACCTTGTAACCGCGGTTGTTCTCGACCGCACCGGTGTTCCAGGCGCCGGCCTCGGAGTCGATGTGGTAGAAGCTCTCGTTCGCCGAGGTCGAGAAGCGGACCGAGTCGAAGACGTAGAACTCCGCCTCGGGACCGAAGTACGCGGTGTCGGCGATACCAGTCGAGGCGAGGTAGGCCTCGGCCTTCTTGGCCACGTTGCGCGGGTCACGGCTGTACTGCTCGCCGGTGATCGGGTCGTGGATGAAGAAGTTGATGTTGAGCGTCTTGTCGCGGCGGAAGGGGTCGACCCGGGCGGTCGACAGGTCCGCGCGCAGCGCCATGTCGGACTCGTGGATGGCCTGGAAGCCACGGATCGACGAGCCGTCGAACGCCAGCTCCTCGTCCGGGTCGAACGCCTCGACAGGCAGCGTGAAGTGCTGCATGACGCCCGGCAGGTCGCAGAAGCGGACGTCGACGAACTTGACGTCCTCGTCCGCGATGAACTTCTTGGCCTCGTCGGCGTTCTGGAACATCCAGCTCCTCCTACTCCCGACGATTCGATGCCGGGGTGGTAGTTCGTTCGTGCGGCCAGTGCGGTGGCACACGCTGCTCCCGACCCTAGGGACGGGTGGTTTCTCGGGCGTGACCCATTTGTTTCGCACAAGTTAACCGGACTCCGTTCGCCTCACCCCACCTGTCCGTATCCCGAAACGCGCACAGTACGGTGGACGGGTGGACAAGAGGGAAGCAATCGGATCGTGGCTCTCGGGACCCCGCGCGGCCGCCGAGCAAGCCGGTGTGGACTTCGGTTACCGGGGGCAGCAGCTGGGCCTGCCGAAGGAGGGGCCGGGTTCCATCGCCCGGCCGGGGCGGCGGATCGGGGCGATCGTCGTGGACTGGGCGATGAGCGTGCTGATTGCATCCCAATTGATCACGCAGAGCTACACGCAGACGACCTCGAACTGGGCGCTGCTGGTCTTCTTCGTGATGAGCGTGCTCACCGTCGGGACGATCGGCTTCACCCCGGGCAAGCGCCTGTTCGGCCTGCGCGTCGTCGACCTGGCGACCGGCCGCCCGAGCCCGCTGCGCGGCCTGCTGCGCAGCGCCCTGCTGTGTCTCGCCGTCCCGGCCCTGATCTGGGACCGCGACGGCCGCGGCCTGCACGACAGGCTGGCCCGCACGGTCGAGGTGCGGATCTAGGCCCGTCCCAGGCCGGCCCTGTCCTCGTGCGACGAAGGGCCCGGCCCGTGTGACGAAGGGGGCCCGGAGAGAGATCTCCGGGCCCCCTTCGTCACACGAGGAGCTTCGTCGCACGAGGAGTCGGTCAGCGCGCCTTCGGGCCGCCCTTGGGGAGCTTCATGCCCTTCGGCATGGGCCCCTTGGGGAGCGGCATGTTCTTCATCAGGTCGCCCATCGCCCGCAGCCGGTCGTTGGTGGCGGTCACCTGCGGGCCGGTCAGCACCCGGGGCAGCTTCAGCATGGTGGTGCGCAGCTTCTTCAGCGGGATCTGGCCCTCGCCGGTGCCGACCATCAGGTCGTGCACGGGTACGTCCGCGACGATCCGGTTCATCTTCTTCTTCTCGGCGGCCAGCAGGCCCTTCACCCGGTTCGGGTTGCCCTCGGCGACGAGCACGATGCCGGCCTTGCCGACGGCCCGGTGCACCACGTCCTGGCTGCGGTTCATCGCCACCGCGGGGGTCGTCGTCCAGCCCCGGCCGATGTTGTCCAGCACGGCCGCTGCGGCACCCGGCTGGCCCTCCATCTGTCCGAAGGCGGCCCGCTCGGCCCGGCGTCCGAAGACGATCGCCGTCCCGAGGAAGGCGAGCAGAAGGCCCAGGATGCCCAGGTAGACCGGGTGGCCGATCAGGAAGCCGATCGCGAGAAAGACACCGAGGATGAGGATGAAGACACCCGCGAGAACAAGTCCGATCGTCTTGTCGGCCTTGCGGGTCATCTTGTACGTCAGGGCGATCTGCTTCAGTCGCCCGGGGTTCGCGGCATCCGCCGCACTGTCACTTCTCGCCATGCCACGAAGTCTACGTGGCCCCTGGAGCGCCGACGACGGCAGTGCCGGGAGACGAACGCCTCAGGGACGGGCCAGGAGCGTCTGCTCCAGCACGAGCTGCGCCTCGACCCTGTCCTTGGCGCGGCGACGGTCCTCCAGGACGGACGTCCAGGCGTTGCGGCGGGCGGTGCGCTGGCCGCCGCTCATGAGCAGCGACTCGACGACACGGAGTGCATCGGTGAACGACGGGATCGCGGTGGCGCGGACGGGCGCGGCCTGCATGATGGAGGTCTCCCTCGGGAAAAGGCACCGTGGCGTAGGGTGCACGGCCTGTACAAACAGGGTCACTGATTGGTGTTACCAGGGCGTGACCGGCCGGTCAAACGCACATGTCGCCTCGGTGCGCGGCCGGAGAACGCCGACGCGGCCCCGACACCGCCCCCAGCTGCGGGGACGTTCGGGGCCGCGACGATCGGCCACTACCGGGCGGTAGCTGCTTGTGCGCAGATTCACACGCACCGGATGGCACTGCGTGCCATCAGACGGCCTGGGAGGCCACGTACGCGCCGCGCTTCTCGATGGCCATCTGGTACAGGCGGCCCGCGCGGTACGAGGACCGGACCAGCGGGCCCGACATCACACCGGAGAAGCCGATCTGGTCGGCCTCCTCCTTCAGCTCTACGAACTCCTGCGGCTTGACCCAGCGCTCCACGGGGTGGTGGCGGACGGAGGGCCGCAGGTACTGCGTGATGGTGATGAGCTCGCAGCCGGCGTCGTGCAGCTGCTTCAGCGCCTCGCTGACCTCCTCGCGGGTCTCGCCCATGCCGAGGATCAGGTTGGACTTGGTCACCAGGCCGAAGTCGCGGGCCTCGGTGATGACCTTCAGGGAGCGCTCGTAGCGGAAGCCGGGGCGGATGCGCTTGAAGATCCGCGGCACCGTCTCGACGTTGTGCGCGAAGACCTCGGGGCGGGACTCGAAGACCTCCCGGAGCAGCTCCGGGACGGCGTTGAAGTCCGGGGCCAGCAGCTCGACCTTGGTGCGGCCGGCCTCGCGACCCGCGGTCTGCTCGTGGATCTGGCGCACCGTCTCGGCGTACAGCCAGGCGCCGCCGTCCTCCAGGTCGTCGCGGGCGACGCCGGTGATGGTGGCGTAGTTCAGGTCCATGGTGACCACGGACTCGCCCACCCGGCGCGGCTCGTCGCGGTCCAGGGCCTCGGGCTTGCCGGTGTCGATCTGGCAGAAGTCGCAGCGCCGGGTGCACTGGTCGCCGCCGATGAGGAAGGTCGCCTCGCGGTCCTCCCAGCACTCGTAGATGTTGGGACAGCCGGCTTCCTGGCAGACCGTGTGCAGGCCCTCGCTCTTGACGAGCTTCTGCATCGCGGTGTACTCGGGACCCATTTTCGCCCGCGTCTTGATCCACTCGGGCTTGCGCTCGATGGGGGTCTGGGCGTTCCGGACCTCCAGGCGCAGCATCTTGCGTCCGTCGGGTGTGACTGCGGACACATCGGCTCCCTGTAGCTTCGATTCTTCGGCGTACACCAGGGTACGCCCGTGTTTTGTAGGGCCCTACAGCTGAGGCCAACCGCAGGGCTCCGGGCACCATTCCCGGCCCGGCGGAGGCGCGGGGAACTGCCCGACCGCCCCCGGCCGACCCTCACCGGCCCGCAGGCACCGCCGACCGATTACGCCGGAGCCTTCTCGATCTCCCGAGGCTTCAGATCGGCATTCTCGAGGACGTCCCTCAGGTGCCGCTCGACCACCGGCAGCACCTCGGAGATCGTCACGTCCCGCCCGAGTTCGTCCGCCAGGGACGCCACCCCCGCGTCCCGGATGCCGCACGGGATGATCCGGTCGAACCAGCGGTTGTCCGGGTTCACGTTCAGCGCGAAGCCGTGCATGGTGACGCCCTTGGCGACCCGGATGCCGATCGCGGCGATCTTGCGGTCCTCGCGGCGCTGGCCGGCGTTGGACGGCGCGTACTCGGGCCCGTTCAGCCGCGGGTCGAACTCCTCGTCGTGCAGCCGGGGGTCGAGGTCCAGCGAGAGGCCGCCGAGCGCCGGACGCTGCTCGACGGGGTCGCCGAGGACCCATACGCCGCTGCGCCCCTCGACGCGCGAGGTCTCCACGCCGAACTCCGCGCAGGTGCGGATCAGCGCCTCCTCCAGGCGTCGTACGTGCGCCACGACGTCCACCGGACGCGGGAGCTTCTGGATCGGGTAGCCCACCAGCTGGCCCGGGCCGTGCCAGGTGATCTTGCCGCCGCGGTCCACGTCGATGACCGGCGTCCCGTCCAGGGGCCGCTCGCTCTCCGCCGTGCGCCGGCCGGCCGTGTACACCGGCGGGTGTTCGAGCAGCAGGACGGTGTCGGGGACCTCGTCCGCGAACCGCGCCGCGTGCACCCGGCGCTGCTCGTCCCACGCCTGCTGGTACTCGACGGCATCCGCACCGAATCCCATGCGGACGAACCGCAACTCACTCACGGCAAGCGCCTCCCTGGAGAGCTGTAAGGCACGAACTGTGCCTACGCCACTGTACGACCGAGCGTCGAGCGTCAGCCGTGCGGTCAATCCTCACACGATCGGATGAACGAACGTCGAAGTGTGCGAGGGCCTGCTTACTCTCCGCTACATTCGCGCCGTCCTACAGAAGGCCAAAAGGGCTGCTCACCGGCAATCCGGGCAGGAGACACCACCGCAGATGACGGAACGACCCGCGCAGCGCACTCCCAATCGACAGCTCGCCGCGCTCATCGCAGAAGCGGGGTTCTCCAACGCGGGACTCGCCCGTCGCGTGGACCAGCTCGGACTGGAACACGGGCTTGATCTGAGATACGACAAGACATCGGTCACCCGGTGGCTGCGCGGCCAGCAGCCCCGCGGCACCACCCCCGCCCTCATCGCCGAGGTCTTCACCCGCCGGCTCGGCCGCCGCCTCAGCGCCCAGGACCTGGGACTGGACGCCTGTGCCCCGGTCTACGCGGGCCTGGAGTTCGCGGCCACCCCCGAGGAGGCCGTCGACATCGTCAGCGGGCTGTGGCGCAAGGACTCCGGCAGCCACGCCGAACTGCGCAAGATCGCCTTCACCCCGGCCGGACTCGTCGTGCCCAGCCGTGACTGGCTGATCGGCCGGGCCGACGAGAAGGTGGCCCGCGGCGAGCCACCGGCCCGCGTCCCCCTCCAGGGCCGCCCCGCGGTGCCCCGGCAGCGCGGCGCCGAACGCGGCCCCGGCCAGAAGGTCACCGGCGGCGACATCGCCGCCCTGCGCTCGGTCGGCGAGCTCTTCCGCTCCCTCGACAACATGTACGGCGGCGGCCACGCCCGCCAGGCCCTCGTGCGCTACCTGGAGCACGAGTGCGAGCCGATGCTGCGCGGCACCTACGGCGAGCAGACCGGCCGCCGGCTCTTCGCGGCCGCGGCCGACCTGACCCGGCTCGCCGGCTGGACCTCGTACGACATCGCGGCGCACGGGCTCGCGCAGCGGTACTTCGTGCAGTCGCTGCGGCTCGCGCAGGCGGCGGCGGACCGGGCCTACGGCAGTTATGTGCTGATCACGATGAGCCGTCAGGCGGTCTACCTCGGGCACGGGCGCGAGGCGGTGCAGCTGGCGCGGGTGGCCCAGCAGGGCGTCGGCACCAACGCCCCGCCGGTGGTGCAGGCGCTGCTGCACGCGGTCGAGGCGCGCGGTCACGGGGTGCTGGGGGAGGTGCGGGCCTGCACCGGGGCGCTGGTGCGGGCCGAGCGCGCCCTGGAGGCGGCCCGGCCCGGTGACGAGGTCCCGTACTGGGCGCGGTTCTTCGACGAGGCGCAGCTGGCGGACGAGTTCGGGCACGCGCACCGGGATCTTCAGCAGTTCCGCGCGGCCGCCCAGCACGCCGAGCGGTCCCTGCAGTTGCGGGCGCCCGCGTTCGCCCGGAGCCGGCTCTTCTGCCGGGTGGTGCTGGCCTCCGCCCGGCTGGGGCTGGGGGAGTTGGACCAGGCGTGCGCGTTGGGGGCGGAGGCGGCGGGGGCGGCCGTGGAGATGCGGTCGGTGCGGGCGATCGAGTATGTGCGCGACTTCGAGAAGCGGTTGGAGCCGTACAAGGACGCGGCACCGGTGCGGGGGTATCGCGACAAGGTCGCGGCCATGGGGTGAGGCGGTCGCCAGGGCCCGGGGGGACTGCGCGACACCGTCGCGGCTTGTCGCGCAGTTCCCCGCGCCCCTGGGTGGGTTCAGGCGGCCTGCGTGGTGGGCAGGGGTTCCGCCCGGTGCATCGGGACCGCCGAGCCGAGGTCCGTCAGGATCGCCGTGGACGCCCGGTGGCCCGAGTGCAGGGCGCCCTGGACCGTGCTGGTGTCGCGGTGGTCGCCGCACACGTACAGGCCGGCCAGGAGCCGCACCGGGCGCCGCAGGTCGTGCGGTGCCCGCATGGCCGGTACTGCCTGCGGGGTGTGGTGGACGGCGAGGGTCTCCCAGCGGTCGGTGGGGGTGCCGTAGAGGCGGGCGAGGTGCATGCGGACGGCCGTGTCGACGTCCGGCGGGGGCGGGCCGAGGACGGTCGAGCTGACCAGGGCGCGGCCCGCCGGCGCGCGGCTCGGGTCCACGTGGCTCACCACCGCCGTGTGGGCCACCGGACCGCCCCGGTCCGCGTCCAGCAGCATCGACGCACCCGTCTGCGGCGGTTCGTCCGTGGTGTGGTGGACCACGGTCACCGGGTGGAAGTCCGGTACCCGCAGGCCCGGCAGCAGGTCCGCCGCGGTACGGGCGTCGGTGGCCAGCAGGACCGCGCGGCAGCGGAACGCGCCGTGGTCCGCCGTGCTGACCGAGCTGGTCGACACCGACGTGACCCGGACCCCCGTGTGCACCGTCCCCGGCGGCAACGAGCGCGCCAGCAGCTCCGGCAGCACCTCCGCGCCGCCCTCCGGCACACACAGCCGCCCGGCGGCGAAGGCGCGCAGCGCGAGGTCGGCGCAGCGGCTGGACGTGGTCAGCTCCGGGTCGCACAGCAGCGCGGCGAGCAGCGGGCGCAGGAAGCCGTCGATCGTCCGGGCGGGCAGACCGCGCGCGGCGAGGGCCTGACCGGCGGGCGACTCGGGGCGGGACAGCAGGCGCTCGACCGGGGTGTTCGCGATCCGGGTGAGCGCGGCGCCGAGGCGGGCCTGGTCCACGGGACTGCCCAGCGGGCTGAGCACGGTGGCCGCCGTCGGCCGGGGGGCGCTCGCCAGGGCGCGCACCGCGTGGAGTGCGCCCCGCGCGCTCCCGGCGCCGACCGGGGCGTGCACGCGGTGGTGGCGCCCGTCGCTGTGCAGCAGGACACCCGGCGCGAACGGACGCAGCACGAGTCCGTCGAGCCCCGGCGTCATGCGTAGTTCCGGGTACGCCGTGGACAGCAGCTGTCCGATCCGGTCGAGCCGGAAACCGTCGACCTTCTCCGTCGACATACGGCCGCCCACCGCATGGGCGGCCTCCAGCACCGCGGTCGTCACTCCCGCGCTGGTCAACCGATGCGCGGCGGAGAGCCCGGCGACCCCGGCTCCCACGATCACGACGTCCGCCTGGTACGTGGGCTCAAGCACGTGCCCCTCCTCGAGGTTGCGCGGCCGGTGGAGACGTCATGCCCCCAACTGGCTCCGGGGATACCCGAGTTCGGCTCGAGGTTAAGACGCCGTCCGGTCAGGGACAGTCGCGCATCGACAGGGCACGGTCGCACGCCGGTCGCATGGCGTCACCCGGCGGCTCGGACGGCCCCTTCGATCTCCGGGAACGCGAAGGTGAACCCCGACTCCAACAGCCGCTTCGGCACCACCCGTTGGCTGCCCAGCACATCCGAGGACAGCTCCCCGAGCACCGTCCGCAGCACCGGCGCGGGCACCGACAGGAGGGTCGGCCGGTGCAGTACGCGTCCCATCGCCTCGGTGATCTCCCGGTTGGTCAGGGGGTTCGGGGCGGTCAGGTTGAACGGTCCGGACAGCCCGTCGGTGTCGAGGAGATGCCGGATCGCGGCCACCTCGTCGTGCAGCGAGATGAACGACCAGTACTGCCGCCCGTCGCCCAACCGCCCCCCGAGCCCCGCCTTGAACAGCGGGAACAACCGCCCCCAGGCCCCGCCCTCGCGGGACACCACCAGCCCGGTCCGCGTGAACACGGTCCGCACCCCCGCCTCCCGCGCCGGAGCCGCCGCCGCCTCCCACTCCACGCACAGCTCCGGCAGGAACCCCTCCCCGGGCGGCGCGCTCTCGTCGACGACCCGGTCGCCGGTCTCGCCGTAGTAGCCCATCGCGCTGCCGTTGACGAAGACCCGCGGCGGCTCGTCCAGCGCGGCGACGGCCTCCGCGAGCGCCGCGGTGCCGTCGACCCGGCTGGACCGGATCCGCGCCTTGTACGCCTCCGTCCAGCGCCGGTCGCCGATCCCGACGCCCGCGAGGTTCACCACGGCGTCGCACCCGGCGAGCCCCGCGGTGTCCACCCGCCTGCCCTCGGGGTCCCAGCGCACCTCGCCGTCGCCCCGGGGTGCCCGGCGCACCAGGCGCACCACCTCGTGTCCGTCGGCCGTCAGAGAGCGGACCAGGGCGCTGCCGATGAGTCCGGACGCGCCGGCCACCGCGATTCGGGAACGATGCATGCCGCCCATTGTGCTCCGAACCCCCACCGGGTCCCGCTCGCGCGCGCCGTAGGGTGGCCGGCATGCACATACGTCACGCCACCTTCGACGACGAGGACGCGCTGGGTCGCCTCGACCGCGCCACCTGGTCCACGCTGCACGCGGTCGCACCGCGCCCCCAGCCCCCGTACGAGCCCTTCTACGGTGAGCGGTTCGGGCCGCGCGACCATCTCGTCGCCGAACTCGACGGTGTGCTCGTCGGCTACCTCAGGCTCGCCTTCCCGACCCCGCTGGCCAGCAACGCGCACGTCCGCCAGATCCAGGGCCTGGTCGTCGCCGCCGAGGCACGCGGGGCCGGGGTGGGCCGGGGGCTGCTGCGCGCGGCGCAGGAGGAGGCCAGGAGGCTCGGCGCCCGCCGTCTCACCCTGCGCGTCCTCGCCCACAACACACCGGCCCGCAAGCTCTACGAGTCCGAGGGGTTCGTCGTGGAGGGCGTGCTGCCCGAGGAGTTCCTCCTCGACGGCGTCTACGTGGACGACGTCCTCATGGGGCGCGACCTGTGACCTGAGCGGCCCCCACGGCTCGCCGGCGGACCGCTCAGCGCCCGCCGTCGGTCAACAGCCGCATCCCGCCCGCCAGTTCCCGCAGGCACCGCACCGCCAGTTCCGCCGGGGAGCCGGGGCCGGTGGTGTCCGCGTCCGTCGCCGCCCAGGTCTCCATCGCGACCCGGATCGCGTCCGTGGCGGCCGCCGCCGCGAGCCGCACCGCCAGCGGGTCGGCGTCCGCTCCGGCGAGCTTCGTCAGCACCGGGAGCAGCTTCTCCTCGGACTCCTGGTTCACCCGGTACCACACCGCCCGCAGCGCCGGGTCCGCCGTCGCGGCCCGCAGCAGCGCCCGGGTCTGCCGCAACCCGTCCGCCGCGTGCGCGTCCGGCACCGACAGCGACTCCTCGATCGCCCGCTCCAGCGCCCGCGGCAGCCCGGCGGTACCCGGCTCGGCCACCGCCAGCAGCTCGCGCCAGCGGTCCGCGGCCCGGGCAAGCAGCGGGCCGACGGCGTCCTGTTTGCTGCGGAAGTACCGGTAGAAGGTGCGCGGCGCGACCCCGGCGCGCTCGGCGATGGCCTCGGCCGTGGTGCCGTCCGGCCCGTGCTCGGTGAACAGTTCGGCGGCGGCGCGTGCGATGTCCAGCTGGGTCGCCGCCTTGCGGCGCTCGGTCAGTGAGGAGGGGTGCTTGGTGCTCACCGGGGAAGCGTACGCCGCGGCTGTGACAGTGCCCCGCCGCCGAGCGGGGCGCCCGCCACCGCGCCGCGGACGGCTACGAGGTCGCCAGTTCGCCGGTGTCCACCGGAGCCGTCGCGCCCGCCGCGCGCCGGGCGTCGTCGGCCACCTCGTCGGCGGTCAGGACGTACCCCGTCTCGGCGTCGGAGGTCGAGCGGGCGAAGACGACGCCGTAGACCTCACCGGTCGTGGTGAGCAGCGGGCCGCCGGAGTTGCCGGGGCGGACGGTGGAGCGGATCGAGTAGATCTCGCGGGTGACCGTCTCGTCGTTGTAGATGTTCTGGCCGGTCGCCCGCACCCGGTTGGCCACGGTGGCCGCCTGGAGGTTCAGGTCCCCGTCCTGCGGATAGCCGGCCACGACTGCGGAGTCCCCGCGCGAGGCGTCGTCGTCGAAGCGCAGGACCGGCGCCCGAAGGCCGGGCACGTACAGCACGGCCACGTCCTTGTCCGGGTCGAAGAGCACCACGCGCGCCTCGTACGACCGTCCCACCCCGCCGACGCGAACGGTCGGCTCGTCGATGCCGGCCACCACGTGGGCGTTGGTCATGACGTGCTCGCGGGAGTACACGAAACCGCTGCCCTCGCGGCCCTGGGTGCCGGAGACGCCCTCGATCTTCACGGTGCTGCGCTGGGCGGCCCGGGTGGCGCTCGCGGTGACGCTGTCGCCGGTGGGCTTGGCGACCCGGGCCGTCGACTCGTTCTCGAAGGGGTTGAAGACCTGCGGGAAGCCCGCCTCGGTGAGCGCGGAGGTGGCCCGGGAGAACCAGGCCGGCGTGGTCTCCGGCATGGCGTCCTGGACCGCCCCGAGCAGCCGTGAGTCCTGGATCGCGGTGGTGAGGACGGCCGAGGAGGAGGCGCCCAGCACACTCGCCGCCACCCACGCCACGATCAGCACGGCGATCGAGTTCGCCGCGGCCCCGCCCACCCCGTCGGCGACCCTGAGCGGTCCCCGGTCCAGCTCCCGGCGCAGCCGCAGCGCCAGCCTGCCCGCCAGTTCGTGCCCGAGCACCGCCGGGAGCAGCACCGTGAGCACCGCGGTGATCGTCGCCGTGGTGCTGCCCGGCGTGACCAGGTCCATGATCCACGGCAGTACCCACACGCCGACGACCGCGCCGCCCACGAACCCGGCGAGCGAGACACAGCCGGCCACGAGGCCGCGCCGGTAGCCGGAGGCCGCGTAGGCCAGGATCGCCAGCACCAGCAGGATGTCGAGCAGGTCCACGGAGCCGCCTTTCTCTCGGACCCCTTAGTACGGGCGGGACGAGCCCGGTGATCACACATACCCGCGCGGGGTGCCCGGAACCGGCCACGCGTGCGTGCGGGTGTGCGTCGCATCCGGAGAAACGCCCCGGACCGGGACGATGGTTCCACCGGGTGGCACACCACACATCGCGGGCGCGGCGGATCCGGCAGACAGTGGGACCATGCGTGTCCGACGAGCCCGCGGGATGCGACGGCGGCGGCCGGTCCGCGCGCCCCTGCGCGCACCGGCCGGGCCCTCGCGGATATCCCCCCGCGCGCTGCGCGTGCTCGCCTGTCTGCCCGGGCTGACGGCCGTCGCGGCGCTCGTGCTCTGCGCACACGGCGTCGAACGCGCGGCCGGGGCCGCGCACCGCCTGGCGGCCCGTCCCGCGGGCGCGCACCACGCGGCGAGGCCGCCGATCGTGCCGAGGTCGGTCTGGGCGGCCGCCACCGGCGAGGCGAGCACCGCCGCGCTCACCCCGCCCCCGGCCCGCTACGACGACAAGGTCGTCGCCGTCTTCGTCCACCACACCGACTCGCCCAACGGCTACGACTGCGCCGAGGCGCCCCGCATCATCCGCTACCTCGCCGCGGGCCAGACCGGCGCCCGGCACTGGGACGACATCGGCTACAACTTCCTCGTCGACCGCTGCGGCACGATCTACGAGGGGCGCGCGGGCGGTACCGACCGCCCCGTCACCGGCGCCCACACCCAGGGCTTCAACCACCGCACGACCGGCGTCGCGGCCCTGGGCACCTTCACCGCGGGCGTCTCCGTACCCCGGGCGATGACGGACGCGATAGCGGCGCTGGCGGCCTGGAAGCTGGGCCTCGCGGACATCGACCCGCGCGCACGCGTGCGACTGACCTCCAGCAACGGCCTGAGCCGCTACGCCGCCGGCACCACCGCGACCCTGCCCGCCGTGGCGGGGCACGCCGAGGGCTACATGACCAGCTGCCCCGGCGCCGCCCTCACCGCCCGCCTCCCGGAGATCAGACAGACCGCGGCGCGCCTCCAGGGCAGGCTCCCGGCACCCCCCTGACGGCGACCGCGCTCCGACCCCCTGGACGGGGGCCTACGCCATGACGGTCGTCACCGGCTGACTCCCCGCCGCCCGAGATACGCCCGCACGGCCCGCTGGAGCACCTTCCCCTGGCTGCCCACGGGCCGCTCCCACTCGCCGAGGTACTCCACGGCACGGCCCCCCGCGCCCGTCTTGAAGCGCAGCCGCCCCAGCAGCCGGTCCTGGTCGAGGGCGGGCGTGACGGACCGCAGGTCGTACGTCTCCACACCCGCGGACCGCGCGTCGTTCATCATCCGCCACACCAGGGCACTGCTGGGCCGCAGCTGACGCCCCTGCCGCCCGGACGCGGCGTAGGAGTGCCAGGAGCACGAGCCGACGTTGATCATGAGCGCGGCGGAGAGCACCTCGCCCTGGTGCTCGGCCAGATACAGCCGCACCCGGTCGTCGTCCTCGGCGTTCAGGGCCTGCCACAGGCGGCGGAAGTAGTCCGGCGGGCGGGCCCGGAAGCCGTCGCGCGCGGCGGTCGCGGCGTACAGCCGGTAGAAGTCGGGCAGGTCCGCCGCCGTGCCCCAGGAGACCCGCACCCCGGCCCCCTCGGCCGTGCGCAGCGACCGCTCCCAGTGCCCGGCGAGGCCGGCGCGCAGATCGTCCGCGGTGCGCCCCGCCAGCGGGACGAGGCAGCCGTACCGCGGCTGGCCGAGACCGAAGCCGTGCTCCCCGCCCTCCTCGCACCGCCGCCACCCGAGCCGCCCCAGCCGCTCGGCCGCGTCCAGCGCGTACCCGTCGATGGCCGCCGCGGGCAGGTCGCGCAGATGGCGTACGGCGGGGTCGGCGATCCCCGCCGCGACCGTCGCCGGGTCCCACTGGCGCACGACGACCGGCGGACCGATCCGCACCGAGAACGCGCCGCGCGCCTCCAGATGGGCGACGAGCGGGTCCAGCAGGCGCTCCAGGCGCGGGTCCCGCCAGTCGATGCCGGGCCCGTCCGGCAGGTAGGCCAGGAAGCGCCGGGTGCCGGGCAGCGGCCGGTACAGCACCAGCGCCGCCGTCACCATCGCCCCGCCCTCGAACCAGCCGACGCTCTCCGCCAGCCAGTCCGGCTTCACGCCGGCCCACTCGGGGATCTGGAGGTGGCTCGTGTCGGGGTGCAGCCTGAGGTGGGCGAGGTGTTCCTCGCGCGTGATCTCCCGCACGGACGGGCTGGTCATGGGCAGGGCGCTCCTGTTCAGGGCCGCACACCGGCGGGAGCGGCCACGGTACGCCCGGGATCACGCCGCCGGTCAAGGGTGCGGAGGTGAACGTTCCGGACCCGCCCCGTGACCTCGGTCACCGCCGTCGCCCGGAGGTGGTCCCCGGTTCACAGACTTCTCGCAGCCGGCTCACGGATGACCCCGAGGCGGCGGCCCTAGCGTCGAGCCGTACACATCGACCGGAGGTGGGGAAGATGAACAGCAGGCACTCCGACGCGAGGACGGCCAGGACGGCCCGCGGCCCCTGGGCGGCCCTGACCGCGGCCGTGGCCGTGGTCCTCGGTCCGGCCGCGGTCACGGCGTCCGCCCTGGACCAGGCCAACGCGGCCCCGATGCACCACATGGTGCTGAAGGCCGACCAGACGCAGGCGTACCTCCCGGCGGACCCCGCCCGCAGGCGGGCGTCCGCCGCCTGAGGCTTCAGCCGGGACCGTCGCCCGTCAGCCCGAGGAACCGCTCGCCGGACGGATCGAGGTCGACCCCGAGCCCGTTCATGACGCCCGCCAGCATGACGTAGTAGCCGACCGTCGTGACGATCTCGACGACCTGCCGGTCGGTGTGGTGGGCCCGGAGCGCCGCCAGGACGTCCTCGGACAGGGTGTGCCGGGAGACGAGGTCGAAGGCCGCCGCGAGGGCCGCCGATTCCGCCGCGTCGAACTCCGGCCCATGGGCGCGCAGTTCGGCGACGGCCGCCAACTGGCCTTCCGTCACGCCCGAGTTGAGCGCGATCGGCCGGTGCTGCACGGCCTCGTACGCGCAGTCCGTGCCGGCGGCCACCGCCATGATCAGCAACTCTCGCAGCCGCACCGGCAGCGTCGACTCCAGCAGCACGGCGAGGCCCATGTCGATCGCCGTGTCCGTGAGCGGCGGGGCGTGGGAGAGCATGCGGAAGGCGTTCAGCGGCACCGGTAACTTCGCGACGCCGTCGGCGGGACGTTCCGGGTACGGGATGCGAGCCATGGTTCCCCCTGAGGTAGACGTCAGCCCCTGAACCGCTCCCACAGTTTGGGGTACCGCTCCGCCAGCAGCCGCTCGTTCTCCAGGTCCAGCGGCGCGCCCGCCGGCTCCGGGGGCGCCGGCGGGATGCCGAGGTCCGGTGCGACGACACCGGTGAGCTGCTCGTACGCCTCGTCCGCGACGTAACCGAGCTCCTCGCCGTCGCCGTCGATCTCCTCGTCGAAGTCGTCGAGCAGGTCGGCCAGCGCGTCCGGGTGGTGCACGGCGCCCTCGTAGACCTCGCGGCCCTGGCCGATCAGCCAGCAGCGGAAGAAGTCGAAGGTGTCGTCACCGGCCCCGTCGAGCAGCACCCGGGCCGCGCCCCACAGGTCCCAGGTGTACGCGCGGTTGTAGCGGGCCTCGAAGTGACGGGCGAAGTCCAGGACCATGTCGGGGTCCAGTTGCAGGAGCCGGTCGACGAGCAGGTCGGCCTGCTCCTCGGGGTCGCCCTCGGCGGCCTCGCGGGTGGCGTCCACCAGCTCCCAGAACTCCGTCTCGTCCATCACGGGTCCAGCATCGGCCCTGAACGGGTGAGGCGCACGTGGAGTGCGGAGGATTGTTATGTCCCGTACAGAGCGGCCAGACGTCTCGCGTCCGCGGCGAACAGCGCCCGCAGCCCCGCCGGGGCCAGCACCTCCACCTCCGGCCCCAGCGACAGCAACTGGGTACGGGCGACCTCCTCCGACTCCACGGCGACCGTCACCCTCACCCAGCCGTCCTCGTCCGCTGCCCCGGCCCGCTCCAGCGCCTGGGTGGCGGAGCCCCGGTCGGCGAGGACGTACGGCAGCCGCCGCGCCCCCTCCGGGGACAGCCGTACGACGACCTCGGCCCGCAGGATCGACCGCGCGAACCGCTCCGCCTGCTCCTCCCAGAAGGCCGGCAGCTCGAAGGCCTCGTCGCGGGAGAACCGGTCCGCCGAGGGCGTCACGGTCGTGAACCGGTCCACGCGGTAGACCCGGAACGCGCCCGGCTCGGCCACCCGTGCGCACAGGTACCACACCCCGGCCTTCAGCACGAGCCCGTACGGCTCCAGCTCCCGCTCGACCTCCGCCGCGCCCTTGCGGTACCGGGCGGTGACCCGCCGGTCGTCCCACACCGCGTCGGCGACCGCAGGCAGCAGCTCGGGCGTCTTCGGCTCGCTCCACCAGTTCGGGGCGTCCAGGTGGAAGCGCTGGGCAGCCGTCCTCGGGGCGTCCCGCAGCGAGGGGAGCAGTGCCGCGGACACCTTCAGCCGGGCGGCCGAGGCGGCGTCCTCCAGGCCCATCTCGCGCAGGGCCCCCGGCACCCCGCTCAGGAACAGCGCCTCCGCCTCGCCCCGGGCCAGCCCCGTGAGCCGGGTCCGGTACCCGCCGATCAGCCGGTAACCGCCGGCCCGCCCCCGGTCCGCGTAGACCGGGACGCCCGCCTCCGACAGCGCCTGGGCGTCCCGGGTGATCGTCCGCTCGGACACCTCCAGCTCGCTCGCCAGCTCGGCGGCGGTCATGGAGGGCCGGGACTGGAGCAGCAGAACCATCTTGATGAGGCGGGCGGCACGCATACAGCCCATGATGCGGGGCGCTCCGCGGGGTGGGCGGAGTCGGGGGCGTTTTCGGGTGCGTTTTCGGGTGCGGGCCGGTGGGGGCTGGTCGCGCAGTTCCCCGCGCCCCTGAAAGACAGGCGTGCCTGGGCCTACCTGCTGTCAGGGGCGCGGGGAACTCACGCATCCGTGGCGGAACTACAACCCGTACCGCTCCCGCGCTTCCTTCACGGCCGTCGCCTTGACCTCGCCGCGCCGTGCCAGCTGGGCGAGCGCCGCGACCACGACCGACTCGGCGTCGACGCCGAAGTGGCGGCGGGCGCCCTCGCGGGTGTCGGAGAGACCGAAGCCGTCCGCGCCCAGCGACGAGTAGTCCTGCTCGACCCACTGCGCGATCTGGTCCGGGACCTGGCGCATGTAGTCGGAGACCGCCAGCACCGGGCCGTCGGCGCCGTGCAGCGCCTGACGGACGTACGGCATCCGCTCCTCGCCGCGCAGCAGGGCCGCGTCGGCCTCCAGCGCGTCGCGGCGCAGCTCGGTCCAGGAGGTCGCGGACCACACGTCGGCGGCCACACCCCACTCCTCGGCGAGCAGCTTCTGCGCCTGGAGGACCCAGTGGATCGCGGTGCCGGAGCCCAGCAGCTGGATGCGCGGGGCGTTGGCGGCGGCCACGTCCAGGCCAGCCGACTCCGCCGTGTTGAAGCGGTACAGGCCCTTGACGATGCCCTCGTCGATGCCGAGGCCCGTGGGCTTCGCCGGCTGCGGCAGGGGCTCGTTGTAGACCGTGAGGTAGTAGAAGACGTTCGGGTCCTCGCCGGGGGCCGCCTCGCCGTACATCCGGCGCAGACCGTCCTTGACGATGGCCGCGACCTCGTAGGCGAACGCCGGGTCGTAGGTCAGCGCCGCCGGGTTGGTCGCCGCGATGACCGGGGAGTGGCCGTCGGCGTGCTGGAGGCCCTCGCCCGTGAGCGTGGTGCGGCCGGCCGTGGCGCCGATGAGGAAGCCGCGGCCCAGCTGGTCGCCGAGCTGCCACATCTGGTCGGCCGTGCGCTGCCAGCCGAACATCGAGTAGAAGATGTAGAACGGGATCATCGCCTCACCGTGCGTGGAGTACGCGGTGGACGCGGCGATGAAGTCGGCCATCGAACCGGCCTCGGTGATCCCCTCGTTGAGGATCTGGCCGTTCGTGGCCTCCTTGTAGTACATCAGCTGGTCACGGTCGACCGGCTCGTACGTCTGGCCCTTGGGGGAGTAGATGCCCAGGGACGGGAAGAGGCTCTCCATGCCGAAGGTGCGGGCCTCGTCGGGCACGATCGGCACCCAGCGCCGGCCCGTCTCCTTGTCGCGGACCAGGTCCTTGATCAGGCGGACGAAGGCCATGGTGGTGGCCACGTTCTGCGAGCCGGAGCCCTTGTCGAAGGAGGCGAAGGCCTTCTCGGCGGGGGCCGGCAGCGGGGCCACCGGGTGCACCCGGCGGGCCGGGGCGGGACCACCGAGGGCGGCGCGGCGCTCCTGGAGGTAGCGCACCTCGGGGGAGTCGGCGCCGGGGTGGCCGTAGGGCACGACCCCGTCGACGAAGTCGCTGTCCTTGATGGGCAGTTCGAGAAGATCACGCATCGCCTTGAACTCGTCCACCGACAGCTTCTTCATCTGGTGGTTGGCGTTCTTCGACGCGAAGCCCTCGCCGAGGGTGTGGCCCTTGACCGTCTGGGCCAGGATGACCGTGGGCGCGCCCTTGAACTCGACGGCGGCCTTGTAGGCGGCGTAGACCTTGCGCGCCTCGTGGCCACCGCGGGAGAGGTGGAAGCACTCGAGGATCTTGTCGTCGCTCAGCAGCTTCGCCATCTCGGCGAGCGCCGGGTCCTTGCCGAAGAAGTCCTCGCGGATGTAGGCGGCGCCCCGCGTCTGGTACGTCTGGACCTGCGCGTCCGGTACCTCGCGCAGCCGTCGCACCAGCGCGCCCGTGGTGTCGAGCTGGAACAGCTCGTCCCAGGCGGTGCCCCACAGCGTCTTGACGACGTTCCAGCCGGCGCCGCGGAACTGGGCCTCCAGCTCCTGCACGATCTTGAAGTTGGCGCGGACCGGACCGTCGAGGCGCTGCAGGTTGCAGTTGATGACGAAGGTCAGGTTGTCCAGGCCCTCGCGGGAGGCGAGCGCGAGTGCCGCGGTCGACTCGGGCTCGTCCATCTCGCCGTCGCCGAGGAAGGCCCACACGTGGGAGGCGGAGACGTCCTTGATGCCGCGGTTGGTCAGGTACCGGTTGAAGCGCGCCTGGTAGATGGCGGAGAGCGGACCGAGACCCATGGAGACGGTCGGGAACTCCCACAGCCAGGGCAGCCGGCGCGGGTGCGGGTACGACGGCAGTCCGTTGCCCCCCGCCTCGCGGCGGAAGTTGTCGAGGTGGTCCTCGTTCAGCCGGCCGTCGAGGAAGGCGCGGGCGTAGATGCCGGGGGAGGCGTGGCCCTGGATGTAGAGCTGGTCACCCGAGCCGTCCGCCTCCTTGCCCTTGAAGAAGTGGTTGAAGCCGGTCTCGTAGAGCCAGGCCGCGGAGGCGAAGGTGGCGATGTGGCCGCCGACGCCGTACTTGGAGCCACGGGTGACCATCGCGGCCGCGTTCCAGCGGTTCCACGCGGTGATCTTCCGCTCCATCTCCTCGTCGCCGGGCGCGGACGGCTCGGCGGCGGTGGGGATGGTGTTGACGTAGTCGGTCTCGAGCAGCTTCGGCAGCGCGATGCCGCCCGCCTCCGCCCTCTCCAGCGTGCGGCGCATCAGGTACGCGGCACGGTGCGGGCCGGCAGCCTTCGCGACCGCGTCCAGGGAGGCCTGCCACTCGGCGGTCTCCTCGGGGTCGCGGTCCGGGAGCTGGTCGAGCTCGCTCGGCTGGATGGCGTTGGGGTCGGTCATGTCGCCGCCTTCCTCAGTCGAAGGGGGTTCCCTCATCGGTAAGGGTTCGGGGTCGCCCTAGGTCTTTGGCAGGACAGGGCTGGGGCCTCGGTGGAGGCCCGTCGGCGACTGTAACTCCCTGATCGATGATCGATCAAAGGGTTGCGGGGCAAAACCTCTTGATTTCGAGAAAGTAGGCACGGGGTGCCTCGCCAGGAGACACCGGGTGCCGTCGTTTCCGGTGGTTTCCGCAGGTGGGGATACGCCCGAGGGGTACGTATGAGCGGGGTCGCGCTCAGGGTTCGTGGCGCGGGGCGCAGCCCAGGACGTGCGCCTTGACGAGTTCGGCGATACGCGGATCCCGGCGCCGGAAGGCCTGCACCAGCTCCTCGTGCTCCTCCGCGTAGGACTGCTGCACCGTCCCCAGCCAGCGGATCGACAGGGCCGTGAACACCTCGATGCCGAGCCCCTCCCAGGTGTGCAGCAGGACGGAGTTCCCGGCGGCGCGGACCATCTCCCGGTGGAACCCCACGGTGTGCCGCACCTGGCCGGTGCCGTCGGAGGCACGGTCGGCCTCGTAGAGCGCGGCGACATGCGGCTCCAGGGCCGAGCAGTCCGCCGCCAGCCGCTCCGCCGCCAGCTCCGCCGCGATGGCCTCCAGACCGGCCCTGACCGGGTAGCTCTCCTCCAGGTCGGCCGCGGTCAGATTCCGCACCCGTACGCCCTTGTTGGGCGCCGACTCGATCAGCCGCAGCGACTCCAGCTCGCGCAGCGCCTCCCGCACCGGCGTCTGGCTGACCTCCAGCTCGGTCGCGATCCGCCGCTCGACGATGCGCTCGCCCGGCTTCCAGCGCCCGCTCACGATCCCCTCCACGATGTGCTCGCGGATCTGTTCGCGCAGCGAGTGGACGACGGGCGCGGTCATGAGTGCTCCTTAGGGAGGGCTTTGACGCTTAGACAATAAGGCCGGTTCGCTCCGCGGGTGGGGCGGGTGAGGGTGCTTATGCGCAGGTGAGACGAGGCTTACACGTCCGGCCTGGTCGCGCCGTGGAGCGCGCGGCGGAACCGGACGATACAGCTCCGTGGTCCGGCGGCCGGCCCCGCCGCAACGGCGACGCCCCGTCCGGAGAGGTTCCGGACGGGGCGCCGTACAGCCTGTGCGCAGGACGGTCAGAGGCCGAGCTCGACCTCGAACTCGCCCGCCTCCAGGATCGCCTTGACCGCGGTCAGGTAACGGGCCGCGTCGGCGCCGTCCACCAGACGGTGGTCGTAGGACAGGGTCAGGTACGTCATGTCGCGGACGCCGATGACCGGGCCGTCCTCGGTCTCGATGACGGCCGGACGCTTGACCGTGGCACCGATGCCGAGGATCGCGACCTGGCCCGGCGGCACGATGATCGTGTCGAAGAGCGCGCCGCGCGAACCGGTGTTGGAGATGGTGAAGGTCGCGCCGGACAGCTCGTCGGGCGTGATCTTGTTCGCGCGGACCTTGCCCGCGAGCTCCGCCGTGGCCTTGGCGATGCCGGCGAGGTTGAGGTCGCCCGCGTGCTTGATGACCGGGGTCATCAGGCCCTTCTCGGAGTCCACCGCGATACCGATGCTCTCGGTGTCGAAGTAGGTGATCGTGCCTTCGCCCTCGTTGATCCTGGCGTTGATCGGCGCGTGCGCCTTCAGCGCCTGGGCCGCCGCCTTGACGAAGAACGGCATCGGGGAGAGCTTGACGCCCTCACGGGCCGCGAAAGCGTCCTTGGCCCGGGCACGCAGCTTCATCAGACGCGTGACGTCGACCTCGACGACCGAGGACAGCTGCGCCTGCTCGTGCAGCGCCTTGACCATGTTGTCGCCGATGACCTTGCGGATGCGCGGCATCTTGACGGTCTGGCCACGGAGGGGGGAGGCCTCCAGGCTCGGCGCCTTCTTCGCGGCGGGGGCGGCCGCGGCGGCGGGGGCCGGAGCGGCGGCGGTCTTCGCGGCCTCGGCGGCGGCGACGACGTCCTGCTTGCGGATACGGCCACCCACACCGGTGCCCTTGACGGCGGCCAGGTCGACACCGTGCTCGGCGGCGAGCTTGCGCACCAGGGGGGTGACGTAGGCGCCGTCGTCACCGGAGGTCGCGGCCGGGGCCGGAGCCGGGGCGGCGGCGGCCGGAGCGGGCGCCGGGGCCGGGGCCGGAGCGGCGGGCGCCGGGTCGGGCGCCGGAGCCGTCTGCTGCTGCGGGGCCGGAGCCGAGGGCGCCTGCGGGGCCGGGGTCGGCGCGGGCGCCGCGGGGGCGGGCGCCGGAGCCGGGGCGGGGGCCTCGGCGGCCGGGGCCGGGGCGGCGGGGGCCGGGGCAGCGGCCGGAGCCGCACCCGGGGCGCCGATGACGGCCAGCTTGGCGCCGACCTCGGCGGTCTCGTCCTCGCCGACCGTGATCTCCAGCAGCACACCGGAGGTGGGCGCCGGGATCTCGGTGTCGACCTTGTCCGTGGAGACCTCGAGCAGCGGCTCGTCGGCCTCGACGGAGTCGCCGACCGACTTCAGCCAGCGGGTGACGGTGCCCTCGGTGACGGACTCGCCGAGCGCGGGCAGGACGACGTCCGTGCCCTCGGCGGAGCCGCCGCCGGAGGCGGCCTCGGCGGTGGGAGCGGGCGCCGGGGCGGCCTGCTCGGTGGACGGCGCGGCAGCGGCCGGCTCCGGAGCCGCGGCGGGCTCGGGCTCGGGCTCGGCGGCCGGGGCCGGGTCGGCGGCGGGCGCGCCCGAGCCGTCGTCGATGACGGCCAGCTCGGCGCCGACCTCGACCGTCTCGTCCTCGGCGACCTTGATGGACGCCAGCACACCGGCGGCGGGGGAGGGGATCTCGGTGTCGACCTTGTCGGTCGACACCTCGAGCAGCGGCTCGTCGGCCTCTACTCGCTCACCCTCGGCCTTCAGCCAGCGGGTGACAGTGCCCTCGGTGACGCTCTCGCCGAGCGCCGGAAGGGTTACGGAAACCGCCATGGTTTCGGTTGCTCCTTACGAATTGCGGAAGTCTGTGTCGTCGCTTCGCGGGTGGTCGACCGAGGGTCAGTCGTGCGCGTGCAGCGGCTTGCCCGCCAGGGCCAGGTGGGCCTCGCCGAGCGCCTCGTTCTGCGTCGGGTGGGCGTGGATGAGCTGGGCGACCTCGGCCGGCAGCGCTTCCCAGTTGTAGATCAGCTGGGCCTCGCCGACCTGCTCGCCCATGCGGTCGCCGACCATGTGGACGCCGACCACGGCACCGTCCTTGACCTGGACGAGCTTGATCTCGCCCGCGGTGTTCAGGATCTTGCTCTTGCCGTTGCCCGCCAGGTTGTACTTCAGAGCGACGACCTTGTCCGCACCGTAGATCTCCTTGGCCTTGGCCTCGGTGATACCGACGGAGGCGACCTCCGGGTGGCAGTAGGTCACACGGGGGACACCGTCGTAGTCGATCGGGACGGTCTTGAGACCGGCCAGACGCTCCGCCACCAGGATGCCCTCGGCGAAGCCGACGTGCGCGAGCTGGAGCGTCGGGACCAGGTCGCCGACGGCGGAGATGGTGGGGACGTTCGTCCGCATGTACTCGTCGACCAGGACGTAGCCGCGGTCCATCGCGACGCCCTGCTCCTCGTACCCGAGACCGGCGGAGACCGGGCCGCGGCCGATGGCCACCAGCAGGACCTCGGCCTCGAACTCCTTGCCGTCGGCGAGGGTGACCTTGACGCCGTCCTGGGTGTACTCGGCCTTCTCGAAGAAGGTGCCGAGGTTGAACTTGATCCCGCGCTTGCGGAACGCGCGCTCCAGGAGCTTGGAGGAGTTCTCGTCCTCGACCGGCACCAGGTGCTTCAGGCCCTCGACGATCGTGACCTCGGTGCCGAAGGACTTCCACGCCGAGGCGAACTCGACGCCGATGACACCGCCGCCGAGGATGATCGCGGACTTGGGCACGCGGTCCAGGACGAGGGCGTGGTCCGAGGAGATGATCCGGTTGCCGTCGATCTCCAGGCCCGGCAGCGACTTCGGCACGGAGCCGGTCGCCAGCAGGACGTGACGGCCCTGGATGCGCTGGCCGTTGACATCGACGGAGGTGGGCGACGACAGCCGGCCCTCACCCTCGATGTAGTGGACCTTCCGGGAGGCGACGAGCCCCTGGAGGCCCTTGTACAGACCGGCGATCACGCCGTCCTTGTACTTGTGGACCCCGGCGATGTCGATGCCCTCGAAGGTGGCCTTCACACCGAACTGCTCGCTCTCGCGGGCCTGGTCGGCGATCTCGCCCGCGTGCAGCAGGGCCTTGGTGGGGATGCATCCCCGGTGCAGGCAGGTACCGCCGACCTTGTCCTTCTCGATCAGGGCGACGTCAAGCCCCAGCTGCGCCCCGCGCAGGGCCGCGGCGTAACCGCCACTACCACCGCCGAGGATCACTAGGTCGAAAACGGTGCTGGCGTCGTTCGCCACGTCACGTCCTCCATGCATGTGCGCCGTACGCCGGTCTCCAGTGACCGGGCGGCGGCTGGGTCCGGCCGCTCTTTCTTCGGCCCTGTGGTGGGGGCCCTGTCCTGCCGAGCCCCATCTTCGCACTTGTCCGAGGAGAACGAGACGCCGGGCCGGGGTGTGAGACACCACACGCTCACCTGTGAGGACCTCACTTTGAGCGGGGGTCGCGGTGAGACACGCAGGGGCGCGGGGAACTGCGCGACCAGCCACGACGGTCCCGCAGTCGCCCGCTCCCCGAAGGCACCGAGCTCTTAGGCGAACATCACCCCAGGTCACCCGCGGCGGTCAGCTCCGCCAGCCGCACGAGCGTGCGTACAGCGGTACCCGTGCCTCCCTTGGGCGTGTACCCGAACGGCCCACCCTCGTTGAAGGCCGGTCCGGCGATGTCGAGGTGCGCCCAGGTGATCCCCTCGCCCACGAACTCGCGCAGGAAGAGCCCGGCCACCAGACCTCCGCCCATGCGCTCGCCCATGTTCGCGATGTCCGCCGTGGGGGACTCCATGCCCTTGCGCAGGTGCTCCGGCAGCGGCATCGGCCACGCCGGCTCACCCACCTCCTCGGCGGCCTCGTGGACCGCGGAACGGAACGCGTCGTCGTTCGCCATGATCCCGAACGTCCGGTTGCCCAGCGCCAGCATCATCGCGCCGGTGAGGGTCGCGACGTCCACGATCGCGTCCGGCTTCTCCGCCGAGGCCGCCCACAGCGCGTCCGCGAGCACCAGCCGGCCCTCGGCGTCGGTGTTGAGCACCTCGACCGTCTTGCCGCTGTACATCCGCAGCACGTCACCCGGGCGCACGGCGGAGCCCGACGGCATGTTCTCGGCCAGCGCCAGCCAGCCGGTGACGTTGACCTCGAGCCCGAGCCGGGCGGCGGCGACGACCGCCGCGAACACCGCGGCCGCGCCGCTCATGTCGCACTTCATCGTCTCGTTGTGGCCGGCCGGCTTCAGCGAGATGCCGCCCGAGTCGTACGTGATGCCCTTGCCGACGAACGCGAGGTGCTTCTTGGCCTTGGAGGAGGTGTACGACAGCTTCACCAGCCGCGGCGGCGTCGCCGAGCCGCCGCCGACGCCGAGGATGCCGCCGTAGCCGCCCTTGAGGAGCGCCTTCTCGTCGAGCACCTGCACCTTGATGCCGTGCTCCTTGGCCGCGGCCTGCGCGACGGCCGCGAAGGCCTCCGGGTACAGGTCGTTCGGCGGGGTGTTGACGAGGTCACGGGCCCGGTTGAGCTCCTCGGCGACCGTCAGGGCGCGCTCGACGGCCGCCTTGTACGCCTTGTCGCGGGGCTTGCCGCCGAGCAGGACGACCTCGGCGAGCGGCGCCTTGCCGTTCTTCGCGTCGCCCTTGGTGCCGGCGGTCCCCTTGTACGCGTCGAAGGAGTACGCGCCGAGCAGGGCGCCCTCGGCGACCGCCCCGGCGTCCGCGGCGTCGGCCAGGGGCAGGGCGAAGGCGGCCTTCTTGGCGCCGGTCAGGGCGCGGGCGGCGGCACCGGCGGCGCGGCGCAGGGCCTCGGAGTCGAAGGCGGAGTCCTTCTCGGGCTCCGGGCCGAGCCCCACCGCCAGCACGAGCGGGGTCTTGAAGCCGGACGGCGCCGGCAGCTTCGTCACCTCGCCCTCCGCGCCGGCGGCACCCAGGGTCTCCAGGACGCCGGCGAGCTTGCCGTCGTAGGCCTTGTCCACGGCCTCGGCGCCGGGTGCGACGACCAGGGCCCCGGCCTTGGACGCCGTGCCCTTGGCGACACCGATCACGATCGCGTCGGCCCGCAGGCCGGGCGCCGCGGAGGTGCTGAGAGTGAGAGCAGTCACGGTGGTGAATTCTCGCTTCCGATGTGAAGTTCAGTTGGCGGTGCGGGTGGGTCGACCGGGCCCGACGGCCGACCCGGGATCTGTGTGCCGGGGCGGCATCGACCGGGGCCTTCACCCCGTCGATGAACACCCGGCACGAGCCTACGCGCGTGTGGCTGGTTCGCTCATTCCTACGGACGTTCACCTGTGAGTGGCGTCATGGCCACTTCTCGATCCTCACTCCCGGTGACCTCAGTCACACTCGTCGTGTTCCGGCGGGCGTCTCGCTCGCCGCTTTGCATGATTTCCACTGATCCTCCTCGGGTTTGCCCCAAGGGGATCTTCTGGGGGAGGACACACATAATGGCGCAGAGTGCGCACAGATGGAGGGGCGCGACCGCTGCCCTGACAGCCGCCGGACTGGTGGCGTTGGGGCTCGGAGCACCAAGCGCGGCGGCCGCCACGACGCCCCGCGTCGATCTCAAGGTTCTGGTCGTGGACAACGGCGACAGTCCGGTCCAGGCCATCACCGCCCAGCTGCGGAGCACGGGCGTCCCGTACACCACGGTCGACCTGAACGACGCGAACCGCCCGACCATCACGGCGACGTTCCTCAGCGACACCGTCAACGGCACGCCCCGGGCGCGGTACCAGGGCGTGGTGCTGCCCAACGAGGCCCCGTTCGGCGCCGGTTCGGCCGAGCAGACCGCGCTGGAGGCCTACGAGAAGACCTACGGCATCCCGCAGGTCGACGCCTACACCTGGGCCCACCCGGGGGTCGGCCTGGAGTACAGCAGCTACTCCGGCTCGCTGGACGGGCAGGAGGCGGACGTCACCGCCGCGGGGAAGTCGGGATTCTTCGGCTATCTCGACGGCGCCCTCGCCTTCGAGGACAACTCCCCCTCCGTGATGGAGAGTTACGGCTACGTCGCGACCCCCGGCAGCGGCTTCACCAGCTACGTCGACACGGCCGTGCCCGGCGCCGCGGGCCGCGGCAGCCTGATCGGCGAGTACGCCCACGACGGGCGCCGCGAGCTGGTGGTGACCTTCGCCTACAACCAGTACCAGCAGCAGTTCCGGGTGCTGGCGCGCGGCATCGTCGAGTGGCTCACCCAGGGCGTCCACCTCGGGCAGGCCCGCAACTACTTCGCCGTCCACGTCGACGACGTCTTCGCCCCCGACAGCCGCTGGGACACCGCACGCAACTGCACCCCGGGCGACTTCGACTGCGCGGGCGGCGACGGCGAGGGGACCACCCCGATCCGGATGACCGCCGCCGACGCGGCCTACGCCGCCCAGTGGCAGCAGGAACAGGGCTTCACGCTCGACATGGTCTACAACGCGGGCTCGGGCGAGCAGTGGAAGACCGAGAACGGCGGCACGGACGCCCTCGCCGCCCAACTGCTCGCCGACAAGGCCAAGTACCGCTGGATCAACCACACCTACACGCACCAGTTCCTCGGCTGTGTCCAGGACACCGCCACGGTGCCGTGGAGCTGCGCGAAGAACGCCGACGGCTCGACCCGGTACATGAGCCGGGCCGACATCTCCGCGGAGATCCGCGACAACTACAACTGGGGTGCCGCCAAGGGCCTTCCGATGACCCGCGGTGAGCTGGTCACCGGCGAGCACTCGGGCCTGAAGACCCTGCCGCAGCAGCCGGCCGACAACCCCAACCTCGCCGGCGCCCTCGCCGACAACGCCATCAAATGGACCGCCTCCGACAACTCCCGTGAGCCGGACCAGCGTTCCATCGGCAGCACCAGGACCGTGCCGCGCTACCCGATGAACGTGTACTACAACGTGGGCACCGACGCCGAGATGGCCGACGAGTACAACTGGATCTACACGTCCAAGGCCGACGGCGGCAGCGGCGTCTGCGAGAACAACCCGTCCTCCACCTGCCTGCCCGAGCCGCTCGACCCGGCCACCGGCTACCGCTCCTACATCGTCCCGCTGGAGGCCCGCACCGCGCTCGGCCACGCCATCGCCAACGACCCGCGCCCGCACTACGCCCACCAGTCGAACCTGGCCGAGGACCGGACCCTGTACCCGGTCATGACCAAGGTCCTCACCGACTACCGGGCGCTGTTCGCCGACAACACCCCGGTCCAGAACCTGTCGCAGACCGCGGTCGGCACCGAGCTCCAGCGCCGCGCCGCCTGGCAGGCCGCCGTGGCCTCCGGCAAGGTGACGGCGTACCGGATCGGCACGACGGTGACGATCACGGCACCGGGCGGGACCCAGATCCCGGTCACGGTTCCGGAGGGCACGAGGAAGCAACTCCTGCTCGGCACCAACGCGTTCGGAACCCCGTACGCGGGCAGGCGCTCGGCCTGGACCACGCCGGAGGCGCTGCAGAGCGCGGTCACTCTGAAGCTGCCGTAGAGCAGCAGCGCCCCTCTTCTCAGGGGCGCGGGGAACTGCGCGACACGCCACGACGCACCCGCGGTCGGCCACCCTCGCGCAGTTCCCCCCACACATTCCGCGAACAGGGGGGAACCGCACGCCCATGCGTACGGGCCGACACGTCACCATGCTCACCGAAGGCACCTATCCACATGTCCACGGCGGCGTCAGCACCTGGTGCGACCAGCTCGTCAAGGGCATGCCGGAGGTCGACTTCCACATCCTGTCGCTCACCGGGAGCGGCCGCGAACCCGTGACGTGGGAGCTGCCGCCCAACGTCTACCGCCACACCTCGGTGCCCACCTGGGGCCCGTGCCCGGGCCGCGGACACGCCCCGCGCGGCAGGGCAAGACGCCGCTTCATCGAGGCCTACGAGCGCTTCCTGCTGTCCTTCCTGGACCCCGAGACCTCCTGCGACTTCGGTGAGGCCCTGGACGAGCTGGCCCACCTCGCCCGCGACGGACGGCTGTCGGCGGCCCTGCGCACCGAGGCGGCCCTGCGCTCCCTGATGTGGATATGGACGATGCCGCACCTGCCGACGGCCGCGGCCCGCCCCACCGTCCACGACGCGCTCACCGCGACCGACCTGCTGGAGCACGCCCTGCGCCCGCTCGGCGTCCGCGTCCCCGAGGACTCGGTCGCGCACGCCGTGAGCAGCGGCCTCGCCACCCTCCCGGCCCTCGCCGCCCACCGGTTGGACGGCGTGCCGTTCCTCCTCACCGAGCACGGCATCTACCTGCGCGAGCGCTATCTCGGCTATCGCTCCGACTCCCAGCGCTGGCCGGTGAAGGCGTTCATGCTCGGCTTCTACCGCGAGCTGAACTCCCTGGGCTACCGCGCGGCCGACCTGATCACCCCCTGCAACCAGTACAACCGCCGCTGGGAGGAGCGCGGCGGCGCCGACAGCGACAAGATCCGCACGGTCTACAACGGCGTCGACCCCGCCGCCTTCCCGCACGCCGGCCCCGAGCCCGAGGTCCCCACCCTGACCTGGTGCGGGCGCGTCGACCCCATCAAGGACCTGGAGACGTTGATCCGTTCCTACGCCATGGTCCGCGCCGAGCTGCCCGAGACCAGGCTCAGGCTCTTCGGGCCGGTCCCGCCCGGCGGCGAGGAGTACCGCACCCGCCTGGAGAAGCTCGCCGCCGAACTCGGGGTCACCGACGGCCTCACCTTCGAGGGCCGCATCAGCGAGGTGTGGCGGGCGTACGCGGCCGGCCATGTCGTCATGCTGTCGTCGATCTCCGAAGGATTCCCCTTCTCGATCATCGAGGCCATGTCCTGCGGCCGTACGACGGTCTCCACGGACGTCGGGGGAGTGCGCGAGGCCGTCGGCGACACCGGACTGGTGGTGCCCCCGCGCGAGCCGGAGAAGCTGGCCGCGGCGGCCCTGACCCTGCTCAGGGACGACGAACGGCGCCTGAGACTGGGCGAGTTGTCACGCCAGCGGGTGATCGACCGCTTCACGTTGCGCCGCTCGGTGGACAACTTCCGGACGATCTACCAGGAACTGGCGGGCCTGCCCGAGGTGTACGAGCCCACCGTCGAGACCGTCGCCGACTGGACCCTGGAACTGCGCGACCCCTGGTACGCGGCCGTCGCCACGGACGGGACCGGCTGGTGAGCGGCTCCGTCTGGCTGCCCCCGGGCGCCCGCCCCGACACCGTGCCCGGCATCCCCCGGCAGCGCACCCCGAGCTGGGCCCAGCCCGACCCGGTCGACGCGCTGGCCGAGCGCCTCGACGACTTCGTGGCCGCCGCCGTCCACCCCGACGAGATAGCCGCGCTGCTGGAGTCCGACGGCCTGTCCGACGACCAGATACGCGAGCGGTACGGCGTCAAGAACTCCTTCGCGCTCGCCGAGGAGCTGTACGAGAGGGTCGAGCGCCGCTATCCCGAACCGGACGGCCCGTTCCACGACCCCTGGCAGGTGGGCCTGCTGGGCTGCCTCCTGCGCGGCGTGGTCTTCGCCCTGCCCGGCCTCGCCTACGTCCTGGGCGCCCCCCTGCTGACCGGCCCCAGGGACCACGGCCTCCCGGTCGGCACGATCCCCCTGCTGGCCGGCGCCCTGGTCGGCTGGACCTGGAACCAGGGCCTCGCCCACCGCGCGTACTCCTGGCTGGGCCTGGGCGACCGTGCGGCGGCCAGACGCAGCCTGCTCCTGGGGGCGCCGGCGGGCACGGTGCTCGGGGTCCTGGCGGCCCTGCTCGTGGCGAGCCCCGGAGACCTGTCGGGGCCGGCCTTCGCGGCCGGCCAGTCCCTGTACCTGGGCGCCTCCACGGTCCTCCTGGTCCTCGCCCGTGAACGCGCGCTGCTGCTGGCCCTGTCGCCGATGGCGGCGGGCGCGGCCCTGACCCTGCTCCACCCCCTGCCGGCCGCGGTGAGCGTCGTCCTGCTGCTGGGCTCCCTGACGGCGGTGGCGGTCCTGGCCCTCCGGGACGTCGTGCCGAGGGGCGACGCACCCGAGGGGCGCGGGGAGCCGCGCGACCGGCCACGACGAGGCCGCAGCCGACGAACGACCATGGGCCCCCGCCTCTCCGCATCCCTCCCGTACGCCCTCTTCGGCCTGGGCAGCGGCGTCCTGGTCCTCCACGCCGCCCTCGGTGACCCCCTCGCCGCCGTCGCCCTGACCCTCAGCATGGGACCGGCCGAGTACCTCCTGCACCGCTTCCGCAGCAGCGCCCTCGCGGGCCTGCGCAACACCAGCACCCCGAAGGCCTTCTCGCGCGCCACCACCCGCACGGTCGCGGCATGCCTGACCGTCTACCTGGCCGCCCTCCTCGCCCTCAGCCTCGCGATGTCCGCCCTGTGGCCGCAGGCCCCCGGCGTCACCGCCACCCGCCTGACCGCCCTGCTCCTGCTCGGCGTGGTCCTGTGGACCGGCCTGCTGCTCCAGTCCTTCGGCGCCATCCTCACCGCGACAGCGGTCTGCTGCGCCGCGGCCCTGGCCCAGACCCTGGCCGTGCTGACCCACGCGGGCGACTGGGCGGCCCTGTCCGTCCACGCGGCGGCCGCGGCGGCCCAGGCCACCTTGGTCTGCGCCCTGCTGGGAAGGGCGACGGCCCACCGATGAGCACGCTCCTGCTGCCGTACTACGAGCACCCGTCCGTCCGCCCCGCCGAATGGGAGGCGGTCATCGCGGCGGCGCCCCGCCTGTACGCGGTGGTCCTGAACCCGGCCAGCGGCCCCGGCGACCGGCCCGACGAGGCCTTCGCCGAGGTCTCCGGGCGGCTGCGTGGAGCGGGCGTACGGGTGCTGGGGTACGCCGACACCGACTACGCCCGCCGGCCGCCCGCCGACGTGGCCCGCGATCTCGCGCGCCACCGCGACTGGTACGGCACGGACGGCGCCTTCCTGGACCAGGTCGCCTCGGGCCCCGAGGAGTGCGCCTACTACCGGCGGCTCGCCACCGCCGTCCGCGGCACCCTCGTCCTGAACCACGGCACCACACCGCACCCCTCGTACGCCCGCGTCGCCGACGTCCTGGTCACCTTCGAGGGCACCTGGGCGACGTACCGCGAGCAGCCCCCGCGGCCCTGGCCCGGCGGCACGGGCGTCCGGCTGTGCCACCTGGTGTACGGCGTCCCGGACGGCGTCGACCTGGCGGCGGCGCCAGGGGTGGACCTGTACTGCGCGGTGCCGGGGATGGGGGATCATCCCTGGGGTACGTTGCCTTCCACTCTGGAGCCCGCTCGGTGAGACGCGTTTTCTGGCTGGTCCCCCTGCTCCTGCTGGCCGCCTGCACGACCGGCGGCCCCGACGCGAAACCCGGCACGCGCTGGCAGCCGACGCCGGGCCTGGACTGGCAGTGGCAGTTGAGCGGCCGGACGATCGACACCTCCGTCGACGTGCCCGTCTACGACATCGACGGCTTCGACCAGCCCCGCTCGACGGTCAGCGCCCTGCACCGCGAGGGCCGCAAGGTGATCTGCTACCTGTCCACAGGCGCCTGGGAGGACTGGCGGCCCGACGCGAAGAAGTTCCCCACGTCGGTGCTGGGGCGCGGCAACGGCTGGGAGGGCGAGCGCTGGCTCGACATCCGCGCGACCGACGTGCTGGAACCGCTGATGGCGGACCGCCTGGACATGTGCCGCGAGAAGGGCTTCGACGCGGTCGAGCCCGACAACATGGACGGCTACGCCAACCGCACCGGCTTCCCCCTGAAGGCCGCCGACCAGCTCCGCTACAACCGCCTGATCGCGAGGCTGGCCCACGAACGGGGCATGGCGGTCGGCCTGAAGAACGACCTGGCCCAGATCCCGGACCTGGTCGGCGACTTCGACTTCGCGGTCAACGAACAGTGCGCCCAGTACGGCGAGTGCGAGGCCAACACCCCCTTCGTCAAGGCGGGCAAGGCCGTCTTCCACGTGGAGTACGAACTCCCCACGAGCCGCTTCTGCGCCGAGTCCCGGAAGCTCAGGCTGAGTTCGATGCTGAAGAAGTACGACCTGGGGGTGTGGCGCCGAGCCTGCTAGGGCCGCGGCACTAGGACCCCAGCGACAGCACCACGAGCGCGGTCGTCGCCGCCGTCTCCGCGAGCCCGCCGAACACGTCGCCGGTGATGCCGCCGAAGCGCCGGGTGCAGTGCCGCAGCAGGAGTTCCGCGACGGCGAGCGCGGCGAGGACCGCGGCGCCCGCGCGGACGGCGTCGTACGGCCCGAGCAGGGCCCCCGTCCCCGCGGCCGCGAGCACGACCGCCACGGTGGCGACGGCCGCGCCCGTCGCCGGGACCACTCCGGCGACCGCCGCTCCCAGCCCCTCCGGGCGGGCGGGCGGCACCCCCGCGCGGGCCGCCAGGGTGAGCGCGAGCCGGGCCGTCGTCGCCGAGACGACGGCGGCCAGCGCGCCGTGGGCCCAGGAGGCGTCGTACGCCTGGGTCAGCGCGGCCACCTGCGCGAGCAGCACGAGGACCAGCGTGATGACCCCGAACGGCCCGATGTCGGACTGTTTCATGATCCGCAGCGCGTCCTCGGCGGGCTTGCCGCTGCCGAGGCCGTCGGCCGTGTCCGCGAGGCCGTCGAGATGCAGACCCCGGGTCAGGGCCGCGGGCACCGCGGCGGAGCCGACCGCGGCGAGCGGCGGATGCGCGCCCAGGGCGAGCAGCGCGACGCCGACCAGCGCCGCGAAGGCACCCACCACCAGCCCCGCCGGCGGGGCGCACAGCATCCCCCCGCGGGCCGCGTCACGATCCCAGCGGGTCACCTTCACCGGCAGCACGGTGAGGGTGCCGAAGGCGAAGCGGAGGCCGTCGGGCCAGGGGGTGGAAGAGGGCGCGGGCATCCGGCGAGGTTACCCGGCGGTCAGGAACGCGCCGGAGCCACCCCTGGATAAAGTGCGCTTATGGGACATTGGTTGCAGCGGAACATCATCGAGCCGGGCAAGCTGCCGCTGCTCCTCGCCCTGACCGCGTTCGTCGTCACCTTCCTGGTCACCCGGCTCGTCACCCGCCTCATCCGCGCCGGCAAGGGACCCTTCGGCAACATCAGCACCGGTGGGGTGCACATCCACCACGTGGTCCCCGGGGTCGTCCTGAGCGTGGTCGGCGGCTTCGGTGCCGTCGCCAGCGGGCGGCACGGGTTCGGGGCGGGCGTGTGCGCGGTGCTGTTCGGGGTCGGGGCGGGCCTGGTGCTGGACGAGTTCGCGCTGATCCTGCACCTCGACGACGTCTACTGGACGGAGGAGGGCCGCAAGAGCGTGGAGGTGGTCGTCCTCACCGCGGCCCTGGTCGGGCTGGTGCTGTCGGGCTTCTCGCCGTTCGGCGTCAACGACCTGAGCCAGGAGGAGGCCCAGGGCCGCGCGAACGTCGTCTCGACCGTGGTGGTCAACTTCGTCTTCGCCCTGGCCGTCCTGGCCAAGGGCAAGGCCCGGATGGCGATCTTCAGCGTGATCGTCCCGCTCGTCGGCCTGATCGGCCTCGTCCGGCTGGCCCGCCCGGGCTCGCCCTGGGCCCGCCGCTTCTACCGGCGCAGACCGCGGGCTCGCGCCAGGGCCACCCTGCGCGCCTACCACCACGACCGCCGCTGGGCGGGCCCCCGTCGCAGGCTTCAGGACCTGATCGGGGGCAAGCCCGACGCGTTGTCGGCGCGGCGGTGACGCAGTCCGCGGATCCCGCACAGCACCAGCACCGCCGCGATCGCCGCCAGGTGCTCCTTGCCCGCGAGGTTGTCCTTGAGCAGCACCTCCACGACCATCGCGACGATCACGACCCCCGCGGTGGCGTACGCCCGACAGCGCCAGGCGACGAACACCGCCAGCCCCACGACGGCCGCCGAGGGCCCGGTGTCCACCACCCGCGCGTCCGAGGCCGGCAGGCCGATCGGGCTGTCGGGGCCCAGCCAGATGCCGAGGCGGGCGTAGAGCGTGCCGGCGAGGGTGGCGGCGTAGGCGAGGGCGAGCGCGCGCCACCAGCCCAGGCAGATCTCCGCGATGCCGAACACGACCAGGATCTGCGCCAACGCGCCCCACACCGGCAGGTCCGGCGCCGGTACGAACAGCGACAGGGGTGTGCGCAGCAGCGCGAGCCACAGCGGGTCCTCCGCGCGCACGGCCCCGACGTCCTGCACGAACCCGTGGCCCCACGGCTGGTTCTGCGTGAACTGGAGCGCCGCCGTCAGACACACGGCCCCGATCGCCATCGGCACCGCCCGCCACCGCCGCCGCAGCAGCGGCCCGCGCACGGTGGCGTACAGCGGCCCCCATTCGGCACGGGCCCAGCGGGCGATCCAGGTCATCGGCGCGTCTCCAGGTGCTCTCCACCGGGGAAGACCGATCCGCAGACCGTGGAGTTGAGCGCCGCCCGAGTGACCTGGATCTCCCGGTATCGGGTGATGAATCGGGCATGCCCCATGCGTCGCGATCATAGGGGCGCCCGGGGCCGATCGGCCGGAGCTACTCCTGCTTCTCCGGCTCCTCCACGTCCACCTCGACGGCCGGCGCCCGCTCGGGCAGCTCGGCGGCCAGCGCCGCCGCGGCCTGCACCAACGGCAGCGCCAGCAGTCCGCCCGCGCCCTCCCCGACCGTCACCCCGTGCTGCAACAGTGGCTCCAGGGCCATCCGGTCCAGGGCCTTGGCCTGGCCCGGCTCGCCGCTGTCGTGCGCGGCCAGCCACCAGTCCGGCGCCCGGAAGGCGATCCGCTGCCCGACCAGCGCACAGGCGGCGACCACGACCCCGTCCAGCACGACCGGCAGCTTGCGCACCGCGCTCTGCAACAGGAACCCGGTGATCGCCGCGAGATCCGCCCCGCCCACCGTGGCCAGCAGCTGCAACTGGTCCCCGAGCACCGGCCGGGCCCGCCGCAGCGCGTCGCGGATCGCCGCGCACTTGCGCATCCAGGCGAGGTCGTCGATGGCCAGCCCGCCACGCCCGGTCACCACCGACGCGTCGGTCCCGCACAGCGCGGCGACCAGCACGCCCGCAGCCGTCGTCCCGCCGACGCTCACATCGCCGAGCACCACCAGGTCCGTACCGGAGTCGGCCTCCTCGTCGGCCACCGCGACCCCGGCCCGGAACGCGGCCTCCGCCTCCTGAAGGGTCAGCGCGTCCTCGACGTCGATACGGCCGCTGCCGCGCCGCACCCGGTGTCGCGCGACCTCGCCCGGCAGCGATGCCGGGTCGCAGTCCAGTGCCATGTCGACGACCCGCACCGGCACCCCGAGTCGCCGCGCGAGCACCGACACCGGTCGCCCGCCCTCCAGGACCTCGCGCACCAACTCCCCGGCGCTGCCCGCAGGTCGGGCCGAGACACCCAGCTCCGCCACGCCGTGGTCGCCGGCGAAGAGCACCACCCGGGGCCGTTCGATCGGCCGCACCGGCACCGCGGACTGCGCCGCCGACAGCCACTCGCCCAGGTCGTCCAGGCGGCCCAGCGACCCGGGCGGCACGATCTGGCGCTCCCGGCGCGCCTCCGCGTCCCGGCGCACCCCGCCGTCGGGGCGCTCGATCAGATCGGTGAAGTCGTCGAGATTAAGCGAGCTCATTCGCCGAACAGTACCGGCACCGATCGAACAGCACGGCGTCCCCCGGTCACCACGCGCCCCGGACGTCGTTGCTCCCGGGAAGGAGATCCCATACGTTCCGTTTTGAAGCGAATTGTCGGACGTCTCAGGGAGCCCCCATGCACCGCCTGCGCACCCTTCTCCGCGACCTCGACGAAAGACGCCGGCACCGCTCGACGGCCCGCGCGGTCCAGCGCGTCGACCCCGAACCGGAGAGCTGGCTGGACGTGGGCACCGGCGACGCCCGCTTCCCGGCGGCGGCCAGACGGCTCTTCCCCTACACGTCCTTCGACGGCCTCGACCCCACCCCCCGCGTCCTGCCGGCCTGGGACGCCGAACGCATCGACGAGGCGTACGTCGGCGACCTCACGGACCCGCACCTCACCCGGGTCCTGGCCGCGCGCTACGACGTGGTCAGCATGCGGCACTCCACCGACGGCCTCGACGCCGCCCTGACCCTGCTGCGTCCCGGCGGTCACCTGCTCCTGGAGACCACCGCGGCCGCGGCGGACGCCCTGCGCGCGGAACTCGCCGCCCTGCACTGCGCGATCGTCCCGACCCGCCGCCACCCCCTCCTCGACCGGCTGTCCGGGACGACCCGCCTCGTCGCGCGCCGGGCACCCTCACCCGCGTAGCACCACCGCCTGACCGGCCACCACCAGCACCACCTGCTCGCACTCGTCGGCGAACGCCGCGTTCAGGCGCCCGAGTTCGTCCCGGTAGCGGCGCCCGGAGGCGGTGGCCGGCACGATCCCCGACCCCACCTCGTTCGACACGGCGACCACGGTCCGCCGGGTCGCCCGCACCGCCCGCGTCAACTCCCGTACGCGCTCCCTCAGCGCCCGCTCCCCGCCGCCGGCCCACTCCGCGTCGTCCCACGCGCCGACGGCGTCCATGGCGTCCGTCAGCCACAGCGACAGACAGTCGACCAGCAGCGGCGGCCCGTCGTCGGCGAGCAACGGCACGAGGTCGCAGGTCTCGGTCGTACGCCAGGAACCGGGCCGCCGGTCCCGGTGCGCGCTCACCCGCGCCGCCCACTCGCCGTCCCCGTCGCGGGTGCCGCCCGTGGCCACGTACAGCACGTCCGCGAAAGCCTCCAGACGCCGCTCCGCCTCCACCGACTTCCCCGACCGCGCCCCGCCCAGCACCAGCGTCCGCCGCGGCACGTCGGGTACGTCCTCGAAGGCGCCCACGGTCAGCGTCGTGCCGTCCGGCACGGCCCGGGCGCCCGCCGCCGCGAGCCGGCGCCGCAACTCGGCGCCCGGCGGCACGTCGTGGTCGAGATGCACGGCGACGACGTCGGTGGTCGGCCCCACCGCGCCGACCGCCCGCAGCTTGGCGAGCGCGTCCGGCCGCCCCACGACGTCGGCGAGGACCATGTCGTAGCCGTCCCCGGAGTTCTCCTCCAGGCCCGCCGGAGCGCCCCCGGGCGGCAGATAGAGCAGCCGCTGCCCGTCCGGGCCGGTCACCGCGTACCCGGTGCCGGGCGCGTCCATCGCCACCGCCCGCACCCGATGCCCCGTCAGCAGCGCCAACTCCCGCCCGTCCGGCACCCGCGCCGGCTGCGGCAGCCCCGCGGGCACCTCCACGGCCGGCCCGTCGTGCGGATGCGACAGCAGCACCTGCCGCACCTGCCCCAGGGAATGCCCGGCACGCGCCGCCGCGAACGCCGCCCCGGGCGTCAGATCCAGCAGCAGCGCCCCGTCGACGAGCAGCGCGGTGGCCGCCCGGGCGTCAGGGCCGAGAGCGACGGCACAGGCGGCGCAGGGACAGTCGGGGCGGGGGAGCCCCGAGGGGGCGCCGGTGCCAAGGAGAGTCAGTTCCACGGCTCGATTTTCACCGGTCGCCGCTGATCTTGCGCGCGCTGGGGTGCCCCGGGGTCGCGGGGAACCCCGCCACCGGCCGCACGCGAACCGCACCCGACCGACTACCGTATGTTGATCACGGCCTGACCCAGCGGAGCGAGGAGGCGTACATGGCGGCATGGACGTGGCGGTTCGAGAAGGCCGACGGGACGGAGGTCCAGCCCGCGGTGCAGCCCGAGGAGTTCACCACGCAGGGGGATGCCGAGTCCTGGATCGGCGAGTACTGGAAGGACCTCGCCGAGGGCGGCGCGGACCAGGTGCACCTGTTCGAGGACAGCGCGAAGATCTACGGGCCGATGAGCCTGCACCCCGAGGAGGCGTAGGCCCCTCGACCGGCAGGGGGCGGCCACGGCTGTGGCCGCCCCTTCGTCGTCCCTACTGCTCGCCCAGCGTCACGTCCGCCGTCCGCTCGGCACCGTCGCGCGTGTACGTCACCCTCACCTTGTCGCCCGGCCTCTTCGCCGCCAGCGCCTCGGACAGGGACGTGATCGTCGTGATGTCCGTGCCACCGAGCCGGGTGATGACGTCCCCGGCCTCGATGCCCGCCCGGTCGGCGGCGTCCCCGCTCTTCACCTCGACGACCGCGACGCCGGCGGCCCGGTAGTCGTCGTCCACGACCGTACGGGCGGTGATGCCGAGCGCGGCCCGGCCCGAGTCGGTGACCTTGCCGTCCTTGACGATCTGGTCGGCGACCGTCCGCACCATCGACGAGGGGATCGCGAACCCGATCCCGGGCGCCGCGCCCTCCCCGAGGCCGGGGTCGGTCGCGGCGAGCGTCGGGATGCCGATGACCTGCCCGTCGAGGTTGACGAGGGCGCCCCCGCTGTTGCCGGGGTTGATGGCCGCCGAGGTCTGCACCATGTCGCCGATCGTCGCGCCCGTACCGCCGCCCGAGCGGCTCTCCGTGACGGTCCGTCCGGTCGCCGAGACGATGCCCTGCGTCACGCTGGACGACAGCCCCAGCGGCGAGCCCATCGCCAGCACGATCTGCCCGACCTCGACCTTCGAGGAGTCCGCGAAGGTGGCCGCCCGCAGCCCGTCCGGCACCTTGTCCAGCTTGATGACGGCGAGATCCTGCTCCGGATAGGAGGACACGAGCCTGGCCGACAGGGTGTCCTCGCTGTTCGCGGTCGTCACCCGGAACGTCTTGTCGTCGCCGACGACATGCGCGTTGGTGACGATGTGCCCCTTGTCGTCGTGGACCACCCCGGAGCCCAGGTCGCCGGAGGCCTGGATCTGCACCACCGACGGCAGGACGTCCCTGATGACCTTCAGATAGGCGGCCTGAAGATCACCGTCCGCGGCGGGCGCGGCGGCCTGCGTGGTCGAGGCCTCGGCGCGCGAGGACCCCGACGCCTTCGACGAGGAGTCCGAGCATCCGGCGACGAGCGCCAGCGCGCACGCGAGCGAGGTGACAGGCACGGCGAGACGGAGGGCACGGGTACGGGAAGCGTCCATGCCCCGAGTCTCCCCACGGGGTGACGGCCCGGCCTGCGCTGCTCACCCGAACGAGCGCACCCTCAGCCCCGCACCCCGCACAGATGCAGCAGCGCCGCGACCCGGCGGTACGGCTCGGTCCGCCCGGCCCGCTCCTCGGCGGCCAGCAACGACTCCAGGTCGGCCGGGACCTGCGCCCCGTCCACCGCCGTGTCCGTGAACACCCGCACCCCGTACCAGGCGCGCAGCGGTGCCCCGATCCCGGCGAGCGTCGCGGTGAGCGTCTCCAACCGGTCCGCGCGGACGTCCAGGCCGAGCCGGTTGGTGTACGCGACGGTGTCGAAGGCGCCGAGCGCGCCCGCCCAGTCCCCCGACAGCCCCGGCCGCATCGCCAGCGCGTCGCCGTTGCGCACGAGCAGGGACAGCAGCCCGCCCGGCGCCAGCATCCGCGCCAGCCCCGCCAGCAGCGGGTCCGGCTCCTCGACGTACATGAGCACGCCGTGGCACAGCACGACGTCGAAACTGCCCGGCAGGAAGTGGACGCCGGTGTCCCGGCCGTCCCCCTCGATGATCCGCATCCGCTCCCGGATGCCCTCCGGTTCGGCGCACAGGGCCTGCCGCGCCGCCGCGACCATCGTGGCGTCCTTCTCCAGCCCGGTCACCTGATGCCCGGCCCGGGCCAGCCGCAGCGCCTGCGTGCCCTGCCCCATCCCCACGTCGAGCACGCGCAGCCGCTGCCCGACCGGGTACCGGCCCACTATCTGCTCGTCGAGCTGCCGGGCCACCAGCTCCTGTCGTACGACATCCCGCAGCTCGCCCAGCCTGCTCAGCCAGGCCTCCGCGCCCCCGGTGAACGGCGTTGTGCTCAGGGCCGCTCTCCGCGCTTGACCTGCGGCTTGGGCAGCCGGAGCCGGCGCATCTGGAGGGAGCGCATCAGCGCGTAGGCGACCGCGCCCTTGCGGGACTGGTCGGGGAAGCGCTCGGCCAGCTTCTTCTTCAGCCGGAAGACCGTCAGGACCGAGTCGAGCACGATCATGACGATCACGACGAGCCACAGCAGCAGCGCGATGTTCTGCAGCGAGGCCACCCGCACCATGCTCAGCACCAGGATGACCACGGCCATCGGCAGGAAGAACTCCGCCACGTTGAACCGCGCGTCGATGAAGTCGCGGGCGAACTTGCGCACCGGGCCCTTGTCCCGCGCGGGCAGATACCGCTCGTCACCGCCGGCCAGCGCCTGGCGCTGCTTCTCCAGCGCGGCACGGCGCTCCTCGCGCTGGCGCTTGGCGGCGTCCTTGCGCGTCGTCGACGTGTTGGCCACGCTGCGGCGCTGCGACTGGGCCTCGCTCCGCTTGGGAGTCGGGCGCCCCTTCTTGGCCTCGGGGTGACGGGTCTGCGTGGAGTCGGTCACCGGCGCCTTGTCGGCGGGGGCCTTCTCGTCCTTGGTGGTGCGGCTACGGAACACAAAACCCAAGGGTACGGGGTGCCCGGGGTTGGACCCCAGCCCGGTGGGGAACGATCCGGCAACACCAGTCGTCATGTAGGGGGACAGAGGGGACGTCCGGTGACCGACCGCTCACCCTGAAGGTCACCTACTCCTTACGCCGGAGCAAGGCCTTCGCCGGTCGTCCTTGGGGATGAGCGCATCCGTCCCCGAACAGTGCGTCAATGGATGCAGGGCCCGTACTGTGGGTTCTGTCGCAGAGCTGGAGCTGGAAGTCCGTCAGAAGGGGGCGCGCGAAGCCCATGAGCGGTGTCATGAAGCGTATGGGGATGATCTTCCGCGCGAAGGCGAACAAGGCCCTTGACCGGGCCGAGGACCCGCGCGAAACCCTCGACTACTCGTACCAGAAGCAGCTGGAGCTGCTCCAGAAGGTGCGCCGCGGGGTGGCCGACGTGGCCACGTCCCGCAAGCGTCTGGAACTGCAGCTGAATCAGTTGCAGTCGCAGTCGTCCAAGCTGGAGGACCAGGGCCGCAAGGCGCTCGCGCTGGGCCGTGAGGACCTGGCCCGCGAGGCGCTCTCCCGGCGCGCCGCCCTCCAGCAGCAGGTGACGGACCTCGAGACCCAGCACGCGACGCTCCAGGGCGAGGAGGAGAAGCTCACCCTGGCGGCCCAGCGGCTCCAGGCCAAGGTCGACGCCTTCCGCACCAAGAAGGAGACCATCAAGGCCACCTACACCGCGGCCCAGGCGCAGACCCGCATCGGCGAGGCGTTCTCCGGCATCTCCGAGGAGATGGGCGACGTCGGCATGGCCATCCAGCGTGCCGAGGACAAGACCGCCCAGCTCCAGGCGAGGGCCGGCGCGATCGACGAGCTGCTCGCCTCCGGCGCCCTCGACGACCAGTCCGGCATGCGCAAGGACGACATCCAGGCCGAGCTGGACCGGCTCTCCGGTGGTACGGATGTGGAGCTGGAACTGCAGCGCATGAAGGCCGAGCTCGCCGGAGGGTCGTCCCAGCAGGCGATCGAGGGCGGCACCGGCCGGCCGCAGTCCCAGCAGCAGCCGCAGGACACCCCGCGCTTCGACAAGCAGTAGGACCCACGCCTCAGGAGGGCGACATGATCGTCAGGATCATGGGGGAGGGGCAGGTGAGGCTGGCCGACGGCCACCTCGCCGAGCTGAACACACTGGACGACGAACTGCTGGCCGAGATGGACAACGGCGACGGCCCCGGCTTCCGCCGCACCTTCGAGGCCCTGCTGTCCAAGGTCCGGGAGCTGGGCGAACCGCTGCCCGACGACGCCCTCGAACCCTCGGACCTCATCCTCCCCTCCCCGGACGCCACCCTCCAGGAGGTCCGGGACCTGCTCAGCGACGACGGACTGATCCCGGGGTAGTCACCGCGCCCGGGCACGCAGGACGCCGGGCAGGTGCACGGCACACCGACAGCTGACCCCCGTTCCACGCCCCGCGGGGCCCCCGTACCGTTGCAGGCGTGAGCACCCTCGAGCGTGTCCGGCAGCAGCTGAAGGCGCACCCCATGGCGCTGGACGCGATCCTCGCGGCCGGCGTCCTCGCCTGCATGGTGGCCGGTTCCTTCGTGGACCCGCGGGGCCCGGACGGGGTCACCTGGGGCTTGCGCACACCGGCCCCGCTGAGCCTGGTCCTCATCGGCCTGAGCGCCGCCGCCCTCGTCCTGCGCCGCCGCGCCCCGATGACGGTCCTCGCCCTCACCGGGGCCTTCTCGGTCGCCGAGTGCGTCACCGGCGACCCCCGCGCCCCGGTCGCCATGTCCGCGGTGATCGCCCTCTACACCGTCGCCTCCACCACCGACCGCCCCACCACCTGGCGGGTCGGCCTGCTCACGATGACCGTCCTGACCGGCGCCGCCATGCTCGGCGGCCCCCTGCCCTGGTACGCCCAGGAGAACCTCGGCATCTTCGCCTGGACCGGCATCGGCGCCACCGCCGGGGACGCCGTCCGCAGCCGCCGCGCCTTCGTGCAGGCCATCCGGGAACGCGCCGAGAAGGCCGAACGCACCCGCGAGGAGGAGGCCCGTCGCCGGGTCGCCGAGGAGCGCCTGCGCATCGCCCGCGACCTGCACGACGTCGTCGCCCACCACATCGCCCTGGTCAACGTGCAGGCCGGCGTCGCCGCACACGTCATGGACAAGCGCCCCGACCAGGCCAAGGAAGCCCTGGCCCACGTCCGCGAGGCGAGCCGCTCGGCACTCAACGAACTCCGCGCCACGGTCGGCCTGCTCCGGCAGTCCGGCGACCCCGAGGCCCCCACCGAGCCCGCCCCGGGCCTGGACCGGCTCGAGGAACTCGTCGGCACCTTCCGCAGCGCCGGACTGCGTGTCGAGGTCGCCCGCGCGGACGGCGACACCCGGCTCCCCGCCGCCGTGGACCTGGCCGCCTACCGCGTCATCCAGGAAGCCCTCACCAACATCCAGAAGCACGCCGGTACGGCGGCGAAGGCCGAGGTCAGCGTCGTGCGGGTGGGCCCGAACATCGAGATCACCGTCCTCGACGACGGCGCCGGGCACGACGAGGACCCGCCGAGCGGCGGCGGCCACGGCCTGCTCGGCATGCGCGAACGCGTCACCGCCCTGCGCGGCACCCTCACCACCGGCCCCCGGTACGGCGGCGGCTTCCGCGTCCATGCGATCCTGCCGGTCAGGACCCGCGGCCGCGCCGCCGACGACGCCGTATGACCGGGTCGGGGAACTCCGGCGCACCCCAGGAAAGTTGTCGTGACACCGGCCTGCCGGCGCCGGCCGTCGGCACCAGCCGTCAGTACCTGCCCGTCGGCACCAGTCGTCAGCACCTGCCCGTCCGCACCAGCCGCCAGCACCTGCCAGTCCCCACCAGCCCGTCGGCACCCGCCCGTCCCCACTCACCCACCGGCACCCGCCCTTCGGCACCCGCCCTACGTCCGCCGGTACCGAGACCATCTTCAGCTGAGGACCCCGTATGACCATCCGCGTCCTGCTCGCCGACGACCAGGCTCTGCTGCGCAGCGCCTTTCGGGTGCTCGTCGACTCCGAGCCCGACATGGAGGTCGTCGGCGAGGCCTCCGACGGCGCCGAGGCGGTGCGGCTGGCCCGCCAGGAGCGGGCCGACGTCGTCCTGATGGACATCCGGATGCCGGGCACGGACGGCCTGGCCGCCACCCGCATGATCAGCGAGGACCCGTCGCTCGCCCAGGTCCGGGTGGTGATCCTGACGACCTTCGAGGTGGACGACTACGTGGTGCAGTCGCTGCGGGCCGGCGCCTCCGGCTTCCTCGGCAAGGGCAGCGAGCCCGAGGAACTCCTCAGCGCCATCCGGATCGCGGCCGGTGGCGAGGCCCTGCTCTCCCCGGCCGCCACCAAGGGCCTGATCGCCCGGTTCCTCGCCCAGGGCGACGGCGCCGACGAGAACGCCGACCCGGCCCGGGCCGCACGGCTCGACGCCCTCACCGTCCGCGAGCGCGAGGTCCTGGTCCAGGTCGCCGGCGGTCACTCCAACGACGAGATCGCCGAGCGGCTGGAGGTGAGCCCGCTGACGGTGAAGACGCACGTCAACCGGGCCATGGCCAAGCTCGGCGCCCGCGACCGGGCCCAGCTCGTGGTGATCGCCTACGAGTCCGGGCTGGTACGTCCAAGGGTGGAGTGACCTCCCCCCGGACTACTGCGGGCGGAGTATGCGCGGGATAAGGAAATGGACCTGGGGGCTACGAAACACCCGTCCCTCAGGCCACAGGGTGTAGGGGCCGCTTCTGCCGCTCACAGAATTGAGATCCCTGACCCATGTCCTGGCTGTCGAGATTCAGCCTCGCGCAACGGGCCCTCATCGGCCTGATGTCGATCATCGCGCTCGCCTTCGGGGCGATCGCGATCCCCCAGCTCAAGCAGCAGCTGCTGCCCTCCATCGAACTGCCGATGGTGTCCGTGCTCGCCCCCTACCAGGGCGCCTCCCCGGACGTCGTCGAGAAGCAGGTCGTGGAGCCCATCGAGAGCAGCCTCGAAGCCGTCGACGGCATCGAGGGCGTCACCTCCACGGCCAGCGAGGGCAACGCCGTGATCATCGCGTCCTTCGACTACGGCCCCGACACCAAGCAGCTCGTCGCCGACGTCCAGCAGGCCGTCAACCGGGCCCGCGCCCAGCTCCCGGACGACGTCGACCCGCAGGTCGTGGCCGGCTCCACGGACGACATGCCGACCGTCGTCCTCGCCGTCACCTCCGAGGCGGACCAGCAGGCCCTCGCCGACCGGCTCGACCGGACCGTCGTACCGGACCTGAAGGCCATCGACGGCGTCGGCCAGGTCACCGTGGACGGCGTCCGCGACCTCCAGGTCACCGTCACCCCCGACGACGCGAAGCTCGCCAAGGCGGGCCTCACCTCGGCCTTGCTCGCCCAGGCCCTCCAGGCGGGCGGCGCGACCGTCCCGGCCGGCTCCTTCGACGAGGACGGCGCCAACCGCACCGTCCAGGTCGGCGGCGGCTTCACCTCGGTCGGCCAGATCGAGAACCTGATGGTCACCGGTGCGGCCGGGAAGAAGCCCGTACGCCTCGGCGACGTGGCCACGGTCCGGCAGGAGCAGGCCGCGGCCGACTCCCTGACCCGCACCGACGGCAAGCCGAGCCTCGCGGTCATGGTCACCATGGACCACGACGGCAGCGCGGTCTCCATCTCGAACGCGGTCGAGGACAAGCTGCCCGCCCTGCGCAAGGACCTCGGCGCCGGTTCCGACATCACCGTCGTCAGCGACCAGGGCCCCGCGGTCGCGAAGGCCATCGACGGCCTGACCACCGAGGGCGCGCTCGGCCTGCTCTTCGCGGTCCTCGTCATCCTGGTCTTCCTGGCGTCCGTCCGCTCGACGCTGGTCACCGCGGTCTCCATCCCGCTGTCGGTGGTCCTCGCCCTGATCGTGCTGTGGACCCGCGACCTCTCGCTCAACATGCTGACGCTGGGCGCGCTGACCATCGCCATCGGCCGGGTCGTCGACGACTCGATCGTGGTCCTGGAGAACATCAAGCGGCACCTCGGCTACGGCGAGGAGCGCCAGGAGGCCATCCTCAAGGCGGTCCGCGAGGTCGCCGGAGCGGTCACCTCCTCCACCCTCACCACGGTCGCCGTCTTCCTGCCGATCGGCCTGGTCGGCGGCATGGTGGGCGAGCTGTTCGGCTCCTTCAGCCTGACCGTCACGGCGGCGCTGCTGGCGTCCCTGCTGGTCTCCCTGACGGTCGTCCCGGTCCTGTCGTACTGGTTCCTGCGCGCCCCGAAGGGCACCCCCGAGGACGCCGAGGAGGCCCGCCGCCTCGCGGAGGAGAAGGAGGCCAGGAGCAGGCTCCAGCGGCTCTACGTCCCCGTCCTGCGGTTCGCCACCCGGCGCCGTCTGACCAGCGTGCTGATCGCGATCGTGATCCTCGTCGGCACGTTCGGCATGTCCGGGCTGCTGAAGACCAACTTCTTCGACCAGGGCGAGCAGGAAGTCCTCACCGTCAAGCAGGAGTTGAAGCCCGGCACCAGCCTGGCGGCCACCGACGAGCAGGCCCGGAAGGTCGAGGGGCTGCTGGCCCGCACCAAGGGCGTCAAGGACTACCAGGTCACCGTCGGCTCGTCCGGCTTCATGGCGGCCTTCGGCGGCGGCACCGACACCAACCAGGCCTCCTACCAGGTGATGCTGGACGACTCGGCCTCCTACGACGACGTCCAGGGCCGCATCGAGGCGGGCCTGAAGAAGCTCGACGGCATCGGTACGACGACCATCGCGGCCGGCGACGGCTTCGGCGCCCAGGACCTCAGCGTGGTGGTGAAGGCGGCCGACGCCGACGTGCTGCGCGAGGCGTCGGAGAAGGTCCGCAAGACGGTCGCCGGACTGGACGACGTCACGGACGTCACCAGCGACCTGGCGGTGAGCGTGCCGCGCGTCACGGTGAAGGCCAACTCCAAGGCCGCCGCGGCCGGTTTCGACGACCGGACCCTCGGCGCGGCCGTCGCCCAGGCGGTCCGGGGCACCACCGCCGCCCAGGCGATCCTGGACGACACCGAGCGCGACGTCGTCATCAGGTCGGCGAAGCCGGCGCGGACCCTCGCGGAGCTCAGGAACCTGAGGCTCGGCCCGGTGAAGCTGGGTGACATCGCCACGGTCGAGCTGGCCGACGGCCCGGTCTCGATGACCCGCATCGACGGTCAGCGCGCGGCGACCATCACCGCCAAGCCGACCGGCGACAACACGGGCGCGGTGAGCCAGGACCTCACCTCCAGGCTCGACGCCCTGAAGCTCCCGGCGGGCGCCACGGCCGAGATCGGCGGTGTCACCTCGGACCAGGACTCGGCGTTCAAGAACCTGGGCCTGGCGATGCTGGCGGCGATCGCGATCGTCTTCATGCTGCTGGTGGCGACGTTCCGGTCGCTGGCCCAGCCGCTGATCCTGCTGGTCTCGATCCCGTTCGCCGCGACGGGCGCGATCGGCCTGCTGATCCTCACCGACACCCCGATGGGCGTCCCCGCGATGATCGGCATGCTGATGCTCATCGGCATCGTGGTGACCAACGCGATCGTGCTGATCGACCTGATCAACCAGTACCGCAGGCAGGGGTACTCCACGGTCGACGCAGTCATCGAGGGCGGCCGCCACCGGCTGCGCCCGATCCTCATGACGGCCCTGGCGACGATCTTCGCCCTGCTCCCGATGGCCCTCGGGGTCACCGGCGAGGGCGGCTTCATCGCCCAACCGCTCGCGGTGGTCGTGATCGGCGGTCTGATCACCTCGACCCTGCTCACCCTGCTCCTGGTCCCGACCCTCTACACGATGCTGGAGCTCCGCAAGGAGCGCCGCGCGAAGAAGCGGGCGGCCAAGCGGGAGAAGAAGGCCGAGGTCCCGGCCCAGCCGGAACCCGCCGGGGTGTAGGACGAACACGACGAACTAGACGCGCAAGACGAACGGCCGGGTACGGAGCTGCTCCGTACCCGGCCGTTCACGTCCGCCGCCGCTCGGCAGGGCTACGGCAGCGCCAGCATCCGCTCCAGCGCCAGCTTCGCGAACGCCTCGGTCTCCTTGTCGACCTCGATGCGGTTGACGAGCTTGCCCTCGGCGAGGGACTCCAGCGTCCACACCAGGTGGGGGAGGTCGATGCGGTTCATCGTCGAGCAGAAGCAGACCGTCTTGTCCAGGAAGACGATCTCCTTGCCCTCGGGCGCGAAACGGTTCGCCAGCCGCCGGACCAGGTTCAGCTCGGTCCCGATGGCCCACTTGGAGCCGGCCGGAGCAGCCTCCAGCGCCTTGATGATGTACTCGGTCGAGCCGACGTAGTCCGCCGCGGCCACGACCTCGTGCTTGCACTCGGGGTGCACCAGCACGTTCACGCCGGGGATCCGCTCGCGCACGTCGCGGACCGACTCCAGGCTGAAGCGGCCGTGCACCGAGCAGTGGCCGCGCCAAAGGATCATCTTCGCGTCCCGCAGCTGCTCGGCGGTCAGCCCGCCGTTCGGCTTGTGCGGGTTGTAGACGACGCAGTCCTCCAGCGTCATCCCCATGTCCCGTACGGCGGTGTTCCGGCCGAGGTGCTGGTCGGGGAGGAAGAGGACCTTCTCGCCCTGCTCGAAGGCCCACTCAAGGGCTTTCCTGGCGTTCGACGAGGTGCAGATCGTGCCGCCGTGCCTGCCCGTGAACGCCTTGATGTCCGCGGACGAGTTCATGTACGAGACGGGCACGACCTGCTCGGCTATCCCGGCCTCGGTCAGCACGTCCCAGCACTCGGCGACCTGCTCGGCGGTGGCCATGTCGGCCATCGAGCAGCCGGCGGCGAGGTCGGGCAGGACCACCTTCTGGTCGTCCGAGGTCAGGATGTCCGCCGACTCCGCCATGAAGTGCACACCGCAGAACACGATGTACTCGGCCTCCGGGCGCGCGGCCGCGTCCCGGGCCAGCTTGAAGGAGTCGCCCGTGACGTCCGCGAACTGGATGACCTCGTCGCGCTGGTAGTGGTGGCCGAGCACGAAGACCTTGCCGCCGAGCTTCTCCTTGGCCGCGCGGGCGCGCTCCACGAGGTCGGGGTCGGACGGCGAGGGCAGGTCGCCGGGGCACTCGACACCCCGCTCGCTCTTCGGATCGGCCTCCCTGCCGAGGAGCAGCAGGGCGAGCGGAGTCGGCTGTACGTCGAGCTCCTGGGTCTGGGCGGTGGTCACGACACGCACCCTTTCTGTTCTGCGGCTCGCCGGCCCGTGGGCCGGACCGGCGGTAGTTTTCGTCGAATTGACGTTATCTATCATAACCGCTTCACGTCACTTTGACGATGGCCATAGTGTCGGTGTGACATGAATCCCGGTGCCGCACCGGCGGATCGGCTCGGCGGTCGCTGTTCGCTTCGTCGGCGGTGTGCGAGCATGAAAGGACAGGCGGAAAGACAAGTCGCTCGGCCCGGAATGAATCCGCGGCCCCGACGGTTGCAACCGTCGGCAAGCAGTCTCCGTACAACCCGGGAGAGATCTAGATGTCCGTATCGGACGAGACCGGCACCGTCACCGACGGCATCATCCTGTCCGACGCCGCCGCGGCGAAGGTCAAGGCCCTGCTCGACCAGGAAGGCCGTGACGACCTGGCCCTGCGCGTCGCCGTTCAGCCCGGTGGCTGCTCGGGCCTGCGCTACCAGCTGTTCTTCGACGAGCGGTCCCTCGACGGCGACGTCGTCAAGGACTTCGACGGCGTCAAGGTCGTCACCGACCGCATGAGCGCTCCGTACCTCGGTGGCGCCTCCATCGACTTCGTCGACACCATCGAGAAGCAGGGCTTCACGATCGACAACCCCAACGCCACGGGCTCCTGCGCCTGCGGCGACTCGTTCAGCTAGATCCGGCTAGATCCGGCTGGACCGGCCGGGCAACGGAACACACGCGAAGGCGGCGGCCCCCTCCGACGGGGCCGCCGCCTTCGCGCGTTCCGGGGCGGGATCAGGTCACCGCGCCCCGGACGTCCCCGGCAGCCGGGCCCCCGGCTTCTCCAGCGGGACCTCCTTGCCGTCCGAGCCCACGACCTCGCGGTCGCCCAGCGGCGCCTTCAGCCGCAGCGTCTCGTGGTAGACCTTCGCGATCAGGATGCAGACCTTGTCCGGCATGGGCGTCTCGGTCACCCGGACCGTCACCTTGCCGGAGCCCTCCACCACCGACGCCTTGTAGTCGGCGCAGACTCCGCCCGTGTAACTCACGGTCAGCTCGTCGCCCTCGGCGGTGTAGCCGTCCACCGCCACGTCACGGGTGGCCGGCGCCGCGGTCGGCTGGTCGGGGTCGGGCCCGGTCGGCCGGGGGCTCGGTCGCTCGGTCGGCTCCGCGGAGGGCGTGTCCGAGGCCAGGTACTCGGGGTCGATCGCCGGATACGTCACCGTGAAGCCGTCCTGCGCGCCCTGCGCCCGCACCTGGAACAGCCAGGACGGCACCAGCGCCTGCCGCCCGTCCACGTAGTGCGAGGCCAGCCCGAACACCGCCTTCTCGACGGTGATCGTCTCCTGCTGCGGCGTACTCGCCGACGCCTGCGACCCGCACGGCGCCTCCAGCCGGTCCTTCTGCGGTACGGCGCTGGCGCAGCCCCCGATGCCCATCCGGTGCCCGTCCGCCGGCCGCGCGTTCAGCAGCTGAAGCGCCTTCGCGGCGTCCACGACGGGATACGTGTCGCTCTTCGCCGGCGTCTTCAGCTGACCGCTGCCGCCGACGACCTCGCCTTGGGCGTTCACGGTGACCCCGGTCGTCCAGCCGTGCGTCGGCAGTCCGCCGACCACCGGATCGGCGTTCACCACCCGCTGGGCGCCCATGACCTGGCCCGCGTCGACCTTGGCGTCGTCCTGCCCGACCGCCTTCAGCACCGGCGCCGCCGCCTTCTTCGCGGCGTCCTCGCTCACCGGGTCGCCGGCCGGTGCGGCGGGGTCGCTCGCGCACTCGGTTCCGCTGCCGCAGTCGTTGGTGCCCGGCGCGTACCGGTGGAACGTCCACGCCCCCGGCGCCTGCTGGTTCACCTGCAGACTCGGCCCGGCCGGCTCCTGCGCGCCGACCTTCCAGGCCTGCCCCTCCAGGACCGGCGTCCCCGTCACCCCGAGCGCCTTCGCCAGCCGTGCCACCTCGTCCGCGGTGACCTGGCCGGTCGCCCGGTAGACGGGGGCCTCGTCGGGACCGTCCGCGAGCGGGCCCCCGGCCCGGTAGGTGACGCCGTACGGATTCGGCTCACCCGGCGCGATCCCGGCCGTGCCCTCGTCGCCCCCGGTGTATCCGTCGAGCCGGAGCGGCGGGGGAGTGCCGTCGCCGCGCGCCCCGGTCGTCGTACCCCCGCCCGACCCGCCGGACGCGGACGCGGCGAGATACGCCCCACCGCCCCCGACGAGCAGCACGGCGGCGGCGACGGAGGCGACCAGCACGGGGGTACGGGGCCGACCGGAACGCGGCGCCTCGGGCTCACCGTCCCGGGGCACCTCGTCCTCGGCGGGCTCGGGCTCGGGCCCAGGGGCCGCGGGCTGGGCCTGCGCGGAGGCCTCGGGGCGCTCGGCGGGCTCGGTGGGCCGGTCGGATTCGGTGGGCCGGTCGGGTTCCGTGGGCCGGGAGGATTCGGGCGCCTCGGCAGCCTCGGCGGGGCCGGAAGCGGCACCCGAAGGCTCGGCGGTCTCGATCGCCCCGGCCGCCTCCACAGCCTCAGGGGCCTCAGGGTCCTCGGGGGCCTCAGCGGGAGTGTCCTCCTGGGCCGCCCGCGCCCCCTCCGCCGCCGTACCGCCCTCGTCCTCGGCGATACCGGCGGCACCCTCATCGGCGTCCGTGGTCCTGCCGACCTCGGGGTCGTCGTCGTTCTCGGGTCGCTCGGTGTTCACCGCATCGCTCCTTCGGCCGCGCCATGTCCCGGTGACCCTGACCCGACCACGTCAAAACGGCCGGGCGGTGGGTCGTATCCCATGTCCCCTTTACGGGGGACAGCGATGGGACGCGGCGGGGGAGCGCGCGGTTCCCTTCCGAGCGCTGGTTTCAGTCGCCGTAGTCCGACATCGCGTCCAGCAGGCGCGCGGACCTGGTCGGAACGGTCACGCCGTGGATGAGGGAGGGCGGGACGGGACGGGCGGTGACCCGGTCGGGAGCCGCCCAGTGCGGGACCATCCGGGCGCAGTCGCCGCGCAGCGACGCCAGGTCGCCGTCCAGGTCGGCCGGAGCGGGGGCGTGGACCTCGAGGTTCGTCATGACCGCACCGTATGCATGTCCGAGCCCGCGAAGAAAGATCTACTATCGGGTAGTTTTGGCCGCTACAGAGGTCCGCGGCGACCGGGTAGCGTGAACCGTCAACCCAGTTTCTCCCCACAGGAGAGTCCACGCCGTGCGCATCGCAGTCACCGGCTCCATCGCCACCGACCACCTCATGACCTTCCCCGGCCGCTTCGCCGACCAGCTCGTAGCGGACCAGTTGCACACGGTCTCGCTCTCCTTCCTGGTCGACAACCTGGACGTACGCCGGGGCGGAGTGGGCGCGAACATCGCCTTCGGTATGGGCCAGCTCGGCACCTCGCCGATCCTGGTCGGGGCCGCGGGCTTCGACTTCGACGAGTACCGGGCCTGGCTGGACCGGCACGGCGTCGACACCGCGTCCGTGCGCATCTCGGAGACGCTGCACACCGCCCGCTTCGTGTGCACCACCGACGCCGACCACAACCAGATCGGCTCCTTCTACACCGGCGCGATGAGCGAGGCCCGCCTCATCGAGCTCAAGACCGTCGCCGACCGCGTGGGCGGTCTCGACCTGGTCCTCATCGGGGCCGACGACCCCGAGGCGATGCTGCGCCACACGGAGGAGTGCCGCTCGCGCGCCATCCCGTTCGCCGCGGACTTCTCCCAGCAGATCGCCCGGATGAACGGCGACGAGATCCGGATACTGCTGGAGGGCGCCACCTACCTGTTCTCCAACGAGTACGAGAAGGGGCTCATCGAGTCCAAGACCGGCTGGACCGACGAGGAGATCCTCACCAAGGTCGGCCACCGCGTCACCACGCTCGGCGCGCAGGGCGTGCGCATCGAGCGGGTCGGCGAGGCCCCGATCGTCGTCGGCTGCCCGGACGAGGAGCGCAAGGCGGACCCGACGGGCGTCGGCGACGCGTTCCGCGCGGGGTTCCTGTCGGGACTGGCGTGGGGGGTGTCGCTGGAGCGCGCGGCCCAGGTCGGCTGCATGCTGGCGACCCTCGTCATCGAGACGGTGGGCACGCAGGAGTACCAGCTGCGCCGGGGCCACTTCATGGAGCGGTTCACGAAGGCGTACGGGGACGAGGCCGCGGCCGAGGTGCAGAAGCACCTGGTCTGAGCCGACCGGACCGGCAGCGCCTAGACGAGCCGGCGGACGAGATAGGCCGTCCCCTTCTCCGCCGGCTCCTCACCCACGTACTGCTGCTCCCGCATCTCGCACCACGCAGGGATGTCCAGGCGGGCCGCCTCGTCGTCCGACAGGACACGGATCAGCCCGCCCACGGGCACGTCGCCGACCACCTTCGCCAGCTCGATCACCGGGATCGGGCAGCGCTTGCCGAGGGCGTCCACGACCAGCTCGTCCGCCCGTACGACGGCCGAGGGCGTCGGCGCGCCCAGCTTCTCGCGCACCCCCGCCACCGCACCCGGCAGCACGGCGAGAAACCTCTCCACGTCCTCCTCGGTCGCCCCGGACGGCAACGAGATCCGCACATTCCCCTCACTCAGCACCCCCATCGCCTTGAGCACGTGGCTCGGCGTCAGCGTGCTGCTGGTGCAGGACGAGCCGGACGAAACGGAGAAACCCTCCCGGTCCAGCTCGTGCAGCAGGGTCTCCCCGTCGACATAGAGACAGGAGAAGGTGACGATCCCGGGCAGCCGCCGCTCCGGGTCCCCCACCACCTCCACGTCCGGCACCAGCCGCGGCACCCGGTCCCGGATCCGCCGCGTCAGCTCCCGCAGCCGTACCGCCTCCTGGGCCGCCTCGGCCCGCACCGCCCGCAGGGAAGCCGCGGCGGCGACGATCGCGGGCAGGTTCTCGAAGCCGTGTCCCCGTTCGTCCGTCGGCCCCTGAGCGGCGAACCGCACGCCCTTGCGCACGACAAGCAGTCCGACCCCGGCAGGTCCACCCCATTTGTGCGCACTGCCCGCCAGCAGCGACCAGCCCCCTTCGACCGGCCCCCACCCGAGGGACTGCGCCGCGTCCACCATCAACGGCACCCCGGCCGCCCGGCACACCTCGGCGACCTCGGCCACCGGCTGCTCGGTGCCCACCTCGTGGTTGGCCGACTGAAGACAGGCCAGCGCGGTGTCCTGGCGCAGCGCGGCGGCGTAGGCCGAAGGGTCCACCCTGCCGGATCGCTCGACACTCACTCGAGTGACCGAACCGCCCTCCGTCTCCAGCGCTTCGGCCGAATGGAGCACGGAGGAATGTTCCACCGCTGACACGATCAGGTGACGCCCGACGCGCCGCCGCCCGGCCAAAGCCCCCGCGATTCCGCTGTGTACGGCGTGCGTCCCGGAGGGCGTGAAGTGAAGCTCGTCCGCCCGGCACCCCACCGCCTCGGCAGCGGCCTCCCGGGCGGCATCCAGCAACATCCGAGCCCGCCGCCCCTCCCGATACAACCGCGAGGGATCGGCCCACCCTTCGTCCAGCGAGGCCAACAGCGCCTGACGGGCCACGGGATGGAGGGGGGCGCTGGAGGCAGCGTCAAAGTAGGACACGCGTCAACGGTAGAACGCCGGACGCGGAACCAGGGGCGCGGGGAACTGCGCGATCAGCCCAAAACAACCCGCAGCCGCCAATCCAGCGAACCACCCCACCCACTAGGCACCCCTCCCCGCGAACGCCCGGAACGCGTCGGCTAGGGTTTGGTCCGCATAAACATCCAAACCCCTGCCCGACGCAGGGCGGCGACCGACCACCGAGTAAGGCAGGCCGCAGCCAATCCGCGCGGGCGAGACTCTCGGGAAGGCGCTACGTGAGTCCCAACGGCTCCGACCGCTCGCCGCGGCGCCCGATGCGGCGGAAGCTGCTGCAGGCAATGACCGCGGGCCTGGTCCTGGCGACCGCGACCGGTTGCACATACAAGGACTTCCCCCGCCTTGGTATGCCCACCCCCACCACCGAAGAGGCTCCGCGGATCCTCTCCCTGTGGCAGGGCTCGTGGGCGGCCGCGCTCGCCACCGGCGTGCTGGTCTGGGGCTTGATCCTGTGGAGCGCCATGTTCCACCGGCGCAGCCGCACCAAGGTCGAGGTTCCTCCGCAGACCCGGTACAACATGCCCATCGAGGCGCTGTACACGGTGGTCCCCCTCATCATCGTCTCGGTGTTGTTCTACTTCACGGCTCGCGACGAGTCGAAGCTCCTGAGCCTCGAGAAGAAGCCCGACGTCACGGTCAACGTGGTCGGCTTCCAGTGGAGCTGGGGCTTCAACTACGTCGAGAACGTGGACGGTTCCACCGGCGACGCGAAGACCGACGAGAACCTGGCCGCCATTCCGGACCGGTTCAAGAAGGACTTCCCCGCCAACGCCGGCGGCGTCTACGACGTCGGTACGCCCGGCACGCGGAACCCGCAGACCAACAACCCGGGTCCGACCCTCTGGCTCCCCAAGGGCAAGACGGTCCGCTTCGTCCTCACCTCGCGTGACGTCATCCACTCCTTCTGGGTGGTGCCGTTCCTGATGAAGCAGGACGTCATTCCGGGGCACACCAACTCCTTCCAGGTGACCCCCAACAAGGAGGGCACCTTCCTGGGCAAGTGTGCGGAGCTCTGCGGGGTCGACCACTCCCGCATGCTGTTCAACGTGAAGGTCGTCTCTCCCGAGCGCTACGAGCAGCACCTCAAGGAACTCGCCGAGAAGGGGCAGACCGGTTACATTCCCGCGGGCATCGAGCAGACCGCCCATGAGAAGAACCGGGAGACGAACAACCTGTGAGCATCCTCAACGAACCTCAGGGTGCCGCGGCGGCAGGGTCCCACTACGAGGACGAACTGCCGGTCCGGCGCAAGCAGCCCGGCAACGTCGTGGTCAAGTGGCTCACCACCACTGACCACAAGACGATCGGGACGCTGTATCTGGTCACGTCCTTCGCGTTCTTCTGCATCGGTGGTCTGCTGGCGCTGTTCATGCGCGCCGAGCTGGCCCGGCCGGGCTTGCAGATCATGTCGAACGAGCAGTTCAACCAGGCGTTCACGATGCACGGCACGATCATGCTGCTGATGTTCGCGACGCCGCTGTTCGCCGGCTTCACCAACTGGATCATGCCGCTGCAGATCGGCGCGCCGGACGTGGCGTTCCCGCGGCTGAACATGTTCGCCTACTGGCTGTACCTGTTCGGATCGACGATCGCGGTGGGCGGCTTCCTCACCCCGCAGGGCGCGGCCGACTTCGGGTGGTTCGCCTACACCCCGCTGTCCGACGCGATCCGCTCGCCCGGCGTCGGCGCCGACCTGTGGATCATGGGCCTGGCCTTCTCCGGCTTCGGCACCATCCTCGGCGCGGTCAACTTCATCACCACGATCATCTGCATGCGCGCGCCGGGCATGACCATGTTCCGCATGCCGATCTTCACCTGGAACGTGCTGCTGACCGCCGTACTGGTCCTGCTGGCCTTCCCGGTCCTCGCGGCGGCGCTGTTCGCGCTGGAGGCGGATCGTAAGTTCGGCGCGCACATCTTCGATCCGGCCAACGGCGGCTCGTTGCTGTGGCAGCACCTCTTCTGGTTCTTCGGCCATCCAGAGGTGTACATCATCGCCCTGCCGTTCTTCGGCATCATCTCCGAGGTCATCCCGGTCTTCTCGCGCAAGCCGATGTTCGGCTACATGGGTCTGATCGGCGCGACCATCGCGATCGCGGGTCTGTCCGTGACGGTGTGGGCGCACCACATGTACGTCACCGGCGGTGTGCTCCTGCCGTTCTTCTCGTTCATGACGTTCCTCATCGCGGTCCCGACCGGTGTGAAGTTCTTCAACTGGATCGGCACGATGTGGAAGGGCTCGCTGTCCTTCGAGACACCGATGCTCTGGGCCACCGGCTTCCTGATCACCTTCACCTTCGGTGGTCTGACCGGTGTCATCCTGGCCTCGCCGCCGATGGACTTCCACGTCTCGGACTCGTACTTCGTGGTGGCGCACTTCCACTACGTGGTGTTCGGCACGGTCGTCTTCGCGATGTTCTCCGGCTTCCACTTCTGGTGGCCGAAGTTCACCGGCAAGATGCTCGACGAGCGGCTCGGCAAGATCACCTTCTGGACGCTGTTCATCGGCTTCCACGGCACCTTCCTGGTCCAGCACTGGCTGGGTGCCGAGGGCATGCCCCGTCGTTACGCGGACTACCTCAACGCCGACGGCTTCACCGCCCTCAACACGATCTCCACGATCAGCTCGTTCGTGCTCGGCGCGTCGATCCTGCCGTTCTTCTACAACGTCTGGAAGACCGCCAAGTACGGCAAGAAGGTCGAGGTCGACGACCCGTGGGGCTACGGCCGTTCGCTCGAGTGGGCGACGTCCTGCCCGCCGCCGCGGCACAACTTCCTCACCCTGCCGCGGATCCGCAGCGAATCCCCGGCGTTCGACCTGCACCACCCGGAGATCGCCGCTCTCGACCAGCTCGAGAACGCGCCTCACGGTGAGAAGGCCCTCGCTGGCGGCAAGGAGGCCGGCAAGTGAAGATCCAGGGCAAGATGTTCATGTGGCTGAGCGTCTTCGTGCTCGTCATGGCGGTCGTCTACGGCTACTGGTCGAAGGAGCCGGCCGGTACCACGGCCCTCTTCCTGGCCTTCGGTCTGTGCATCATGATCGGCTTCTACCTCGGCTTCACGGCCAAGAGGGTCGACGCGGGCGCGCAGGACAACAAGGAGGCCGACGTCGCGGACGACGCCGGCGAGATCGGGTTCTTCAGCCCGCACAGCTGGCAGCCGCTCTCGCTGGCCGTCGGTGGCGCGCTGGCCTTCCTGTCGATCGCGATCGGCTGGTGGCTGATGTACTTCTCGGCGCCGCTGATCCTGCTCGGCCTGTGGGGCTGGGTCTTCGAGTACTACCGCGGTGAGAACCGCACCCAGTAGCACGGCCTGGAACCAAGGAAGCCCGGACACTCCGTCAGGAGGGTCCGGGCTCCCCCTTTTGGAGCAGTTGCGGTCTCCTTCTGCAGCAGCCCGGGTCCCCCAGAGGGGTGACCCACCGCGCCGCCGCCGACGAAGCTTCTTAGCGTGAGCTCATGAGCCAGACTCCGCGTACGCGCACCGTCCTCTCCTGCACGCTGCTGGTGGTCGCCCTGACCGCCGGGGCCACCGCCTGCGGCAGCGACGGCAACCCGCTGTCGGCGGCGCCGTACGACGCGGCGGACCAGGTGTCCTTCAACGGCCCCGCGGGCGAGGGCCGGAAGGCCGACCCGGACAAGCCCCTGGAGGTCACCGCCGAGGACTCCGACGGGCGCATCACGGACGTCACGGCCCTGGACGCCACAGGACGCTATGTGGCGGGCGAACTCTCCGCCGACGGCACCCGCTGGCACAGCACCAGCCCGCTGGCCGCCAGCGCCCACTACACCGTCCGGGTGAGCACGGAGGACGAGGACGGGGCGCCGGGCCGCGAGGTCCTCGCCTTCGACACCGGCAAGCCGCTCACCAAGAAGCGCCTGAAGGTCACCTTCGGGCCCAAGGCGGGCACGTACGGCGTCGGCCAGCCCATCACGGCCGAGCTCAGCAAGCCCGTCAAGGACAGGGCGCAACGCGCGGTCGTGGAGCGGGCGCTCAAGGTCGACTCGATGCCCGCCGTGGAAGGCGCTTGGCACTGGGTGGACGACAAGGAGCTGCACTACCGCCCCAAGGAGTACTGGCCCGCCCACGCCACCATCCAGGTGCGAAGCAACCTCGAGGGCATCAAGATCAGCGATCGACTGTGGGGCGGCGAGGTGAAGCCGCTGAAGCTCACCACGGGCGACCGGGTCATCGCCGTCACGGACGCCTCCTCGCACTCCATGACGGTCTACAAGAACGGCAAGGCGATCAACGAGATCCCCGTCACCACCGGCAAGCCCGGCTTCGAGACCCGCAACGGCGTCAAGGTCGTCCTCGGCAAGGAGCACTTCGTACGGATGCGCGGCACCAGCATCGGTATCGCCGAGGGCTCCTCGGAGTCGTACGACCTGCCCGTCTACTGGGCGACCCGGGTCACCTGGAGCGGTGAGTACGTGCACGCCGCGCCCTGGTCCGTGGGGTCCCAGGGGTACGCGAACGTCAGCCACGGGTGCACGGGCATGAGCACCGGCAACGCCGAGTGGTTCTTCGACAACGTCCGCGAGGGTGACGTCGTCAAGGTCGTGAACTCCTACGGCGACACCATGGAGACCTTCGGCAACGGCTTCGGCGACTGGAACCTCGGCTGGCCGAAGTGGCGCAAGGGCAGCGCCCTGGTGGGCGGGAGCCCCGACGGCCCCCGCCCCGAGGAGAAGGCGAGACTGCGTCCCGAATCGGTCTGAGCGGCCGTGTCAGGCGCTCAGGGCCTTCCTGCCGCGCAGCAGCGACGCCAGCGCCGACGCGAACTCCACCGGGTCCACCGGCAGCGTCACGGCCGCGTCCGCACGGCTCCAGGTGGCCAGCCAGGCGTCCTGGGGCCGGCCGATCAGCAGCAGGACCGGCGGGCAGTCGAACACCTCGTCCTTGACCTGGCGGCACAGTCCCATGCCGCCCATCGGCGCGGCCTCGCCGTCCAGCACGGCGACATCGATGCCGCCCCGGTCCAGTTCCTTGATCGCGGCGGCCGGGGTCGCGCACTCGACGAACTCGATCAGGGGCGCGTCGGGGGCGGGCCTGCGCCCGGTGGCCAACCGCACCTGCTCGCGGGTGCCTGCGTCATCGCTGTAGACCAGCACCGTGGCGGTCGCCTGCATCGTTCCTCCGCGCGTCATTGGTCGGGTACCGATGCGGCGGATGCTACTCCCTCGGACTCGCCGTCAACACCCGCTGGAACACCCCTGCGATGGGCCATCCGGGCAGTACACACGCTGCGGACACTCCGAACGGCACCCCCCGGGGTGAGGGCGGGATAAGCGACCGACATAATGTCGGTCGTGGCGACAGCAACGACAGTAGAAACCGGGCACGCGCACCCGTCGGTCAACCGGCCGAACCTCACCAGCGTCGGAACCATCATCTGGCTGAGTTCCGAGCTGATGTTCTTCGCGGCCCTCTTCGCGATGTACTTCACCCTGCGATCGGTGACCGGTCCGGATCACTGGAAGGAAATGGCTCATGCCCTGAACTTCCCGTTCTCCGCGACGAACACCACGATCCTGGTGCTCTCCTCCCTCACCTGCCAGCTCGGCGTGTTCGCCGCCGAGCGCGGTGACGTGAAGAAGCTCCGGATGTGGTTCATCGTCACCTTCGTGATGGGTGCGATCTTCATCGGCGGTCAGGTGTTCGAGTACACCGAGCTGGTCAAGAAGGACGGGCTCTCGCTCTCCTCGGACCCGTACGGTTCGGTCTTCTACCTGACCACCGGCTTCCACGGCCTGCACGTGACAGGTGGCCTCATCGCCTTCCTGTTCGTCCTCGGCCGCACCTACGCGGCCAAGAGGTTCACTCACGAGCAGGCGACCGCCGCCATCGTCGTGTCCTACTACTGGCACTTCGTCGATGTCGTCTGGATCGGCCTCTTCGCCACGATCTACATGATCAAGTAGCCGGGCCCGCTCCCGCACATTCCAGAAGCATCGACGCAGAAGATCCTGACACCGGGGTAATCCGTGAAAAAGCTCTCCGCACGACGACGCCATCCGCTGGCGGCGGTCGTCGTCCTACTCCTCGCGCTGGCGGCCACTGGGGGGCTGTACGCCGCGTTCGCGCCCGCGGACAAGGCGCAGGCCGATGAGACCGCCCAGTCCCTCACCATCGAGGAGGGCAAGAAGCTCTACGCCGTGGGCTGCGCCAGCTGCCACGGCACCGGTGGTCAGGGCACCACCGACGGCCCGAGCCTCGTGGGTGTGGGCGCCGCGGCCGTCGACTTCCAGGTCGGCACCGGCCGTATGCCGGCGCAGCAGCCGGGCGCGCAGGTCCCGAAGAAGAAGGTCATCTACACGCAGGCCGAGATCGACCAGCTCGCCGCGTACATCTCCTCCCTGGGGGCCGGTCCGGCCATCCCGACGAAGAACGAGTACAGCCCGGACGGGGCGGACATCGCCAAGGGTGGCGAGCTGTTCCGCACCAACTGCGCGCAGTGCCACAACTTCACCGGCAAGGGCGGTGCGCTCACGCACGGCAAGTTCGCGCCGAGCCTCGAAGGCGTCGACCCGAAGCACATCTACGAGGCCATGCAGACCGGCCCGCAGAACATGCCGTCGTTCCCCGACACCACGCTGTCGGAGCAGAACAAGAAGGACATCATCGCGTACCTCGACGCGGTCAACGGCGACGACACCGAGAGCCCCGGCGGCCTCGAACTGGGCGGACTCGGTCCGGTCAGCGAGGGCCTGTTCGCGTGGGTGTTCGGACTCGGTGCGCTCATCGCGGTTGCCGTCTGGCTCGCCGCTCGGACCGCAAAGGCCAAGAAGTCATGAGTAGCCAAGACATTCCGGAAGAGAACCTGCCCGCAGAGCAGGACAAGCACGGCGCGGTGGACGTCCCGGACGACAAGAACCCCTTCGCCGACCCGGGTCTGCCGCCCCACGAGCACCGTGTGCAGGACATCGACGAGCGGGCCGCCCGGCGGTCCGAGCGCACGGTGGCCATGCTGTTCACGGTGTCGATGCTGGCCACGGTCGCCTTCATCGTCTCCTACGTGGCGGTGCCGCACGACAGGTCGATCTTCGTCTTCCCGATCGGTCACATCAACGCGCTGAACTTCGCGCTCGGTCTGACCCTCGGTGTGGCGCTCTTCTCGATCGGCGCGGGCGCGGTCCACTGGGCCCGCACCCTGATGTCCGACGAGGAGATGGTCGACGAGCGGCACCCGATCGCCGCCCCGCCGGAGCTGCGCGAGAAGGTCTTCGACGACTGGAAGGCGGGCACCAAGGAGTCCGCGATCGGCCGTCGCAAGCTGATCCGCAACACGATGCTCGGCGCGCTCACCCTGGTGCCGCTCTCCGGCGTCGTGCTGCTGCGCGACCTCGGCCCGCTCCCCGGGACCAAGCTCCGCCACACCATGTGGAAGAAGGGGCTGCTGCTCGTCAACATGAACACGAACGAGCCGCTGCGCCCCTCGGACGTCGCCGTCGGTTCGCTCACCTTCGCCAAGCCCGAGGGCCTGGAGGAGCACGACCACGACTTCCAGACGGAGATCGCCAAGGCGGCCCTGATGATCGTCCGCATCCAGCCGGACGACATCAAGGACAAGCGCGAGCTCGAGTGGTCCCACGAGGGCATCGTCGCGTACTCGAAGATCTGCACCCACGTCGGTTGCCCGATCTCCCTGTACGAGCAGCAGACGCACCACGTGCTCTGCCCCTGCCACCAGTCCACCTTCGACCTCTCCGACGGTGCCCGAGTGATCTTCGGCCCCGCCGGTCACGCCCTGCCGCAGCTGCGCATCGCCGTGAACGACGAGGGCTACCTCGAAGCGCAGGGCGACTTCGAAGAGCCTGTCGGTCCTGCCTTCTGGGAGCGCGGATGAGCACCAACGCGAACACCGAGTCCGCCCGCGACCGCGGGAAGGCACCGGCCGGCGAGAAGTTCGCCGACTGGGCCGACGGCCGACTGGGGATCTACTCCCTGGCCAAGGCCAACATGCGCAAGATCTTCCCCGACCACTGGTCGTTCATGCTGGGCGAGATCTGCATGTACAGCTTCATCATCATCATCCTCACGGGTGTGTACCTGACGCTGTTCTTCCACCCGTCGATGAACGAGGTGGAGTACCACGGCAGTTACGTCCCGCTCCAGGGTCAGCTGATGTCGGAGGCGTTCAGCTCCACGCTGCACATCTCCTTCGACGTCCGTGGCGGTCTGCTCATCCGGCAGATCCACCACTGGGCGGCGCTGATCTTCCTCGCCGGCATGTTCGTGCACATGATGCGCGTGTTCTTCACGGGCGCGTTCCGCAAGCCGCGTGAGGTCAACTGGCTGTTCGGCTTCCTGCTGTTCGTCCTGGGCATGTTCACCGGCTTCACCGGTTACTCCCTCCCGGACGACCTGCTCTCCGGCACCGGTGTGCGCTTCATGGAGGGCGCGATCCTGTCCGTGCCGATCGTCGGCACGTACCTGTCGTTCTTCCTGTTCGGCGGCGAGTTCCCGGGCGGCGACTTCGTGGCCCGCTTCTACTCGGTCCACATCCTGCTGCTGCCGGGCATCATGCTCGGCCTGATGGTGGCGCACCTGATCCTGGTGTTCGTCCACAAGCACACGCAGTACGCGGGTCCGGGCAAGACCAACAAGAACGTCGTCGGCATGCCGCTGTTCCCGGTCTACACGGCCAAGGCCGGAGGCTTCTTCTTCCTGGTCTTCGGTGTCATCGCGGTCATTTCGGCCATCGCCTCGATCAACCCGATCTGGGCCATGGGTCCCTACCGGCCCGACCAGGTGTCCACGGGCGCCCAGCCGGACTGGTACATGGGCTTCTCCGAGGGCCTGATCCGTGTCATGCCGGGCTGGGAGATCGACTTCTGGGGCCACACGCTCGTCCTGGGTGTGTTCATCCCGCTGATGATCTTCCCGCTGGTCCTGGTCGCGATCGCGGTCTACCCGTTCATCGAGGCCTGGGTCACCGGCGACAAGCGCGAGCACCACATCCTGGACCGCCCGCGCAACGCCCCGACGCGTACCGCCTTCGGTGTCGCCTGGCTGACGGTGTACTTCGTGCTGCTGATCGGTGGCGGCAACGACCTGTGGGCCACGCACTTCCACCTGTCGATCAACTCGATCACCTGGTTCGTCCGGATCGCGTTCTTCGTCGCGCCGGTGCTCGCGTTCATCGTCACCAAGCGGGTCTGCCTCGGCCTCCAGCGCCGCGACCGGGACAAGGTGCTGCACGGCCGCGAGTCCGGCATCATCAAGCGCCTGCCGCACGGTGAGTTCATCGAGGTGCACGAGCCGCTCAGCCAGGAGCAGCTGCACACGCTCACGGCGCACGAGCAGTACAAGCCGGCCGAGATCGGCCCGACGGTCGACGAGAACGGCGTCGAGCGCAAGGTGAAGGGTTCCGAGAAGCTGCGCGTCAAGCTGAGCAAGGCTTACTACGGCGAGGAGTCCCAGATCCCCAAGCCGACCGTCGAGGAGTACAAGGAGATCACGAGCGGCCACGGCCACCACTGATCGCTGCGCTCGCCACGCGCGCCCGCAGGGCCCCCGTCCGGTCTTCGGACGGGGGCCCTGCCGCGTGCTCCGAGCTGGATAGGGTGGGCCCACCACGTTCTACGACAACCAGGAGCGGCCTGATGAGCGCTGTGACCCCCGCTGGAGGCGACACCGCGGCGGGCCGTTCCTGGCCCGAGGTGCTGAGCACCCTGCTCGGCGGGCGGGACCTGACCGCCGGTGACACGGCGTGGGCCATGGACCGCTTCATGAGCGGCGAGGCCACGGACGCCCAGATCGCGGGCTTCATGGTGGCCCTGCGGGCCAAGGGCGAGACGGTCGAGGAGATCACCGGTCTGGTGGAGGCGATGTACGCCCACGCCCAGCCGCTGGACATCCCCGGCCCCGCCGTCGACATCGTCGGCACCGGCGGCGACCGGGCGAAGACGGTCAACATCTCCACGATGTCCGCCATCGTGATCGCGGGCGCCGGTGCCAAGGTCGTCAAGCACGGCAACCGGGCCTCCTCCTCGGCGAGCGGTTCGTCCGACGTGCTGGAGAAGCTCGGCATCAACCTGGACCTGTCGCCCGCGCGGGTGGCCGAGGTGGTGGACGAGGCCGGCATCACCTTCTGCTTCGCGGCCAAGTTCCACCCCTCGATGCGGTTCGTCGGCGGGGTCCGACGGGATCTGGGGATCCCGACCTCCTTCAACCTCCTCGGCCCGCTGACCAACCCCGCCCGGGTCACCGCCTCGGCGGTCGGCTGCTTCGACACCCGCATGGCGGGGCTCATCGCGGGGGTGCTCGCCGAGCGCGGTTCCTCCGCGCTGGTCTTCCGCGGCGACGACGGCCTGGACGAGCTGACGACCACGGCCACCTCGCACGTGTGGATCGTCCGCGACGGCACGGTGCGCGAGGAGGCCTTCGACCCGCGGGACGTCGGCATCGAGCTGGTGCCGGTGGAGGCCCTGCGCGGCGCGGACGCCTCGTTCAACGCCGAGGTCGCGCGACGGCTGCTGGACGGCGAGACCGGCGCGGTGCGGGACGCCGTGCTGCTCAACTCGGCCGCCGCGCTGGTGGCGCTGACACCGACCGGGGCGCCGCTGGTGGACCAGATCAGGGCCGGCATGGAGAGGGCCGCCGAGTCCATCGACTCCGGCGGGGCCAAGCGGACGCTGGAGCGCTGGGTGGCGGCAAGCAACGCGTAGCGCCGGCCTCGAGAGGCGGCACCTCGTCAGCGCGGCTGAGCGGGGGGCGGCGGGGCGTCGACGCGACAGGGGTCCCAGGAGTGGGGGAGTCGGCAGCCTCGGGGCAGTGCGGAAGGCGCGCCGGCTCCCGCGACGCCGGCATGATCCGCCGGGCGGGCCCCGGCGTGCCCCGGCTGTCGTCCCGCGATCCGGACACGGGTTGCGGGGCGACGATCACATCGCGTACGTTCCTGTACCAGGTCATGAGTGACAGTCATGAGGCCCCGGCCGACTGTCCGGCAACCCTCCGTCCGTGGCGGGGTGCCCCGGGTGAGGACCAGGTCGTAGGCAGCGAGGTCTACGACAAGCGCGGACCCCTCGAGATACCAGGGGTCCTGGTCGTCGAGGAGCCTTCCGTGAGCAAGCGAATGCGATAGGGCCGCCGAGCCCCGCCTCCGCGCACCCTTCTCTTTTCCTTTTCCCGCATGCCGTGCCGTCCTTCCGCATGCCCTCTCACGGGAGTTCCCCATGTCTGTCTCCACCGCTGCCGCCGCCCAGACGCTGTGCGCCCCGCTGCCCGTTCTGGGGCGTGATGTCACCGTCCCGCTCGTCACGGGCGGCGAGACCACCTATGCGGCCCTCGACTACGCGGCCAGCGCCCCCGCCCTCCAGCGGGTCTGGGACGACGTGGCGGCCTACGCCCCCTACTACGGCAGCGTCCACCGGGGTGCCGGCTACCTCTCCCAGCTCTCGACGGACCTGTTCGAGAACGCCCGCCGGACCGTCGCGGAGTTCCTGGACTGCCGGGACGACGACCAGCTGATCTTCACCCGCTCCACCACGGACTCCCTCAACCTGCTGGCCCAGGCCCTCCCCGCCGACTGCCAGGTCTTCGTCTTCGAGACCGAGCACCACGCGAGCCTGCTGCCCTGGCAGGACGCCCGGGTCAGCTACCTCGACGCCCCGCGCACCCCGGCCCAGGCCGTCGAGACCCTGGAGAAGGCCCTCGCCGACCGCGCCCCCCACGGCCCGGCCCTGGTCTGCGTGACCGGCGCCTCCAACGTCACCGGTGAGCTGTGGCCGGTCCGTGAACTGGCCGCCGCCGCCCACGCGCACGGCGCCCGGATCGTGCTGGACGCCGCCCAGCTGGCCCCCCACCACCCGGTGTCGGTCCAGGACCTCGACGTCGACTGGGTCGCCTTCTCCGGGCACAAGCTGTACGCCCCCTTCGGCTCCGGCGTCCTGGCCGGCCGCGCCGACTGGCTCGTCGCGGCCGACCCCTACCTCGCCGGCGGCGGCGCCAGCCGGAAGGTCACCCGGCGCGAGGACGGGGGAGTGGACGTGGAGTGGCACGAGAGTGCTGCCCGCCACGAGGCCGGTTCCCCCAACGTCATCGGCGCCTACTCCATCGCCTCCGCCTGCAAGGCCCTCACCGAGGCCGGCTTCGACACCCTGGTCGCCCGCGAGCAGCACCTGATCGAGAAGGTCCGCCAGGGTCTCGCCGAGGTCCCCGAGGTCCGCGTCCTGTCCCTCTTCGGGGACGACGCCCCCCGGGTCGGCGTGATCTCCTTCGTCGTCGAGGGCTGGAACAGCTCCCACTTCGCCGCCGCCCTCTCCGCCGAGTACGGCATCGGCGTGCGCGACGGCCTCTTCTGCGCCCACCCCCTCGTGCGCACCCTCCTCGGCAGCGACCCGCAGACCCAGGGCGAGTGCGGGGCCCCGGAGGCCGCGCCCGGCGAGAAGTCCCTGAACGCGATCCGGGTGAGCTTCGGTGCGGGCACGCCGGACGAGCACGTGGAGCGGTTCGTGACCGCGGTGCGCGAGCTCGTCGCCGAGGGGGCGAAGTGGACGTACCGCACGGAGGACGGCCGTTGCGTCCCGGCGGTCTGACCTGCCGACAGGCCTGCTATACCCTGCCTCCTCGAGAGGTTCACGCGGGACGGGGGAGCGGGAAGTGCAGGCGCTGCGCGCGACGGACCCACGCAGGATCGGCCCGTACGAGGTGCGGGGCCGGCTCGGCTCGGGCGGTATGGGCGAGGTCTATCTCGCCGAATCGCGGACGGGACTGCGGCTGGCGGTGAAGGTCGTGCGGTCCGAGTACGCCCAGGACCGCACCTTCCGCGCCCGGTTCCGGCAGGAGGTGCGGGCCGCCCAGACGGTCGGCGGGTCCGGGACGTACACCGCGCGGGTGGTCGACGCCGATCCCGAGGGCGAGCACCCCTGGATGGCGACCGAGTTCGTGACGGGGCCGAACCTCCGGGACGCGGTGCTGGACGGCGGGCCCCTGCCGGAGCCGGCGGTCCGGGTGCTGGCGGGGGCGCTGGGCGAGGCGCTGGCCGCGATCCACGCCAAGGGCATGGTCCACCGCGACCTGAAGCCGTCCAACATCCTGCTGGCCCCCGACGGCCCCCGGGTCATCGACTTCGGGATCGTCCGGGCGCTGGAGGCGACGGCGATGACCCGTACGGGTGCGATCGTCGGTTCGGTCGGCTATGTCTCCCCCGAGCAGATCCGCAACGGCGGGCAGGTCGGTCCGCCGAGCGACGTCTTCGCGCTGGGCGCGGTGCTGGCGTACGCGGCCAGCGGCCGTGAGCCCTTCGGGGAGGGGCAGGACTCGGTGATCCTGCTGCGCGTGCTGACCCGGGACTTCGACCTGAAGGGCGTGCCGGAGGGACTGCTGCCGCTGGTGGAGTCGTGTCTGCGTGAGGAGCCGGGAGAGCGGCCGACGCCCGAGGCGGTGGTCGAGGCCGTGGGGCACACGGCGGGGTCGCTGCGGGAGAGCGTGCGGGCGGGCTGGTTCACGGCCGCCGCGCCGGACCCCGTGGCCGCCAGGGCGGACGGACGGTGGGTTCCGCAGGGGGAGCGGGAGAGCCGGGTCGAGTACGTGGCGCCGGTGACGGTGACGGACGCGGTGGTGCCGGGCGCCCCCGAGGCGCCCGTGCCGTCGGCCGCGACCGCGCCGGAGACGGTGGGCTCCCGGCCGGTGCCCTCGCGGCGCGGGCTGCTGCGGGCCCTGGCGGGCGGGGCCGTGGTCGCCGGTGCCGGGGGAGCGGGCGGCTGGTGGTGGCTCAAGGAGTCCGACGGCGGCGCGACAGGCGACCAGTCGGGTGCGGGCACGCCGACCGTGGCGAAGAAGGCGACCGTGAGCTGGACGTACGACGTCGGCGCGCCCAGTGTGGCCGACGGGCCCTGCGGTGCCCTCTCCGCCGACGGCGGGGTGTTGTACGTCGCCGTGGAGGGCGGGACCCTGCGGGCCGTGGGCAGCGACGGCGCCGAACGCTGGAAGGTGAGCCTCATCGAGGGGCAGGCCACCGTCACCAGGCCGGTCGTCACGGACGACGGGATCTTCATCGCCGTGGTCACCGACGAGGAGGCCGCGCAGGGCGGACCGGCCGCCCCGGGACGGCTCGTCGCGGTGAGCGTCAGAGGCGAGCAGATGTGGTCCAAGACGCTGCCCAGCGGCTACTTCCGTCAGCCCGTGGCCCTCGGGGACACCGTCGTCGTCGCCAGTGCGGTGAGCGCGTTCGACGGCAAGGGCATCGTCCAGGCGTACGACACCACGGGCAACGTGCGCTGGGACGCGTCACTGGGCGGGGGGCCGACGGAGAGCCCCGTGGTGGCCGACGGCGTGCTCTATGTGCCCAGCTACGACAACCACCTCTACGCGCTCGCCGACGACGGCGCCACCGTGCTGTTCAAGGCCGACCTGAAGGGCGATGCCGACCGGCCCGCCGTGCACGGCGGCACCGTGATCGTGAGCCCCGGGAACGACGCGCACGACCTGCTCGGGCTGGACCTCAAGGGGAACCTGCGCTGGCGGAAGGCGGGCCTCGCCGGTTCGTACGTCGCGGCCGAGGGCGTGGACACCTTCGACTTCCTGGGGGTGGCCGACGACGACGCCGTGCTCAGGGCGCTCACCAGGGACGGGGACGTCGTCTGGGAGTACTCCACCGGCGGGGCCTGCTCGGACCCGGCGCTGGTGGACTCCACGATCTATGTGCGCGCGGACACCGACGTCCACGCCCTGGACACGGACGGCAAGATGATCTGGCGGGCCGGGGCGGGCGTGGACGGAGGCGCCGTCCTGACGCCCGTGGTCACCGGCCGCCGCGTCTACGCCGCCACGGCCAAGGGCATCACCGCGCTCGACGTCGAGGGCTAGTGCCGCGCCGGGGCGAGCGTCGCCTGCCGCGGCGCTAGCTGTCCAGCCCGATCGCGAACGCCGCCTCCAGGTCGTGCTGGGAGTACGTGCGGAAGGCGACGTGGGTGTCGGTGCCCTCGACGCCCGGGATCTTGCTGATGTTGCCAGGGATGACCTCGGCGAGGTCCTCGTGCCGCTTGACCCGGACCATGGCGATCAGGTCGTAGGTGCCGGTGACGGAGAAGACCTCGCTGACGGAGTCCAGGGCCGCGATCGACTCGGCGATCTCGGGGATCCGGTCCACGCTGGTCTTGATGAGGACGATCGCGGTGATCACGGCTGGTTCTCTCCCTCGGGGGCCGCTGCTGGGGCTCTCACCCTACTCGCGGTCCACCTGGCCCGGTTGGTCCGCCGGGGGTCCCGGGGCCGCTCCCCGGAAGGGCACGGCGGGGGCGCGGCCGAAGCGCACCCACGCGAAGGCGAAGCCCAGGCCGAAGCCCACCAGATGGGCCAGGTACGCCACCCCGGGGCCGCGCGAGGCCTGCCCCGCCGCCAGCCACTGGAGGGCCGCCCAGAAGGGCAGCACGACCCAGGCCGGGAAGCGCAGGGGGAGGAAGAAGAGGAACGGCAGCAGGCTTGTCACCCGGGCCCCGGGGAAGAGATACAGAAACGCCCCGAGCACCGCCGAGATCGCCCCCGAGGCGCCGACCAGGGACTGTTCGGACTCGGCGTTGGCGGCTGCGTAGCCCAGCAGCGCGAGATAGCCGCAGCCCAGGTAGAAGAGGGTGAACTGGACGCGGCCCATCCGTTCCTCGGTCATCCCGCCGAAGACGTAGAGGAAGAGCATGTTGCCGAGGAGGTGGACCCAGCTGCCGTGGACGAAGAGTGCGGTCGCCGGGGTGAGCAGGGCTCGGGCCGAGCCCTCGAACAGTTCTGCGGGGACGACACCCCAGCGGTGGAAGTAGGCGCGCTGGGCCGCGAGCAGCTCGTCGCCGGTGCCGTACGCCGGGTTGAGTCCCGCCGGCGGACCGATCACGAAGAGCGCGCAGCACAGGGCGATGAGGCCGTAGGTCACCGGCGCGGACCGCCACAGCGACCTGCTGGCCCGGGCGGCTCCTGCGCTCCAGTTGCTGATCATGAACACAGAGCATGACGTAACGGGACGCAAGCGGGCAGACCGCCTCGCCGCCGTGGACGGACCAGCGGCGAGTCCCCGCCAGGCCGTAGGGTTACCGCCACACGCCCGGCCGCCCGGTGCGTCGCGGACAATGGAAGACCTAGAAGGAAAGAGCTCAGTCACGATGACGGTTCCCCTGCCGACCGCCTCGACGCGCTGGCGCTGCAGCCTGTGCGGCAACCTCACGCGCTTCGATGTGACCCGCTCCTCGAAGGTCGTCGAGTACGTCCACCTCGACCTGGCCGGTGAGCCGAACGTCGAGGAGCGTGAGGTGGTCAGTGAGACCATCGAGTCGGTCCGCTGCCGCTGGTGCAACGCCGTGGACCAGGTGGAACTCGTGGACAGGCCGGGCGCCGGCTCCTGAGGGAGCGGGCCTCGCCGCAACGGTTGGGGTGTTGACGGATGGTGGAGAGCGCAGGCGGGGGGCCGGGCGACGGCGCCGCTGAGGTGCTCGACCGTCCGCTGCCCGAAGGTGTGCGCCGACGCGTCGTGCAGATCGTCTCCGACGGCTTCGGCGGGCTGACCGTCGGTGAACTGCCCGCACAGCTCAGACAGTACGCGCGGTTCGCCCCCAACCGGCGCGCCAAGTTCGCGGGCAACGCGATGGCGGCGGCGCTGGAGACGGACCCGCTGTTCCGGCAGCGGATCGGGGAGAAGTTCAGAGAGGCCCAGCCGGAACTGGCCGGCGCCCTCGACTCCGGCTCGCCGCCCCCGGCCGCGGACCCGCTCGACGTGGCGGCCGCGGCCTATGTTCTGCGCCCCACGGGCTGGGTGAAGCTCGTGACGGCCGCCGGCGAGGAGGCGCAGCGGGCCGACGCCGAGCGCGCCGACGAGGAGAACCGGGCCGAGCTGGAACGGCTGCGCGGGGAGCTGGCGCTCGCCCGGGAGCAGACCCGGAGCGAGACCGAGCGGCTGCGCGCGGAGCTGGAGTCGGCCAAGAAGGAAGCCGAATCGCTTCACCGCAAGCTGCGGGCCGCCCTCAGCGACGTCAAGCGCGGTGAGGCCGCCCTGCGCAAGCTGCGGGGCGAGATGGAGTCGGTCCGGGCGGAGGCACACACCCAGGTGTCCGCCTCCGAGGGCGAGGCGCGGCGCCTCAAGGCCCGCCTGGGCGAGGTCGAGGCGGCGCTGGAGGCCACCCGGCGGGCGGCCAGGGAAGGGCGCAGCGTCGAGGACATGCGGGTCCGGCTGCTGCTGGACACCGTGCTCGACGCCGCCCAGGGGCTGCGCCGCGAGCTGGCCTTGCCGCCGGTGTCGGTGCGCCCCGCCGAGACCGTGGACGCGGTGGAACCGGGCCGGATGACCCCGAAGGACATCGCGGCGCGGGCGCTGTCCGAGCACGACCCCGCGATCCTGGACCAGTTGCTCGCCCTGCCGCAGGCGCATCTGGTGGTCGACGGCTACAACGTCACCAAGACCGGCTATCCCCAGATGCCGCTGGAGAAGCAGCGGCTGCGGCTCCTCGGCCAGCTCTCGCAGCTCGCCGCGCAGACCGGGGCGGAGGTGACGTGCGTGTTCGACGGGGCCGAGCTGGCCGCGCCGGTGCTGCTGGCGCCGCCGCGCGGGGTGCGGGTGCTGTTCTCCAAACCGGGCGTCACGGCCGACGAGTTGATCCGCCAGCTGGTGCGCGCCGAGCCGCCGGGGCGGCCGGTCATCGTCGCCTCCACCGACCGTGAGGTGGCGGACGGGGTGGCCAGGGCGGGGGCGCGGCCGGTCGCCTCCGCGATGCTGCTGAAGCGGCTTTCCTGACCCCTGCGTATCACCTGCCCCAAACGTCAAAGCCCGGGCTCAATGCCCGAATTGGCGCAATCGTCACGCAACGTAGGGTCAAGCGGGCATCACCGCACGTGAGTTGTGTGTAAAGAATGCAGCCTGTGACGGGTTTTTTCGCGTGAGGATTTGAACTGATCACAAGAAGGTCACTAGGGTCTGGGCTCGAACCTCCGAACGGGTGATCACTCACAAGAAGGAGCTCACCTCCGTGGCGTCCCACCGTCGACCCAAGCAGCCCAGTCGCACGCGCGTGACCGTGCTGACCACCGCTGCTGCCGCTGCCGTCGCTCTGAGCGCCAACGCCGCCAACGCGGCGCCGAGCGAGAAGCCCAGCAAGGACGAGGTCAAGTCCAAGGTCGACAAGCTCTACGAGGAGGCCGAGCAGGCCACCGAGAAGCTCAACGGCGCCAAGGAGAAGCAGGAGAAGCTCCAGAAGGAGATCTCCACCATCCAGGACAACGTCGCCCGCGGCCAGGAGGAGCTCAACGAGCTCCGCGACTCCATGGGTCTCGCGGCCGCCGCCCAGTACCGCACGGGCAGCATCGACTCCTCCCTCCAGCTCTTCCTGTCCTCGAACCCGGACGACTACCTGGACAAGGCCTCCACGGCCGACCAGCTCAGCGCCCAGCAGGTCGAGGCGCTGAAGAAGATCCAGGAGAAGCAGCGCGAGCTGGCCCAGGAGCGTTCCGAGGCCTCCGAGAAGCTCAAGGACCTCTCCAGCACCCGCACCGAGCTGGCGAAGAAGAAGAAGGAAGTCCAGGGCAAGCTCGCCGAGGCGCAGAAGCTCCTCAACACCCTGACGGCCGCCGAGAAGGCCGCCATCACCGCCGAGGAGAACCGCGCCAGCCGCTCCGCCACCGAGCGCGTGGACCTCGGCAGCACCGCCCCGGCCTCCGGCCGCGCGCTGGCCGCCTTCCAGGCCGCCCAGAGCAAGATCGGCTCGCCGTACGTCTACGGCGCCTCCGGCCCCTCCTCCTTCGACTGCTCGGGCCTGACCTCCTGGGCCTTCGCCCAGGCCGGCGTCGGCATCCCCCGCACCTCGCAGGCCCAGGCCAACTACGGCACCAAGATCTACAGCCAGTCCGACCTCAAGGTCGGCGACCTGGTCATCTTCTACGGCGACCAGCACCACGTCGGCTTCTACGCCGGCAACGGCCAGGTGCTGCACGCCCCGCGCACCGGCACGGTCGTCCGCTACGAGTCGATCAACAACATGCCGTTCCAGTTCGGCGTCCGGATCTGACCCGCCCCCAGGGACCGATTCACCCTGAGGGTCCACCTCAAGATCACGACACCGCGCCGCCCGAACGGGCGAATCGCGCCGACGTGAACTGACCCCACGCCCCGCCCATGACCTGCGTCCTAGGCGGGGCGTCACTGTGTGTGCCCACGGAGGTCGTTGGTCGGCGCCCGGTCACGGGGCTACTGTCTGCCGCGTTTCCCCGAGCGACACCGCTCCGGGGGAAGGTCCTTGTCCGCCAGCGGAAGGAGTGCGGCTTCCCGTGGGGTTCCATCGCCGCCTTGTACCGTCCGGGTTCGACCGGGGCGCCAGTGCCGCGCTCTGTGTCCTGTCAGCCACCGCCGCGGCCCTCGGGGTCGTACCGGCGTCGGCCGCGCCGCACGACGACACCCGTGCCGAGGTGGACCGTCTCTACGAGGAGGCCGAGAAGGCCACCGAGGCCTTCAACAAGGCCGACGAACGCGCCGACGCCCTCCGCGAGGAGGTCGGCACCGCGCAGGACCGGATCGCCCGCCAGCAGGAGCGCATCAACTCCATGCGGGACGCGCTCGGTTCGCTGGCCGGCGCCCAGTACCGCGCGGGCGGCCTCGACCCCTCCCTCGCCCTGCTCTTCTCCGACGACCCGGACGACTACCTCGACAAGGCGGCCGCCCTGGACCGGATCACCGCCCACCAGGCCGGTGAGCTGAGCGACCTCCAGGAGGCGATGCGCGAACTCACCCAGGAGCGCGCGGAGGCGACCGGGAAACTCGCCGAGCTGGACCGGAGCCGCAAGGCGGTGGCGCTGCACAAGCGGACCGTGGAGAAGAAGCTCGCCAGGGCCCGCGCGCTGCTGAACTCCCTGCCGTCCGAGGAGCGCGCCGCCTACGACCGTGCCTCCCGCTCCGGCCGCGAGGAGATGCCCGACCTCTCGGGCGCGGTCCCGCCCAACGGCCGCGCCGGTGCCGCGGTCGCCGCCGCCCGTGCCGCGCTCGGCAAGCCGTACGTCTGGGGCTCCACCGGCCCCTCCGGCTTCGACTGCTCGGGCCTGATGGTGTGGTCGTACCGCCAGGCCGGGGTCTCCCTGCCGCGTACCTCGCAGGCCCAGCGCCACGCCGGACGGCAGGTCCCGCTCTCCCAGGCGCAACCCGGTGACCTGGTCACCTACCGTTCCGACGCCAGCCATGTCGGCATGTACGTGGGCAACGGCCAGGTGATCCACGCGCCCTACCCCGGCGCTCCGGTGCGTTACGACCCGGTGGGCATGATGCCGGGGGCGACGGTCACCAGGGTCTGACCTTCGCCCGCTGCCCGCCGTACGATCGGGAAGTGGCTGGTCGAGGGCGGGTGCCGATGCACGGTGTCGTGCTGCTGTGTCTGCTGCTCGTCTCCTTGGTGGGATGCGGCGGCGGACCCGCCTCCGACACCGCCCGGGCCGACGTCCAGCGGTTGCTGGACCGGCGCTCGGCCGCCGTCCTCGACCGGGACCGGGCGGCCTTCCGCAGGACGGGGGACCTGGGCTGGTTCGAGAACGCCCGGGGAGTGCCGTTCGCGGCCTGGGCGTACCGGCTGACGGATCTGCGCCGGGACGGTGCCACGGCCACCGCCGAGGCCGAACTCAGCTACCGGATACAGGGGTACGACAACGCGCCGGTCAGCGTCGGCCGCACCCTCACCCTGAGTCTGGACGCGGGCGGCCGGTGGTACGTGGACACGGAGAAGCCCGCCGAGAAGTCCGCCGAACAGCTGTGGGACCAGGGCGAGGTGGCCGTCGTGCGCGGCGAGCACAGCCTGGTGATGGGCGCCGAGCAGTCGACCGAGGCGCTGCACTCCTACGCCGACCTCGCGGACCACGCGGTGCCGGCCGTCTCGGCGGCGTGGGGCACCGACTGGTCCCGGCACGTCGTCGTCCTGGTGCCGGACTCCCTGAAGGGCATGGCGGGGCTGCTCGCGTCCCCCACCTCCTCGTACCGCGGGATCGCGGCCGTCACCACCGGCGAGACGGGCGCCCCGGCGAACGCGCCCGCGGACCGGATCATCGTCAACCCCGACGCGTACGGCGTCCTCGGCGACGTGGGCAAGCAGGTCGTGCTCACTCACGAGACCACCCATGTCGCCACCCGCGCCCACACCACCGCGGCCACGCCGTTGTGGCTGTCCGAGGGGTACGCCGACTTCGTGGGCTATCTCGGATCCGGCCGCTCGCCCGTCCAGGCCGCCCCCGAGCTGTGGCGGGCCGTCAGGGACGGGCGGGTGCCCGAGGCGCTGCCCGAGGACGCCGACTTCGGGTTCGGCGGCGACGCGGCCGAGCTCGCGCGGGCCTACGAGAGCGGCTGGATGGCCTGCCGGATGGTCGCGGAGCAGTGGGGCGAGCCGAAGCTGCGGGAGTTCTACCAGGCGGTGGGCGCGCACAAGGAGCGGGCCGGGGCGGTCGAGGAGGCGTTGGAGCGGGTGCTCGACACGAACCTGGACGACTTCACCGCGCGGTGGCGGGACCATCTCCGGCTTCAGCTCGGCTGAGCCGCTCGATGGCCTCCTCCAGCCAGGTGCGCTCCGCCTGCCCGGTCGCCCGGGCCACGCGCAGCATGCCCTCGCGGAACAGGCCGCCGCTGTCCTCCGCGCGTCGGTGAGGGAGAGGTCTGTTCCTGCGCTGCGTCGGGCCCTATCTGCTGCTCGCGGCCTGCTTCATCGCGCTCGGTGGGGTCTTCGAGGGCAGCGGCGGCGCCCCGGTGCTGCTTCGGGTGACGCTGCTCGGCACGGCGCTCCAGCTGCCGCTGGCGTACGTCCTGTCGGGGTTCGGGCTGCCGGGGGTGTGTCTCGCGCCGGCCCTGTCCATGGCGGTGCAGTGCGCGGTGGTCCTCCGGGTGGCGGCCCGGCGTCAGGAGGTGACCGAGCTCTCCGTGGTGCGGGTCGCCTGAGGGGGCGGCGGCGTCTCGGTCCGGGCCGCCACCGTGGAGCGCCACAGCTCCACCGCCCCGAGGACGGTGGCGGTGACCAGCAGGCCGTTGCGGAGGAACAGCAGGGTGACGCCGAGCCCGTCGCTCGCGACGACGTTGCCGAAGTAGACCGGGAACTCCAGGACCGTCACGAAGGAGGCCAGCAGCACGATCAGGGCCGGCGCCCCCATCCGGCTGGCCCGGAAGCACAGACAGACGGCCGCGAGACCGATCAGCCACACCATGTACTGCGGGCTGATCACCCGGCTGGTGGTGGTGAACATCAGCACCGCCACGAAGGCCGCGTCGGCCGCGGTGTGCGCCTGGAACCGGGTCGCCGTCAGCCGCCACAGCAGCAGCCAGCCGAAGACCAGGCCGGTCAGGGCGAGGGCGGCCGTGCTGACGACGTTCACCCAGGGGCCGAGGAACTCCACCGAGCCGTAGTTGAGCAGCACCTGTCCGTCCCAGCCGTACCGCCGGGCCACATGGAAGACGAGGGAGCCCAGCGACTCCACCTCGGTGCCGCGGTCGGCCTGGAAGGTCAGGAAGGCGAAGGCGCCGGGCATGGTCACCGCGAACAGCGCCGCGAGGCCGGCCGCGGTCACCGCCGCCGCCGTCCAGGTGCTCCGCCTGCGCACGGCCACCAGCAGCAGCACCGGCCACACCTTGAGCATCGCCCCGAACCCCACGAGGGCGCCCGCCACCCGCGGATGCCGGGCGCCCGCGAGCAGCGCGGCGACCGCGACGGCGGTGACCATCACGTCGTAGCGGGCGTACACGGTGGGCCCGAGGAGGGGGACGCCGCCCACCCACACCCAGGCGCCGCGCATCGAGCGGCCGGGGCGCAGGCCCGCGTACAGGAGCAGGGACAGCACGACCAGGTCGGCGAGGAAGGCGAGGACGAAGAACGCGGTCGCGTACGGGAGGAAGGGCAGCAGCGCGGGGGAGAGGATCGCGAGGGCGGCGGCGGGCGGGTACTGCCAGGTGACGTCGTCCTGCGGGAACGTTCCGGTGCCCAGGACCTCGTACCAGCCCCGGTAGATCACCGAGACGTCGCTCGTGACGTCCGGGCCGGGGAAGACGAACACCTTGAGCACGAACAGGAGCAGCACCAGCCTTGTCAGCCCCCAGGTCGCCAGCAGCCCGGCCGGAGACCGCCTCGCACCCGCAATGTCCACCGGATCCCCTGTTCGCGTGTCGCCCGTCTTGAGATGGCCATGATGTCCCGGCCACCTGTGTGCTGGCCATTAAACGCGGCCGGGCGACGCCGTGGGCGGGCCGTCGGGCAGGTGGTGCGGGCGCTTTGGATAGGGTCGGCGGCGATGCACAAGACCCTGATCGTGACGAACGACTTCCCGCCGAGGCCGGGCGGCATCCAGGCCTTCCTGCACAACATGGCGCTGCGGCTGGACCCGGAGCGGCTCGTCGTCTACGCGTCCACCTGGAAGCGCGGCCGCGAGGGCGCCGAGGCCACGGCGGCCTTCGACGCCGAGCAGCCCTTCACGGTCGTACGCGACCGTACGACGATGCTGCTGCCGACGCCCGCGGCCACGCGTAAGGCCGTCGGACTGCTCAGGGAGCACGGCTGTACGTCGGTGTGGTTCGGCGCGGCCGCCCCGCTCGGGCTGATGGCCCCGGCCCTGCGCAGGGCCGGGGCGAAGCGGCTGGTGGCCACGACCCACGGGCACGAGGCGGGGTGGGCCCAGCTGCCCGCGGCCCGGCAGCTGCTGCGCCGGATCGGGGAGGGCACGGACACGATCACCTACCTCGGGGAGTACACGCGGTCGCGGATCGCCGGGGCGCTGACGGCGGAGGCGGCGTCGCGGATGGTGCAGCTGCCGCCGGGGGTGGACGAGAAGACCTTCCACCCGGGGTCGGGCGGCGAGGCGGTACGGGCGCGGCTCGGGCTGACCGACCGTCCGGTGGTGGTGTGCGTCTCGCGGCTGGTGCCGCGCAAGGGCCAGGACACGCTGATCCTGGCCATGCCGCGCGTTCTCGCCGCCGAGCCGGACGCGGTGCTGCTGATCGTCGGCGGCGGCCCGTACGAGAGGGAGCTGCGCAAGCTGGCGCGGGAGACGGGTGTCGCCGGCTCCGTCCGCTTCACCGGTTCCGTGCCCTGGTCCGAGCTGCCCGCGCACTACGGCGCCGGGGACGTCTTCGCCATGCCCTGCCGGACCCGTCGGGGCGGGCTGGACGTGGAGGGGCTCGGCATCGTGTACCTGGAGGCCTCCGCGACCGGGCTGCCCGTCGTCGCCGGGGACTCCGGCGGCGCCCCGGACGCGGTGCTGGACGGGGCGACCGGCTGGGTGGTGCGGGGCGGCTCGGTGGCGGAGACGGCCGAGCGGATCGTCGTCCTTCTCGGCGACCCGGAACTGCGGAGCCGGATGGGGCAGCGGGGGCGGGAGTGGGTCGAGGAGAAGTGGCGGTGGGACCTGTTGGCGGAAAAGTTGAAGGCGTTGCTATAGCCGGACGCGGATAATCCGCCGATGCTGCGTCCATGACAGCACAACTGATGCAGCGTCAGCTGACGAGACGTCAAATCCTGGGCATGGCCGCCCTCCAGACGGCCGCCGCCTCGGGTCTCACCCGCATCGGTCTTCAGTCGGCACAGGCCGTCGAACCGGCCGCCGTCGACAACGCGCCCGCCATCGTGGTCGGTTCGGGCTACGGCGCCGCCGTCGCCGCCCTCCGTCTCGGCCAGGCCGGCATCCGCACCATCATGATCGAGATGGGCCGGCTCTGGAACACCCCCGGCCCCGACGGCAAGGTCTTCTGCTCCACCGCGCGTCCGGACCAGCGCTCCATGTGGTTCCGCACCCGCACCGAGGCGCCGCTGGCCACCTTCCTGTGGCTGGACGTCGTCAACAAGAACATCAGCCCCTACCCCGGCGTCCTGGACCGGGTGCGCTTCGCCGACATGTCGGTCTACGTGGGCCGCGGCGTCGGCGGCGGCTCCCTGGTGAACGGCGGCATGGCGGTGACCCCGCGCAAGTCGTACTTCGCCGAGCAGTTCCCCACCGTCGACGCCGACGAGATGTACGGCACCTGGTTCCCGCGCGCCAACTCCATGCTCGGCGTCAACACCGTCGACCCGGCCTGGTTCGAGTCGACGGAGTGGTACCGCTTCTCGCGGATCTCCCGCAAGCACGCCCAGAACACCGGCCTGCGGACCACGTTCGTACCCAGCACCTACGACTTCGCCTACATGCAGAAGGAGGCCGCCGGCACCGCCACCAGGTCCGCGCTCGCCCAGGAGGTCATCTACGGCAACAACCACGGCAAGCGCAGCCTCGACAAGACCTACCTCGCCTCGGCGCTCGGCACCGGCAACGTCACCATCAACACGATGGAGCGGGTGCGGGCCGTCAGCCGGGAAAGCGACGGTACCTACGTCCTGACCGCCGACCGCGTCGACGTCACCGGCAGGGTCGTCGAGACCAAGCAGTACCACTGCACCTACCTCTTCCTCGGCGCCGGCAGCCTCGGCACCACCGAACTCCTCGTCCGGGCCCGGGAGACGGGCACCCTGCCCGCCCTGGACCCGAGCGTCGGCGCCGGGTGGGGGCCCAACGGCAACACCATGCTCGGCCGGGCCAACCACCTGTGGGACACCGTCGGGGCGAACCAGTCGACCATGCCGGTCATGGGCATCGACGACTGGGCGAACACCGCCAACCCCGTCTTCGCCGAGATCGCTCCCCTGCCCACGGGACTGGAGCACTGGGTCAGCCTCTACCTGGCGATCACCAAGAACCCGTCGCGCGCGACCTTCTCGTACGACAGCGCCACCGACGGGGTGAAACTCGGCTGGACCGCCGCGCAGAGCGCCGTGTCCTCGGGCATGGCCAAGAAGCTGTTCGACCGGATCAACGCGGCGAACGCCACGATCTACCGCTACGACCTGTTCGGCTCGTCCGACAAGGTCTTCGCCGACGACTTCACCTACCACCCGCTGGGCGGCTGCGTGCTGGGCAGGGCGACGGACAACTACGGGAGGGTGAAGGGGTATTCGAAGCTGTACGTCACCGACGGCTCGCTCGTGCCCGGGTCGATCGGGGTGAACCCGTTCGTCACGATCACCGCGCTCGCCGAACGGACGATGGCGCGGGTCCTCGTGGAGGACACCGCGCCATGACGCTCCGTCAGGGAGCCTGCTACTTCTGGTAGATCGCCTCGATCTCGTCCGCGTAGTCCTTCGCCACCACGTTCCGCTTGAGCTTCAGCGACGGCGTCAGGTGGCCCGAGTCCTCCGTGAACTGGGAGGAGAGAATGCGGAACTTCCGCACCGATTCCGCTTTCGACACCGCGGCGTTGCCGTCGTCGATCGCGGCCTGGACCGCCGCGTTCAGGTCCGGGTCGTCGACCAGCGACGCCGCGGTGACACCCGCCGGCTTGCCGTGCTCGGCGGCCCACCGGCCCAGGAACTCCTCGTCGATGGTGACCAGCGCGCCCACGAACGGCCGCCCGTCGCCCACCACCATGCACTCCGCGACCAGCGCGTGCGCGCGGATGCGGTCCTCGATGACCGCCGGGGCGACGTTCTTGCCGCCCGCGGTGACGATGATCTCCTTCTTGCGGCCGGTGATCCTGAGGTAGCCGTCCTCGTCGAGGGTGCCGATGTCACCGGTGTGGAACCAGCCGTCGGCCAGCGCCTCCTCGGTGGCGCCCGGGTTGTTCCAGTAGCCGGTGAACAGGTGCTCGCCGTGCAGCAGGACCTCGCCGTCGTCGGCGATGCGGACCACCGAACCCGGCAGCGGCTGACCGACCGTGCCGATCTTCTGCCGGTCCCAGGGGTTGAAGGCGGTCGCCGCACAGGACTCGGTCAGGCCGTAGCCCTCCAGGACCGTGAAGCCGATGCCGCGGAAGAAGTGGCCGAGGCGCTCGCCGAGCGGGGCGCCGCCGGAGATGGCGTACTCGCCCTTGCCGCCGAGGACCGCGCGCAGCTTGCTGTAGACCAGCTTGTCGAAGGCCCTGTGCTTGATCTTCAGGCCGAGCGACGGGCCCGAGGGGGTGTCCAGCGCCTTGCTGTAGGCGATCGCGGTGTCCGCGGCCTTGTCGAAGATCTTGCCCTTGCCGTCCGCCTGCGCCTTGGCGCGCGCCGAGTTGTAGACCTTCTCGAAGACGCGCGGGACGCCCAGGATCAGGGTCGGCCGGAAGGAGGCCAGCTCGTCGGTGAGGTTCTTGATGTCCGGGACGGTGCCCAGCTTGATCGGCGCCATCATGGGCGCGACCTGCACGAGCCGGCCGAAGACATGGGCGAGCGGGAGGAAGAGCAGCACCGAGCACTCGCCGGTGCGGAACAGCGGCCGCAGGCGCTCCACGACGTTGCCGCACTCGGCGAAGAAGCTGCGGTGGGTGAGCACACAGCCCTTGGGGCGGCCGGTGGTGCCGGAGGTGTAGACGATGGTCGCCGGGTCGTCGGCCTTGGCGAGCGAGCCGCGCTCCTCGACGGCGGCGTCGGTGATGCCGGCGCCGAGGCGGCCCAGCTCCTCCACGCCCCCGGCCTCGATCTGCCAGACGTGCTTGAGGTCGGGCAGGGTCGCGCGCACCGACTCGACGGCGGCGGCGTGGCCGTCCAGCTCGACGATCACGGCGGTGGCGCCCGAGTCGGACAGGATCCACTGGACCTGCTCCGGCGAGCTGGTCTCGTACACCGGCACGGTGACGGCGCCCGCGCACCAGATCGCGAAGTCGAGCAGCGTCCACTCGTAGCGGGTGCGGGACATCAGGCCGACACGGTCGCCGGGCTGGACACCGGAGGCGATCAGACCCTTGGCGGCGGCGTGCACCTCGGCCAGGAAGGTCGTGGCGGTCACGTCCTGCCAGGCGCCGCCCACCTTGCGGGCGATCACGGCGACGTCGGGATGCTGCGCGGCGTTTCTACGGACGATGTCCGTGAGGTTGCCGTCCGCAGGGACCTCGTACAAAGCCGGAAGGCTGAACTCGCGCAAGACTGCTGCTCCTCATAGGGCGCCGGCGCCACGACGTTGTGCGATGCGACGGTGCGGTCCAAGGCTCGGGCAGGTGCTCGGGGCCCAGCGGTTGCGACCACTGGTTGAAATCCTGAGCACGACTGGACTGCCCGGACGTTACCCGCCGGTATGGCGTCTCCGACAGGGGGGCCCGGCGAGATGTTCGCTGCGTCACACAGATTTGGTGTCTTTCTCGCGCACAGTAGTCCACGCATTTGATGACTAGCCAGTAACCGCAGGTCCCGCCGCCACTGTTCACGTCTGCCGCACGGGCCTACCCTTGATCGCCATGGCACCCACACCGGCCGGTAACCGGAGGACACGCGTACATGTGGTCAGCGACGTACACGGCAACGCCCGTGACCTGGCCAGAGCCGGCGAGGGCGCGGACGCCCTGATCTGCCTGGGGGACCTGGTCCTCTTCCTCGACTACGCCGACCACTCCCGCGGCATCTTCCCCGACCTGTTCGGGGAGGCGAACGCCGACCGCATCGTGGAACTGCGCACCGCCCGCCGCTACGAGGAGGCCCGGGAGTTCGGCGCCCGGCTGTGGGCGGGCATCGGCACCGACCGGGCGGCGGCCATCGAGAAGGCGGTGCGCAGCCAGTACGCCGAGCTGTTCGCCGCGTTCCCGACCCCGACGTACGCCACCTACGGCAATGTCGACATGCCGTCTCTGTGGTCCGAGTACGCCGGACCGGGCACGACCGTGCTGGACGGGGAGCGGGTGGAGATCGGGGGCCGGACCTTCGGCTTCGTCGGCGGCGGACTGCGCACGCCCATGCGCACCCCGTACGAGATCAGCGACGAGGAGTACGCGGCGAAGATCGAGGCCGTCGGCGAGGTCGACGTGCTGTGCACCCACATCCCGCCGGAGGTCCCGGAGCTGGTCTACGACACCGTCGCGCGCCGCTTCGAGCGCGGCAGCCGGGCGCTGCTGGCGGCGATCCACCGCACCCGGCCGCGCTACGCGCTGTTCGGCCACGTCCACCAGCCGCTCGTGCGCCGGATGCGGATCGGCGCGACCGAGTGTGTCAACGTCGGCCACTTCGCCGGGAGCGGCAGGCCGTGGGCCCTGGAATGGTGAGCGGGCGGTGACGTCGGGTGCTCACGTGCGCGGTAGCCTTCACGCTGCACACACGTGGGCAGGACGACTTGCCCTACCGGCCCGCATCTGGAGGAGCCACGGCGATGGCGGAACACACCAGCTCGAGCATCACGATCGAGGCGGCACCGGCCGACGTCATGGCGGTGATCGCCGACTTCGCCCGCTACCCGGACTGGACCGGCGAGGTGAAGGAGGCGGAGATCCTCTCGACCGACGCCCAGGGGCGTGCGGAACAGGTGCGGCTCGTCATGGACGCCGGGGCCATCAAGGACGACCAGGTCCTCGGCTACACCTGGACCGGTGACAACGAGGTCTCCTGGACGCTGGTGAAGTCCCAGATGCTGCGCTCGCTCGACGGCTCGTACATCCTCAAGCCGGCCGGGGCCGGGGCGACCGAGGTGACCTACGTCCTGACCGTGGACGTCAAGATCCCGATGCTCGGCATGATCAAGCGGAAGGCCGAGAAGGTCATCATCGACCGGGCGCTGGCCGGACTGAAGAAGCGCGTCGAGTCGGGGCCGAAGTAGCCGAGCGACACCGGGGACCGGGGCCGGACCCGCGCGCGGGGGCCGGGAGCGAGACGGCGCGACGGCGCCGGAGGGCGACGCGGAGAGTTACCGTTCACTCCCATGCGCACCCTCCTGATCACCGGTCCCGGCGGTGGCGGTCGTACGACCCTCGCCGCCGCCACCGCCCTGGCCGCCGCCCGTGACGGCGTCCGCACTCTCGTCCTGAGTGCCGACCGCACCGACACCCTCGGCGCGGTGCTGGGCGCGGCCACCGGACCGGTGCCCGTTCAGGTCCGGGACCGGCTCACCGCCTGGCGTCCCGACGCCGCCGCCGGCTTCCGGGACGACCTCGCCGCCTTCCAGCAGCGCGCGTCCTCCGTGCTCGACCTCCTGGGCGCCTCCCGGCTGGACCCGGAAGAGGTCACCCCCCTGCCCGGCGCCGAGGAACTCACCCTGCTGCGCGCCCTGCGCGACGCCGCCCTCTCCGAGGTCCACGACCTGCTCGTCGTGGACCTCCCACCCACCCCGCAGGCGCTCGCCCTGCTCGCCCTGCCCGAGGAGCTCCGCCGGTACCTGCGACGGCTGCTCCCGGCCGAACGGCAGGCGGCCCGCGCCCTGCGCCCCGTCCTCGGCCGCCTCGCCGGGGTGCCGATGCCCTCGGAGTGGCTGTACGAGACCGCCGCCCGCTGGGACAGGGACCTGGCCGCCGTCGAGGCCGTCGTCACGGACCGCGACACCGTCGTACGGCTGGTCGCGGAGCCCGGACCCGGCGGCGCCGACGCCGTGCGCGCCGCGACCCTCGCCCTCGCCCTGCGCGGACTGCGCCCCGACCACGTCGTCGCCAACCGGGTCCTGCCCGAGGCCGTCGCCGACAGTTGGCTCGCCGGCCTCGTCGCCCAGCAGCGCAAGACACTGGAGGAGTGGACCGAGACGCACGACGTCGTACCCGTCGCCCATCTCGGCCGGGACCCGCGGGGCACCGACGACCTCGCCGCGCTCGCCGTGCCGGGGGCGCCGACCGGGTCCTCCCGCACCGAGTGGCCGGTGCGGGACCAGCTCGCCGACGACGGCGTCCTCGTCTGGCACATCCCCCTGCCCGGCGCGCTGCGCGACGACCTCGACCTGATCCGGCGCGGCGACGAACTCGTGCTCACCGCCGGGCAGTTCCGTCGGGTGGTGCCCCTCCCGTCCGCCCTGCGCCGCTGCGCCGTCGCCGGTGCGGGCCTGCGCGACGGGCAGCTGCGCGTCCGGTTCACGCCGGACCCGGATCTCTGGCCGCGGACCCGGTGAACCCGGTGCGCCCGTTCGGGTAACGTCGTAGGGACGAACCGCAGTCAGGAGTCCGTCATGAGCGAAGAGCTCCCCCCGTCAGAGGCCGCCCGTCGTGAGGCTGCCGACGAGGTGCGGGCCACCGACGCCGACGCCTGGGCGACGGCGTGCGCCGAAGACCTCGCAGCGGAGAAGGCCCGCCGCCGCACCGAGCACGGCACGCCCCCGGGCTCGGCCGCCGAGGAACTGCGCAAGCTCGTCGACGCCGTCACCGACAAGCTGTCGTCGATCCAGTCACCCCTGTTCGGCGCGGTCGCCGGGCCCGCCGCCCAGCAGGTGGTGAACCAGGTCGTCCAGCAGGCCAGGGCCGCCGTCGAACCCGTCATCGAACGCAACCCGGACGTCTTCGACCACCTCGCGGCCGCGGGCAGCGAACTGCTCGCCGCGTACCGCTCCGCGGTCCAGGCCCAGGAACAGCGCTGGACGACCCGGGACAAGCCGTCCCGCGACCCGGAGGACCGGGGCGAGGACCCCGGCCCCGGGGAGCGGATCGACCTGGACTAGAGCCCCCTCCGGTACGGTGGGCCGTAGCGGGGCTCGACCGAAACTGAGGGATTCATGGGACTCACCATCGGCGTCGACATCGGCGGCACGAAGATCGCGGCCGGCGTGGTCGATGAGGAAGGCAACATCCTCTCGACCCACAAGGTGCCGACCCCGGGTACGCCCGAGGGCATCGTGGACGCCATCGCCTCCGCGGTGGACGGGGCGCGCGCCGGGCACGAGATCGTGGGCGTGGGCATCGGCGCGGCCGGTTACGTCAACCGGCAGCGTTCCGAGGTGTACTTCGCGCCGAACATCGACTGGCGCAACGAACCGCTGAAGGACAAGGTCGAGGCCCGCGTGGGCCTTCCCGTCGTCGTCGAGAACGACGCCAACGCGGCCGCGTGGGGCGAGTACAGGTTCGGCGCCGGCAAGGGCCACCGCAACGTCATCTGCATCACCCTCGGCACCGGCCTCGGCGGCGGCATCATCATCGGCAACAAGCTGCGCCGCGGGCACTTCGGTGTCGCGGCCGAGTTCGGCCACATCCGCATGGTGCCGGACGGCCTGCTGTGCGGCTGCGGCTCCCAGGGCTGCTGGGAGCAGTACGCCTCCGGGCGCGCCCTGGTCCGGTACGCCAAGCAGCGCGCCAACGCCACCCCGGAGAACGCCGAGCTCCTGCTGAGCCTCGGCGACGGCTCCCCGGACGGCATCGAGGGCAAGCACATCTCCATGGCCGCCCGCCAGGGCGACCCGGTCGCCGTGGACTCCTACCGCGAGCTCGCCCGCTGGGCCGGCGCCGGTCTCGCCGACCTCGCCTCCCTCTTCGACCCGTCCGCCTTCATCGTCGGCGGCGGCCTCTCGGACGAGGGCGAGCTGGTCCTGGACCCGATCCGCAAGTCCTACAAGCGCTGGCTGGTGGGCGGCAACTGGCGCCCGGTGGCCGACGTGATCGCCGCCCGGCTGGGCAACAAGGCGGGCCTGGTGGGCGCGGCGGACCTGGCGAGGGAACCCGACCCGATCATGTGAGCAGGGGGCGCTTCTGCCCACCCAGGGGGCGCGGGGGCACCGCGCGACCGGCCGCAACGCACCGGCCGTCGCGCGCACACCTCGCGCCCCGGGCCCTGAGGCGCAAAAATCACCCCATGGCACCCGACGACTCCGCCCTCGTCCGCGTCCTCAGCTACAACGTCCGCTCCCTGCGGGACGACACCGACGCACTGGCCGAGGTCATCCGCGCCTGCGCGCCGGACCTCGTCCTCGTCCAGGAAGCCCCCCGCTTCTTCCGCTGGCGCAAGAAACTCGCCCGCCTGGCCGGCGCGGCGGACCTCGTGATCCTCTCCGGCGGCGCCACGGCGGCCGGCCCCGCGATCCTGTGCGACCTGCGGGCCACCGTCGAACGCACCGAGGACGTCCTGCTGCCGCTCACGCCCGGACAGCACCGCCGCGGCTTCGCCACCGCCGTCGTCCGCTTCGGCCGCGCCCGGCTCGGCGTCCTGAGCTGCCACCTCAGCCTCCACAAGGACGAGCGCTACGAACAGGGCGGCATGCTCCTCGACCGGCTGGCCGGCATGGGAGTCGAGCACGCCGTCGCGGGCGGCGACCTCAACGAGGGCCCCGGCGGCCGCACCTTCCGCCGGCTCTCGGACAACCTCCAGGACTGCTGGGCCACGGCCCCCTGGGGCGGCGAGCACACCTGGACGCACACCGAGCCCCCTCGCCGGATCGACGCGATCTTCGCCACGAAAGGCATCGAGGTGCTGCGCTGCGGTGTCCCGCAGGACGTCCCCGAGACACGGCTGAGGGCGGCCACCGACCATCTGCCGGTCCTGGCCACCCTCAGGATCCCCGCGAGCTGAGCCTCAGACGACCGCGCCGCGTCCCGGGTCGTCCTCGTCCTCCTCATCGGTCCGCATCCGCGCCACCAGCGTCGCGAACCCGCCGAGGAAGCCGCCGATGCCGAGGGTCGCCAGCCACCAGGTCATGTCCCAGCGCAGCAGTATCGCCAGCAGGAGCAGCAGCGGGCCGCCCAGCACCGCGAGCCAGGCGAACTTCGCGGTGGTGTCCGCGGTCGGCAGCGGCGGCGGCTCCGGCGGGACGAAGTGGCCCTCGTCCTCCTCGTCGAAGTCCTCCTCGGCCGGCTCGGCGGGCGCGTAGTCACGCGGGCCGACTCCGGGCGCGAAGGAGACCGAGCTGCCCAGCGGCTTGGCCGAGGCGGGCTTCTCCTTCTCCTCCTCCGGCTCCGGCTTGTCGTCGTTGGTCTCCGGCTCCAGGAGCGCCAGGTCCTCCACCGACTTGAACGGCTTGGCACCCGGCGGGTCCGGCGGCTCCTCGCCGTACCCGGCGACGATCGCCGCCCAGGCCGCCGCCTCGTCGAAGGGGACGCCCCGCTCTTCCGGCTCACGGTCCTCGCGGTCGGAGTCGTGCTCAGCCACGTGCGGCCGTCCCTTCCTTGCCGATACCGGTCGCGAGCCGGCCGATGAAGGCGAAGCTCTCCTCGAAGACGCGCTCCGCGTCATGGTCCAACGTCGCCACGTGGTAGCTCTGTTCCAGCACGATCTCCGATACGTCCGTCGAGGACACCCGGCTCAGCACGCGCGCGGAGTCGGCCGAGGGCACCACGTGGTCCGTCGCGCTGCGCAGGACCAGCAGCGGCTGGGTGACCTGCGGGAGCTCGCCGTCGACCAGCCGGAAGAACTGCCGCAGCGAGTGCGCGGCGTGCAGCGGCACCCGGGTGTACCCCAGCTCGTGGGCGCCCTCCTTGGCGATGTCGTCGGCGATCCCCGGCGTCGACCGCAGCAGGTGCCGGACCACCGGAAGGGCGTACGGCGCGAGGCCGTGCATCCGGTTCGCCGGGTTGACGACCACCACACCGCTCACCGCGTCGCCGTGCTTGGCGGCCAGCCGCAGGGCGAGGGCGCCGCCCATGGACAGCCCCGCCACGAACACCCGGGTGCAGCGCTCGCGCAGGGCCCGCAGCTCGCGGTCCACCTCGGCGTACCAGTCCTGCCAGCCGGTGAGCGCCATGTCCTCCCAGCGGGTGCCGTGGCCCGGAAGGAGGGGCAACGACACGGTCAGACCCCGCTCGGCGAGGTACTCCGCCCAGGGGCGCAGCGACTGCGGGGAACCGGTGAAGCCGTGACAGAGGAGGACCGCCGTCTCGCCGCCCTCGTGGCGGAACGGCTCGGCTCCAGGGAGGACCGGCACCTTCGGTCTCCTGTTCATGAGAAGGGTGTGAACGTGTCCAGGTGGGGTTCACCGTACGCGACCGCACTGACACCGACCAGGGCCGTCGGGGCCTTTGACAGTGCTCCGGGTTAAGGTCTGATCGACACACACAGGAGGCACGGGGTTGTTGTACGGAACCATGAAGGTCGCCATCGGAGGGCCGCTGAAGGTCGCCTTCAGGCCCTGGGTGGAAGGCCTGGAGAACATCCCGGCCGAGGGCCCCGCGATCCTGGCGAGCAACCACCTGTCCTTCTCGGACTCCTTCTTCCTGCCCGCGGTGCTCGACCGGAAGGTCACCTTCATCGCCAAGGCGGAGTACTTCACCACCCCCGGCCTCAAGGGCCGTCTGACGGCCGCCTTCTTCAAGGGCGTCGGCCAGCTCCCCGTGGACCGCTCCGGGGGGCGCGGCGCGGGCGAGGCGGCGATCAGGAGCGGGGTCGAGGTGCTGGAGCGCGGTGAGCTGTTCGGGATCTACCCGGAGGGCACCCGCTCGCCCGACGGCCGCCTCTACCGGGGCAAGCCGGGCGGCCTCGCGCGCGTGGCGCTCGCCACCGGCGCGCCGGTCATCCCGGTCGCCATGATCGACACCGAGAAGATCCAGCCGCCCGGCCAGGTCATGCCCAAGCTGATGCGGCCGGGCATCCGGATCGGCGCCCCGCTGGACTTCAGCCGGTACCAGGGCATGGAGCACGACCGTTTCGTGCTGCGCGCGGTGACCGACGAGGTCATGTACGAGATCATGAAGCTCTCCGGCCAGGAGTACGTCGACATGTACGCGACCGCCGCCAAGCGGCAGATCGCGGAGGCGGCGAAGGCCGAGAAGGAAGCGGAGAAGGCGGCGAAGGCCGCCCTCGCCAAGGCGGAGAAGGAACGCTCCGAGTCCTAGACGGGGCTACGGGGGCGGGGTGGGGTTCATTCATGGCCAGGCGTGAGCGTGTGATGAGGATGTCGGTGGAGCTGCCGCTGTGGCGCGCGCTCACCGGCTACCGGGTGCTGACCCTGCTGTACGCGGTCGGCCTGTTCGCGACCAACCACGAGAACTACGACCGTCCCGGCATCGCCCTCGCCTACTACGCCGTCCTGTGCGTCTGGACGCTCGCCACCCTGCCCCGGGTCCAGAACGAGGCCGCCTGCACCCGGCGCTTCCTCGCCGTCGACCTCGGTATCGCGCTCGTCGGCATCCTGCTCACCCCGCTGGCCGTCAGCGAGCACCACATCGACACCGGCGGTCCCACCCTGCCGTCGATATGGACCGCCGGTTCGGTCCTCGCGTTCGCCATCAAGGGCGGCTGGCGCTGGGCCGCGCTCGCCTCCACGCCGGTCGCCGTCGCCAACCTGATCGAGCGCGGCCAGCCGGCCCGGGACACCGTCCACAACGTGATCCTCGTCTGGGTCGCCTCCATCGCCATCGGCTACGTCGTCGAGGTCGCCCGCGCCTCCGAGCGCACCCTCGCCCGGGCCCTGGAGATCGAGGCCGCGACCCGGGAGCGGGAGCGGCTCGCCCGGGACATCCACGACAGCGTGCTCCAGGTGCTCGCCATGGTGCAGCGGCGCGGTGCCGTCCTCGGCGGCGAGGCGGCCGAGCTGGGCCGGATGGCCGGCGAGCAGGAGGTCGCCCTGCGCACGCTGGTCTCCGGCGGGCTCACCCGCGTGTCCTGGGCGTCGGAGGACGGGGCGAAGGGGGCGGTCGTACGCGCCGTCGACGAGCCGGACACCGACGGCCCCGTCGATCTGCGCGCCCTGCTCGCCCCGTTCGCCGCCGCCAGGGTCAGCCTCGCCGACCCCGGCGCCCCGGTGGAGCTGGACGCGGCCGCCGCGAGGGAGCTGGCCGCCGCGGTGGGCGCCGCCCTGGACAACGTACGCAGGCACGCCGGGCAGGACGCGCGTGCCTGGATCCTGGTCGAGGACGAGCCCGACGAGGTCGTGGTGACCGTGCGGGACGACGGGCCCGGCATTCCCGAGGGCCGGCTCGCGCAGGCCGAGGGGGAGGGGCGGATGGGGGTCGCCCTGTCGATCCGGGGGCGGTTGCGTGAACTCGGCGGCAGCGCCGATCTGATCTCGGTGCCCGGACAGGGCACGGAGGTCGAGCTGAAGGTACCGAAGGTCTCCCGGGGGAAGGCAGGACAGCGATGAGCGACAAGGGCCCGATCAAGGTGATGGTGGTCGACGACCACCCCATGTGGCGCGACGCGGTCGCCCGCGACCTGGCCGAGGCCGGCTTCGACGTGGTGGCCACCGCGGGCGACGGCGACCAGGCCGTGCGCCGGGCCAGGGCCGCCGGGCCCGATGTGCTCGTGCTCGACCTGAACCTGCCGCTCAAGCCCGGCGTCCAGGTCTGCAAGGAGCTCGTCGGCCACAACCCGGCGCTGCGGGTCCTGGTGCTGTCGGCGAGCGGGGAGCACGCGGACGTGCTGGAGGCCGTGAAGTCGGGCGCGACCGGCTATCTGCTGAAGTCGGCGTCCACCGAGGAACTGCTGGACGCGGTGCGCCGCACGGCCGTCGGCGACCCCGTCTTCACGCCCGGCCTCGCCGGTCTCGTGCTCGGCGAGTACCGCCGGCTCGCCTCCGAGCCCGCGCCCGCCGCGGACCCCGACCAGCCCAGGGCGCCGCAGCTGACCGACCGGGAGACCGAGGTGTTGCGGCTGGTCGCCAAGGGCCTGAGCTACAAGCAGATCGCCGAGCGCCTGGTCATCTCGCACCGCACGGTCCAGAACCACGTCCAGAACACCCTCGGCAAGCTCCAGCTGCACAACCGGGTGGAACTCGTCCGGTACGCCATAGAGCGCGGGCTGGACGACGAGTAGCGGGCGGGACGGCGAGTAGCGCACGGACGAAGAGCAGGGCGCGCGATGCCGAGTGGTGCGCGTGCCGGCGACCAGCGCGCCTGACCACGACGGACACGCGCCCCTTTGACGGCCCGTGAACGAACCACCCGCTGATTCACCGGAATTGCCTTTCCCACCCATCGCTGTGTGACCTGGATCACCATTAGCGTGACTCTCACAGGCAACTGCGGCGAAGGGACTTTTCCATGCGCGTCGGAGTACTGACCGGAGGCGGCGACTGCCCCGGGCTCAACGCCGTCATCCGGGGCGTCGTCCGCAAGGGCGTGCAGGAGTACGGCTACGACTTCGTCGGCTTCCGGGACGGCTGGCGAGGACCACTGGAGAACGACACCGTCCGCCTCGACATCCCCGCCGTGCGCGGCATCCTGCCCCGCGGCGGCACCATCCTCGGCTCCTCGCGCACCAACCCCCTGAAGATCGAGGGCGGCATCCGCCGGATCAAGGAGAACCTCGCCAAGCAGGAGGTCGAGGCGCTCATCGCCATCGGCGGCGAGGACACCCTGGGCGTGGCGGCACAGCTCACCGACGAGTACGGCGTACCCGTCGTCGGCGTACCGAAGACCATCGACAACGACCTGTCCGCCACCGACTACACCTTCGGCTTCGACACCGCCGTCGGCATCGCTACGGAGGCCATCGACCGGCTGCACACCACCGCCGAGTCCCATATGCGCGTCCTGGTCTGCGAGGTGATGGGCCGTCACGCCGGCTGGATCGCCCTGCACTCGGGACTCGCGGGCGGCGCCAACGTCATCCTCATCCCCGAGCAGCGCTTCGACGTCGACCAGGTGTGCGCCTGGATCACCTCCCGCTTCAAGGCCTCCTACGCCCCGATCGTGGTCGTCGCCGAGGGGGCCATGCCGAAGGACGGCGACGTGGTCCTCAAGGACGCGTCGCTCGACTCCTTCGGGCACGTCCGGCTCTCCGGCGTCGGCGAGTGGCTGGGCAGGGAGATCGAGCGGCGCACGGGCAAGGAGGCCCGCACGACCGTCCTCGGGCACATCCAGCGCGGGGGCACCCCCAGCGCCTTCGACCGGTGGCTCGCCACCCGCTTCGGCCTGCACGCCATCGAGGCGGTACGGGACGGCGACTTCGGCAAGATGGTCGCGCTGCGCGGCACGGACATCGTGCGGGTGCCGATCGCGGAGGCCACGGCGAAGCTGAAGACGGTCGACCCCAAGCTGTACGAGGAGGTGGGGGTGTTCTTCGGCTGAGGCCGACGCTGATGCTCACGCAGAGGCCGAGCGCGGGAGCAAGACAACCTCCCAGCCCGTGAGGTGAGTTGTGCGACAGCCGGGCGCCGCCGCGGTTACCGTGGCGGCGTTCGGTGTACGGGGCACCGGAGGGCGTGGCACGGGGGAGGCGGCGTGGTCGGGTGGTTCAGCGGACGCGAGCTGCGGGCGCTGCTGGAGCGGCACCACGAGGAACTCGCCGCGGTCTGGCCCGCCGTACGGGACGGCGGGGCGCCCCCCGCGCCCTCGCCGCAGCGATCGGCCGGGCTCGTCGAACTGTTCCGGGTGGCCGGGCGATCGGCCGAGGACCGGGGTGCGCGGGGCGACCACCCGCCCGAGACCGCGCCGGTCCTCCTGGCCCTTGCCCTGCGGCACCGCCTGCACCCCGCGGCCACGCCCGCCGCACTGCGCCCCCTGGTCGCCCCCGCGGCACACCTCGACCCGGAGACGCTGAACACGGCCGCGAACATGACCGTCGCCTACTTCGACCACGCCAGGGACGAGGGCACGCCCGAGCACCTGCGCCGCTGGTGCCTGGACGCCGCCCTGCTCTGCGGCACCCGCTGTCTGCGCGGCTCCACGCCCGCCGACCCGCGCCGGGCCACGCTGCACCAACTCCTCTCGCACATCGCGGAGTCACGCCACCGCCACACCGGCGACCCGGCCGACGAGGAGACGGCGATCGAACACACCCGCGCGGCGTACGAGCACCGCCCGCCCGGGACACCGGGCGCCGACACGGCCGTCCGGCTCGCCGAGTTGCTGGCGAACCGCTGCGCCAGGCTGCGGGACGCCTCGCCCATGCGGGACGTGACCGCCCTCGTCCGGACCGCCCTCGCCGCCATGGACCCTCGCGGCGTGGAGTGGTCGGCCTACGCCGTGGCGGCCTGCGGCGCCTTCGTCACCGCGACCGCCCACGAGCCGAAGGACGTCCAACTGCTCGACGAGGCACTCCGGTTGCAGCGCGCGCTCCGCCAGAATCCGTACTACGGCCGGGTCAGGGACCGCATGGCGCCGGTCACCGCGGGCCTGCTGGCCCAGCGCTTCGCCCGGTCCCGGGACCCGGAGAGCCTCGCGGAGGCGATCGAGGCCTTCGAGGAGCTGTACGCCGCCCGGCCGTCGAGGTACGCGGCCGAACTGGGCCGGCACCTCCAGTACCGCTACCAGCTGAGCGGCGACCGGGCGGACCGGCAGCGCGCGCTGGACCTCATGGGCGAGGGCCTCACGGGACCGGACACCTCACGCGCGGCGGTGAGCTCGTACGGGATCGCCGCCGTGCACGCCTGCCGCGAGACCGGCGACCCCGAGGTGATCACCCGCGCCCTGGCCGTCGTGACCCCGCTGACCGCGCCGGGCGGGGCGCACGCCGGCGACGCCCCGGCCCTGCGCGCGCTCTGCCTTCTGCACCTCGCCCGCACGGAAGGCGAGCCCGAGCCCGACCACGGCCCCGCCGAGGAGGCCGCCCGCCGCAGCCTCGCCCACGCCCGCTCCGACGCCGAACGGGCCCTCGCGCTGTCCGTCCTCGCCACCGTGCTCGTGCACCGCTACCGGTTCGACCACGACCTCTCCCTGCTCGACGAGGCGATGGCCCGCTGCCGCGAGGGCCTCGCCGGGACGGCCGAGGACGAGGACATCGAGGTGGTCAACGCGCTGCGGGGCGCCCTGATCATGGCCCTCGCCGAACGCCACACCCGGACCGGCCATCTCGCCTCGCTGCGGGAGGCGGTCACCGTGGGCGAGGAACTGGCCTCCCACATACCGCGGTTCGAGGCCGAGACGCCGGTGCTCCTCGGCAACGTCACCACCCTGCTGGCCGACCACGCCCGCCGGACCCGGGACCCCGCCCAACTCGACCGCGCGCGGCGGCTCGTCGAACGCGCCCTGGCCACCACCCGGCCCGGCCACCACATGCGGCACAGCCTGGTCACCGCGCTCGGCGGCGTCCTGCTCGCCCGCTTCCGGCTGCCCGGCGCCGGGACCGAGGACGCCGAGGCCGCCGTACGCCACTTCGAGACGGCCCTGATGGACCCGCCCGCCGACCCGCTGCGCCGCCTGAGCCTCTACGGCTACCTGTCCCACGCCCTGCGCGAGCGGTACCGGCACGGCGGCGACCGGGAGGATCTCGACATCGCGCTGGCGGCCGCCCGCAAGTGCGTGCGCCTGGCGCCGCCCGGGCATCCGCTGCGCGGCGGCGCACTGGGCGCCGTCTCCTGGGCCCTCGAGGACATCGCCCGCGCGGACGGAGGCTACGACGCCGTCCGGGACCAGGCGCTCGACGTCAACACCGCACTGGCCGCCGACCCGGCGCAGCCTCCCGCGCACCGCCTCGCCGCCTCGGTGCGGGTGGCCGGTGTGGCGCACGCCGTCGGCGACGCGGAACGGGCGCTGGCCGCGGTACGGGACGCGGTCGACGAGCTGCCGCTGGCGGTGTGGCGCGGTGCCGACCGCTCCGACCAGGAACAGGTGCTCAGCGACGAGGAGTTGGGGTCGTTCGCGGCGAGGGTCGCGCTCGCCGCCGGGAGGCCCGGGGACGCGCTGGAGCTGCTGGAGGCGAGCCGCGGCGTCCTCGCCGCCCAGGCCCTCGAACTGCGCACCGACGCCGAGGACCTGGCCGCGGCCGACCCCGAACTCGCCGCCCGCTTCACGCGGGTGCGCGGGGAACTGGAGCGGGCCGCCGACGACCTGTCCGTGTCCGGGGCCGACCGCCGCCACCGGCTGGCCCGCGCATGGCAGGAGACCCTCGACACGATCCGCGCCCGCGGCGACTTCCGGGACTTCCTGCGGCCGCCCCGGGCGGAACGGTTGCTGACCGCGGGCGACCAGGGGCCGGTCGTGGTGGTCACCGTCGACCGGGAAGGCCCCGGCCACGCCCTGCTGCTCGACGGCACCGGCGTACGGGTCCGCACGCTGCCCGGCCTCACCCACGCCGAGGCCCGGGAACGCGGCGAACTGCTCGTCCAGGCGGTCGCCGCCGCGGGCCGCTCGGGTCTGGCCCGCGCCTTCGCCGAACAGTTCGTCGGGGACCTTTTGGACTGGTTGTGGACGACGATCGCCGAACCGGTCCTGACCGCGCTCGACATCACCGGCCCGCCCCTGCCCGGTGAGCGGCCGCCCCGGCTGTGGTGGTGCCCCTCGGGACCGCTGACCTTCCTCCCGCTGCACGCCGCCGGCGCGGTGCCCGACCGGGTCGTCTCCTCCTACACACCGAGCCTCACGGCCCTGCTGCGGGCCAGGAGCCGCACGGCCCCCGCCGGTCGACAGCCACTGATCGTCGCCGTACCGGAGACCCCGGGGCAGGCTCCGCTGCCGGGCGCCCTGCGCGAGGCCGAGCTGGCCCACCGCGCGGTGGGCGGCACGCTGCTGTCGGGCGCCCCGGCCCACGCCGACGCCGTACGCTCCGCGCTCGCCGGTCACGCCTGGGTGCACTTCGCGTGCCACGGCGTCCAGGACCCTCAACACCCCTCGCAGGGACGGCTGCTGCTGTCCGAAGGCACGCTCTCGGTGCTGGACATGGCCCGACTCCACCTGCCCGAGGCCGAGTTCGCGTATCTCTCGGCGTGCGAGACGGCGGTGGGCGGGGCCCGGCTGCCGGACGAGGCGCTGCACCTGGCGGGCTCCCTCCAACTCGCCGGGTTCTCCCAGGTGATCGGGACGCTGTGGAGGACGGACGACGAGGCCTCGGCGGAGATCGCCGAGGGCGTCTATGGCGAGTTGGCGGCGGCCGGACCGGGGACGCCGCCCGCCGCGGCGGCCCTGTGGCACGCCGTACGACGACTGCGGGAACGGCACCCGGACCGGCCGTTGAGCTGGGCGGCCCATGTGCATTCGGGGGCGTGAGCGGCGGGGGAGGAGCCTGGGGTCCTACGATCGGGGCATGACCTCCGCGGACGGCGACACCCCCTACGGCGAGCTGCATGCCGAATTCTGCCGGGAGTTGGCGTTGCTGCGGGCGTTCCAGCGCGGCGCCCGACGAGCCGCGCTGGAACAGGCCGTACGACGGTTGCGCGAGGGCGCGGACTTCTCCGAGGTGTTCGAGTCGCTCGGCGTCGAGGTCACCGCCTCGCTGTCCACCTCCCGTCATGCCACGCCGGTCGGCAGCCCGGGCGCGGCCCCGCCGCCGGTCGGCGGTCCGGGGGCACCCGTCCGCGGCCAGTACCTCTGCCCGGCGGGCGCCTGCGACCGCGTCGAGCAGCGGAGAGCGGCGGAGGGACCACCGGAGTGCCTGCTCCACGAGCGGGTGTTGACCTTCGTGCCGGACGCGTGAGGTCCGGCCGGTGACGGGATTCCTCGCCGAGCTGGGCCGCAAGCTGGCCGAGCGCTGGTTCACCCTCCTCGTGCTGCCGGGCCTCGCCTACCTGCTGGTCGCGGCGGTCGCCGTACGGCTCGGACAGCGCGACTGGCACGACTGGCGCGCTCTGTGGGACGGCTTCACCGCGCTCACCGAGGGCGAGGCGGGCGGGCAGGACAGCCTCGTCGCCCGAGCCGTCCTGCTGGTCCTCGCCGCGGTCCCGGTCTCCGCCGCCGTCGGAGCCCTGGCCCAGGCCCTCGCCGGCCCGGTCGAGCGCGCCCTGTGCGGTCCCTGGCCCCGCCCCCTCGGCAGCCTCTCGGCCCGCCTGACCACACGCCGACAGACCCTCTGGACCACCGCCGACGCCGCCCACCGCAGACAGCGAGCCCTGGCCGAGGCCGCCCACCGCAGACAGGCCGTCCAGAGCCGAGCGGCCCGCCACGCAGGCACGCGGACGGCACGGACGGCCGACCCGGCGGGGTCGGGAACGCGGGGTCCAGCCGCCGGATCCGGAACCCCAGACCCCGCCACCGGATCCGTCCCGCCCGTCCCGACCCCGTCATCCCCCGGCCGTGCCGGTGTCCAGGACGCCCGCCAGCACGCCGCCCGCGCCGACCGGTACGCCGCCATCGCGGCGCACCATGAGCAGGGCGCCGCCGGGCACGCCGCCCGACGTAACGCCCTCGCCCTGATCCGTCCCGAGCACCCCACCCGGCTCGGCGACCGCCTCCGCGCGCCCGCCGTGCGTCTGGGACAGGAGTACGGCATCGACCTCGCCACCATCTGGCCCCGCCTCTGGCTCCTGCTGCCCACCCCCACCCGCGAGACCCTCACCGCGACCCGGTCCCGGCTGGACGCCGCGTTCGCGCTGGGCGGCTGGGCGCTGCTGTATCTACCGCTCGCCCTGTACTGGTGGCCGGCCGCGCCGATCGCCCTCCTCGCCGCCCTCGTCTCCCGGCGCCGTGCCGAGCTCGCCGCCGCGGCCTACGCCGAACTCGTCGAGGCCACCGTCGACCTGCACCTGGACCGCCTCCACACCCGCCTCGCCGAACCCCGGCCGTCCCCGCAGCAGGGTCGGGCGCTGACGGAGCGCCTCCGCAGGGGGCTGTGAGTCACGCGCCGCACGTCGGGAACGGCCGCCGCTCGGAGGACGTGCTCGTCCCGCGCAGCTGACCCAGCAGCTCCCGCACGACCGCCGCCCCGTTCAGCGTGAGCACCGACTCCGGGTGGAACTGCACCCCCGCGAACCCGGGCCCGCGCACGGCGTGCACCTCACCCGACGCGCTCCGGTTCACCTCCACCCCGTGCGCGGCGAGCTCCGCCGCCGTCTCGTCGTCGCAGCGGGCCACGAAGCTGTTGTAGAAGCCGACGGTCTCCTCCCGCCCGAACAGGTCGACCGTCGTCTGCGCCCCCTGGTACGGCACGTCCTTGCGGACGATCTCCAGTCCCAGCTCCGCCGCGAGGAGCTCGTGCCCGAGGCAGACGCCGAGCACGCCGTGCGGGTGCGCACGGACGAGGCGCGCGGCCAGGTCGCGCAGGAAGGTCATCTTCGGGTCGGTCAGGTCGCCGGGGTCGCCCGGGCCGGGGCCGAGCACCACCGGACCCGGGTGGGCGAGGACCGCCTCGCGCAGCCCGGGCTCGTCGTAGCGCCGCACGGTGACCTCCAGGCCGCTGGAGCGCAGGACGTGCGCGAGCATCGCCGTGAAGGTGTCCTCCCCGTCGACGACCAGGGCGTGCCCGGTCAGCGCGGCCGACCGCTCCTGCATCCGCAGCCAGAAGGGGGCGAGGGAGGACCGGCGCCCGTCCAGCGCGGCACGCACGCGCGGGTCGTCGGCGAGACGTACGCGCGCGTGCTCGGTGCGCGGCGCCCGCTGGACGACCCCCAGCGCGGCCAGCACCCCCGCGGCCTTGGCGTGCGTCTCGGCGACCTCGCCCGCCGGGTCGGACCCGCGCACGAGCGTGGCGCCGACCGGCACCCGCAGCCGCCCGTCCGCACCGATGTCCGCGGTACGGATGAGGATCGGGGAGTCCAGCGTCTGGGCCCCGCCGGAGTCCTTCCCGAGCAGCGCCAGCGCCCCGGCGTAGTACCCGCGCCCGCCGACCTCGTGCCGCTCGATGACCCGGCAGGCGTTCTGCACCGGTGAGCCGGTGACCGTCGCGGCGAACATGGTCTCCTTCAGAACCTCGCGCACGTCCAGCGACGACTTCCCGCGCAGCTCGTACTCGGTGTGCGCGAGGTGGGCCATCTCCTTCAGGCGCGGCCCGACGACGACCCCGCCCATGTCGCCGACGGTGCACATCATCTTCAGCTCCTCGTCGACGACCATCGACAGCTCCTCGATCTCCTTGCCGTCGGCGAGGAAGTCGAGCAGGTGCTCGGTGGTGGGCCCGCCGGCCGGATAGCGGTACGTCCCACTGATCGGGTTCATCACGACCGTCCCGCCGGACATCCGCACGTGCACCTCGGGGCTGGCCCCGACCAGGGTCCGCTCGCCGGTGTGCACCACGAACGTCCAGTACGCGCCCCGCTCGCCCTCGAGCAGCCGCCGGAACAGGGCGAGGGCGTCGGCGCGGCCGAATCCCGGGACGTCCCCCTCGTACGTGCGCCGGATCACGAAGTTCGCGCCCTCGCCCTGCCCGATCTCCTCCCGCAGCACCCGTCCGACGATCCGGGCGTACTCCTCGTCGGCGACGTCGAAGCCGCCCCGCTCGACCCGCACGTCGTGCCCCGGGAGCTGGGCGAGGGCCTCGGCCAGCGGCAGGGTGTGCGTCTCCTCGGGGATCAGCACCGACAGCGGCGTCCCGTCGTCGCGGACGTCGAAGCCGCGCTCGCGGATCTGCCGGAACGGCACCAGCGCGAGGCCCTCGTCGGGCAGGTCGGCGAGCCGCTCGTACGTGGCGACCGGGCCGAGGAGCAGCTCCACGCTCTGCCCGTCATGGCCCGGTGTGCGGCGGCGCAGCAGCGCGAACGGGCGGGGGTCGTCGATCAGGTCGGGCAGACGCATGGTCCGTGTCCTTCTCACTCAGAGGAATCGTGGAGAGGAACGGACCCCGACAAACGCCGAAGGCCGCCCCTCGGGCGGCCTTCGCGAAGTCTTGCCTACGCGCAGTCAGTGGGCCGCCGGATGAGCGGTCCACCACCAGTTCTGGTTCGTCTTCTGGTTCGTCGGCGCGTACATGCGACGCACCCTATCCCATGTCCACACCGTGTACCCCGTGTCTCATTTGCTGGGCATGGGGCGGGACGCGCGACATCACCCCGTAATGTTGAGGCCGTGACCGTGAACGCTAAGACCAGCGCGAGCGCTGGCAACACCTGGCGAGACCTGCCCGCGGCGCAGCAGCCCGAGTACCCCGACACCGAGGCTCTGCGCGCAGTCGTTGCGGACCTCGAGTCGTATCCGCCGCTCGTCTTCGCGGGCGAGTGCGACCAGCTGCGCGCCCGGTTGGCGGCCGTCGCCAAGGGAGAGGCGTTCCTCCTCCAGGGTGGCGACTGCGCCGAGGCCTTCGACGCGGTGAGCGCCGACCACATCCGCAACAAGCTCAAGACCCTGCTGCAGATGGGCGCCGTGCTGACGTACGCCGCCTCGGTCCCGGTCGTGAAGGTCGGCCGTATCGCCGGCCAGTACTCCAAGCCGCGCTCCAAGCCGACCGAGACCCGCGACGGCGTGACCCTGCCGACCTACCGCGGTGACTCCGTCAACGGCTTCGACTTCACCGAAGAGGCCCGCATCCCGGACCCCGAGCGCCTGAAGCGGATGTACAACGCCTCCGCCTCCACGCTCAACCTGGTGCGTGCCTTCACCACCGGCGGCTACGCCGACCTGCGCCAGGTGCACGCCTGGAACCAGGACTTCGTGAAGTCCTCCCCGTCCGGCCAGCGCTACGAGCAGCTCGCCCGGGAGATCGACAACGCGCTGAACTTCATGCGGGCCTGCGGCACCGACCCGGAGGAGTTCAAGACGGTCGAGTTCTACGCCTCCCACGAGGCGCTGCTGCTCGACTACGAGTCGGCGCTGACCCGGGTCGACTCGCGTACGGGCCACCTGTACGACGTCTCGGGCCACATGGTCTGGATCGGTGAGCGCACCCGCCAGCTGGACGGCGCGCACATCGAGTTCGCCTCCCGGATCCGCAACCCGATCGGGATCAAGCTGGGCCCGACGACGACGGCCGAGGACGCGCTCCAGTACATCGAGCGCCTCGACCCGGACCGCGAGCCGGGCCGGCTCACCTTCATCGTGCGCATGGGCGCGGACAAGGTCCGCGACAAGCTGCCCGAGCTGGTCGAGAAGGTCACCGCCTCCGGCGCGACCGTGGCCTGGGTGACCGACCCGATGCACGGCAACACCTTCGAGGCGGCCTCGGGCCACAAGACCCGCCGCTTCGACGACGTGCTCGACGAGGTCAAGGGCTTCTTCGAGGTCCACAAGTCACTGGGCACCCACCCGGGCGGCATCCACGTGGAGCTCACCGGTGACGACGTCACCGAGTGCGTGGGCGGCGGCGACGAGATCTTCGTCGACGACCTGCACCAGCGCTACGAGACCGCCTGCGACCCGCGCCTGAACCGCAGCCAGTCCCTGGACCTGGCGTTCCTCGTCGCGGAGCTGTACCGCGACTAGTAGCAGATCAGCAGGGCGTGCGCCTGTTACAGGAGCATGAGGTGGGGCGCGGATCACACACGATCCGCGCCCCACCGCACTTTTGTGGCTCGCGCACGACGGGTAAGGTTAGGTTAGCCTCACCGATCAACGGGGATGGCGAGACCGATCAATCCCGTCGGGAGGTGACCCGCGTGTACGTATGCAGTTGCTTCGGGGTCACCGAGCAGCAGGTGAGGAAGCACGCGGAGGACGGTGCCTGCACCCCCCGCCAGATCGCCTCGGCCTGCAAGGCGGGCACCGACTGCGGTTCCTGCGTACGCCGGATCCAGGCGATCCTGGGCAGGGGCGCGTGCCCCCGCCGCGAGCTGGTCGACCAGGGTCAGCCGGTCCTCGCCGAGCTCGACGAAGCGGCTTGATCCGCCCCGCTCGCCTTCCGGCTCAGCTCTCCGGCTGCTCGATCAGCTGGGCGATGTAGAGCGCCTCGCCGAGCTTCTCCAGAAGCTCCAGCTGGGTGTCGAGGTAGTCGATGTGGTGCTCCTCGTCCTCGAGGATCGACTCGAAGATGTTCGCGGACGTGATGTCGCCCTTGGCGCGCATCACCTCGATACCGCGCTTGAGGCGGTCGATCGCCTCGACCTCGATCTGCCGGTCGGCCTCGAACATCTCCTTGACCGTCTGTCCGACCCGGACGTGGAACAGCCGCTGGTAGTTCGGCAACCCGTCCAGGAACAGGATCCGGTCGGTGAGCACCTCGGCGTGCTTCATCTCGTCGAACGACTCGTGGCGCGTGTACTTCGCGAGCTTCGTCCAGCCGAAGTTCTCCTGCATCTTCGCGTGCAGGAAGTACTGGTTGATCGCGGTGAGCTCGCCGGTGAGCTGCTCGTTGAGGAATTCGATGACCTCGGGGTCGCCCTGCATCGCAGAGGCTCCTTCCAACCGGGGGGAACTGGCAGGTTGCGCCGCATCCTTGCACCGGTATCGAAGATCGTCCAGTAAGTCTTCACTTAGTAAGTAAGGGCATGCTTAGTCCGGTTTGAGGTGAATCGAGCCGGGGCTGGTCCCGCGCACCACCCGGGGTCTGTCAGGATGGAGTCATGGGTCAGCCGGTGGAACGCGAGTCAGGAGAAGCGGCACACTCCGAGCTTCCGCCGGGGCAGCGCAAGCAGCGCGGCTGGCCGGTCACGCACTACGGACCCGTCCCCAAGTTCCGGCCCGAGCGCTGGGAGTTCCGGGTCTTCGGCGCCACGGCGGACGGCGGCAAGGAGTGCTGGACCCACGAGGAGTTCACGGCCCTGCCGCACACCACCGTCGTGGCGGACCTGCACTGCGTGACGAAGTTCAGCATGCTCGGCGCCGAGTGGGGCGGCGTCCCCGCCCGGTCCATCCTCGAGATCGCCCCGCCCGCCCCGTCCGTCACCCATGTGATGGTGTGGGCGGAGTACGGCTTCAGCTCCAACCTGCGCCTCGCGGACTTCGCCGCCGAGTCCACGATCTTCGCCACCCACAAGGACGGCGAGCTGCTCACCGCCGAGCACGGCTTCCCGCTGCGGCTGGTCGTCCCTCATCTGTACGCCTGGAAGGGGCCCAAATGGGTCCGCGGCGTCGAGTACATGACCGCCGACCGCCGCGGCTTCTGGGAGGAGCGCGGGTACCACAACATCGGCGACCCCTGGAAGGAACAGCGCTACTCCTACCAGGAGGAGCCCGGGGACGGCCCCGAGCTCTGACTCCTCGTGCCGGGGCTCAGTGGTGGTACTGGTGCACCACCGCGTGCCCCTTGCCGCGGCCGATCATCCACTTGTTGACCGGCGTGGTCAGGACGAAGGCGATGGCCAGCGCGATCGCCAGGGCGCCCCAGAACAGCGGGTCGGCGAGCTCGGCGTCCATGGCGCCCGGCCACAGCACGATCACGCCGTTGTCGACCAGCTCCATCACCGCGATCGACAGGGTGTCCGCGGCCAGCGCCACCTTCAGCGCGGCGCGCAGGCCGAGGCCCGCCTTCGTGACGCCGCGCAGGGTGAGCGCGTAGCCGAAGAAGAAGGCGAGGGCGATCGCCAGGATCAGGGTCGGGGTGTTGCCCCAGCCGAGCGCGGTGCCGATGACCATGCCGAGCACCTCGCCGATGGCGCACCCGGTGAGGCAGTGCAGGGTGGCCCGCGCCGCCATGGACCAGCTGCTGCCCGCCTGATGACCCTCGTGCCCGTGGTCCCCGTGGTGAGCGTGCTCTGTGTGCGCGTTGTGCTGCATGACTGCCCCCAGCGTGAGGTAACGGTTCCTGCGTCGAGCAGAACCGTATACCCCCCAGGGGTATTCCCCAAGGGCTTACGCGTCGCGGAGTTTCTTCAGTCGCTCCACGTCCGCGGCGTGCCCCTCCTTGCCCCCGGGGGTCTCGATGATCAGCGGTACGCCCTCGGTGGCGGGGTGGGTCATCAGCGCCCGGAACGGGTCCTCGCCGATGTGGCCGGCGCCGATGTTGGCGTGCCGGTCCTTGTGGGCGCCCACCACGTCCATGGAGTCATTGGCGTGGATCAGCTTCAGGCGGCCCTCGCCGACGGTGTCCACCAGCAGGTCCAGGGTCTGGTGCATGCCGGAGGGGCCGGTCAGGTCGTGGCCCGCCGCGAAGACGTGGCAGGTGTCGAGGCAGATCCCGAGCCTGGGGTGGGCGTCCAGGGCCTCGAAGTACGGCCCGAAGTCCCAGGTCCGCGAACAGAGCGAGGACCCCTGTCCGGCGGTCGACTCCAGCAGCAGGAACGGGTCGTCGTCATGGGTGAGCTCGTCCAGCAGCGGCAGCATGTACTCGCGGACCTGCTTGAGCGCGACGGACCGGTCCCGGCCCCCGGTCGCGCTGCCCGTGTGCACGACCACGCCGAGCGCCCCGATCTCCCGGCCGCGGCGCAGTGAGTGCCGCAGGCTCTCCACGGACCTCTCCACCGTCGCCTCGGTGTGCGAGCCGAAGTTGATCAGGTACGGGGCGTGCACGTACGCCGGGATCGACTCCGCCGCGCAGGCCGCGCGGAACTCCTCGTCCTGCCGCGGGTTGCCGGTGGGTGTGGCCCAGCCGCGCGGGTTGGCGACGAAGACCTGCACGGTCTCCGCCTGGAGATCACGGGCATAGGACAGACCGACGGAGTTCAGACCGCCGGCCACGGGGACGTGCCCGCCGACGGGGTTGCGCTGAGTCATCACCCGCTCAGGGTGTCATGCGAGCTCGGACGCGCTGTCGGGGGTGCTGGTGGCGGAGGAGGTGAGGGGGGCGAGGGGGCGGTGGTGCCCGCGTGAGCGTCCCCCGGTCCCCCCCGGCCCGCCGGTCCCCCCGGCCCCCGGCCGCCGTCCCCGCGGCGGCCGTGTCAGCGGATCTCGATCGTGATCGTCGAGCCCTTGGGGGCCGTCTGGCCGCCCTCCACCGACTGGCTCTTGACCGTGTCGCCGAACAGACCGAGGAGGCCGCGGTCCTCGTCGACCTCGAAGCCGGCGCCCTCCAGCTCGGCCCTGGCGTCGTCGACGCTGTCGCCGACCACGTCCGGGACCTCGACCATCTCGGGGCCCTTGGAGATCGTCAGCGTCACGGTGTCGCCCTCGGTGGCCTCGCTGCCGTCCTTCGGGGTCTGCGCGGCGACCAGGCCCTTGTCGTACTCCGACGTGACCTGCCGGGAGGCGACCTTCACCTTCAGGCCCGCCTCCGCCAGGTCCGCCTTCGCGTCCTCCAGGCTCTCGCCGGTGACGTCGGGGACGTCCACCGGGCTGCCCTTGCTGACGACCAGCGCCACCGCCGTGCCCGCGCGGAGCGTGGTCCCCGCCGCCGGGTCGCTGCCGATGACGAAGCCCTTGATGACGTCCTCGCTGAACTCCCGGGTCACCATGCCCGGTTCGAGGCCGTCGTTCTCCAGCCGGGTCTTCGCCTTGTCGAGCCGGTAGCCCTTCAGGTCGGCCAGGTCGACGGTGTCGGGACCCTTGGAGATGGTCAGCGTCACCGAGTCGTTGCTCCGTATGCGGGTGCCGACCGTCGGGTCCGAGCTGATGACCCGGCCGCGCTTGACGGTGTCGCTGTACTCCCGCTTCACCTTCCCGGCCTCGAGCCCGGCCTCCTCCAGCCGGTCCCGGGCCTGCGCCTCGGTCTTCTCCACCAGCGGCGGGACCTTGGTGAACTGCCCGGAGTTGATGTACCAGACGCCCGCGCCGACCCCGAGGATCAGCAGCAGGGCGGCCACGATCGCGAGCGGACCGCGCGGGCGGCCCGAACGGCGCCGGGGCGGCGGGGGCGGGGGCGACTGGAGGCGGCTCGTGCGGTTGAGCGCGGGCTCCGCCTCCTCGTCGACCGGCAGGGGGCGCGGCACGGTCAGCGACCGCGGGATCACGCTGGTGCGGTCCTCCGCGTTGCTGTGCTGGGCGGTCAGCGCCTGGGGCGGCATCAGGTCCAGCTGGTCCTCGCTGAGCGCGGAGCGGGCCTCGCGGGCATGCGCGAACAGCGCCACCGCGTCGTACGGGCGGAGGTCCGGGGTGCGGGCGGTGGCGGAGGCGACCAGCTCGTCCAGCGCGAACGGCAGCCCCGGCACGACGGCCGAGGGCGGCGGGACGTCCTCGTGGAGGTGCTTGTAGAGCACGATGGCGGGGGACTCCCCGTCGTGCGGCTTCTCGCCGGTCAGCATCTCGTACAGCACGACACCGCACGCGTAGACGTCCACGCGGGCGTCGGTGGCACCCGGCTGCTCGATCTGCTCGGGCGCGAGATAGGAGACGGTGCCGAGCACGGCACCGCTGGTGCTGGTGACGGTGTCGACGGACCGCACCAGTCCGAAGTCGGCGACCTTCACCCGGCCGTCGTCCCCTATCAGGACGTTCTCCGGCTTCATGTCCCGGTGCACGAAGCCCGCGCGGTGCGCGGCGCCGAGCGCGGCCAGCACCGGTTCCAGGATGTCGAGCGCGGCCCGCGGCTGCAGCGCCCCGCGGTCGCGCAGCACGTCACGCAGGGTGCAGCCGGCCACGTACTCCATGGCCAGGTAGACGTACGACCCGTCGGTGCCCTGGTCGAAGACCTGCACCACGTTGGGGTGGGCGAGCCGGGCGACGGACTTGGCCTCGCGGATGAACCGGTCCACGAAGGTGCCGTCGGCCGCGAGGCCCGGGTGCATCACCTTCAGCGCGAGCACGCGGTCCAGGCGGGTGTCCACGGCCCGGTAGACCGTGGCCATCCCGCCGACCGCGATCCGCGCGTCCACGCGATAACGCCCGTCGAGCACCTGCCCGACCAAAGGGTCCTGAAGGGTCGTATCCACGCAGGTGAGTGTACGAGCCGCGACTGACAGGGCCGCCGGTTCGGGCGAGATCGGGGCGGGACTGAAGCCGTCCTGTGACGGACGTCGCCACGACTCCCGGCCCCTCTCGAACGTACGTTCAGAACGCGGGACGTTCCGGATCGAGCCGCGCCAACCCCTCGGCGGGCGACGAGGCTTCGGCGAAGTGCCGCCGCGGGATGCGCCCCGCGCGGTGCGCCAGCCGGCCCGCCTCCACCCCGTGCCGCATCGCGTGGGCCATCAGCTCCGGCTCCCTAGCCCGCGTCACCGCCGAGGCGAGCATCACACCCGCGCACCCCAGCTCCATCGCGAGCGTCACGTCCGACGCCGTCCCCGCGCCCGCGTCCAGGATCACCGGCACGCGCGCGTGCTCGACGATCAGCTGGAAGTTGTGCGGGTTGCGGATGCCGAGCCCGGAGCCGATCGGGGAGCCGAGCGGCATGATCGCCGCACAGCCCACGTCCTGGAGCTTCCGGGCCAGCACCGGGTCGTCGTTGGTGTACGGCAGCACCGTGAAACCGTCGTCGACCAGCGTCTCCGCCGCGTCCAGCAGCTCGATCGGGTCCGGCAGCAGGGTGCGCTCGTCGGCGATGACCTCCAGCTTGACCAGGTCGGTGCCGAGCGCCTCGCGCGCGAGACGGGCCGTCAGCACGGCCTCGCCCGCGGTGAAGCAGCCCGCGGTGTTGGGCAGCACCGCGATGCCGAGCCGGTCCAGCACCGACAGGACCGAGCCGTGCACGTTCGGGTCCACGCGGCGCATCGCGACCGTGGTCAGCTCGGTCCCGGAGGCGACCAGCGCCCGCTCCAGCACGTCCAGGCTGGGCGCCCCGCCGGTGCCCATGATCAGGCGGGACGAGTACGTCGTACCGCCCAGGAGGAAGGGATCGTCGGCCATGGGTCAGCCTCCCTGGACGGCGGTGAGGACCTCGACGCGGTCTCCCTCGGCGAGGGGCGTCGAGGACCACTGTCCGCGCGGGACGACGGTTTCGTTGAGGGCGGCGGCCACGCCGGAGGGCGCCGGGGTGAGGGCCCGTACGACGGTGTCGAGAGCCGTGCCGGGAGCGACCTCGCGCGGCTCGCCGTTGAGAGAGATGTTCATGCGGGCTGCTCCACGAGTTCCCTGAATCGCCTGGGGGTGAACGGGCGCACCTCGTCGGGGAGTTCGCCCGTGGTCAGGACGTCGGCCAGCGCGTCGCCGGTGACGGGTGCGAGCAGTACGCCGTTGCGGTGGTGGCCGGTCGCCAGGAGCAGCCCGGGCAGCTCGGTCGGCCCGAGCAGCGGCGCGTTGTCCGGCGAGCCGGGACGCAGCCCCGCGCGGGTCTCCGTCAGCGGCAGCTCGGTGATGCCGGGGACCAGCTCATGGGCGTCGCGCAGCAACTCGTACACCCCGCCCGCGGTCACCGTCGTGTCCCAGCCCAGCTCCTCGCTGGTCGCCCCGACCACCAGCTCGCCGTTCTCGCGCGGCACCAGGTAGACCTGGCTGCCGCGGACCACGGCCCGCACGGTCCGGTTCAGGAACGGCGCGTACCGCGGCGGCACGGTCAGCCGCAGCACCTGCCCCTTCACCGGCCGCACCGGCGGCAGTACGGCCTCCGGGACCCCGGCCAGCCGCCCGCTGAGGCTGCCGGCCGCCAGGACGACCTGTCCCGCGCCCAGCCGCGTGCCGTCCGTCGTCGTGAGACCGGCGGCCCGGTCCCGTACGACCTCCAGGCGCTCGGCCCACGCGCGGTGGAAGACCACCCCCGCGCGCTCGCACGCGGTCAGCAGCGCCTTGACCAGCCGCCGCGGGTCGATCTGGTGGTCCCCGTCGACCCGCAGGCCGCCGCGCACCCCCGGCGCGAGCATCGGCTCCAGACGCCGGCACTCGCGCCCGGACAGCCACTCCGACTCCAGGCCCGACTCCCGCTGGAGAGCGTGCAGTTCGCGCAGGTGGGCGCGGTCGTCGGCGTCCAGAGCGACGGCGAGCGTGCCGCAGCGGCGGTAGCCGAGGTCCTGGCCGGTCAGCTCGGTCAGCTCGGCCGCGAACCGCGGATAGCGGCGGGCCGAGGCGAGGTTCAGGCCCAGCAGGGTCTGCTCGCCGTGGTGCAGTTCCGTGACGGCGGCCAGCATCCCGGCGGCCACCTGGGCGGCCCCGCCGCCGGGTTCGGGGTCCACGACGGCCGTGGCGAGACCGCGCTGTGCGGCCCGCCAGGCCGTGACCAGGCCGATGATGCCGCCCCCGATGACGAGGACGTCTGACGTACGTGAGGACATGGGCGTCCAGCCCCTCCCTTCGCCGGCATGACCCGGATCAGGTTCGTACGGTCGGAGGCCGCCAGCCTCCCTCTCAGCCCGGTGCGTCCGGGCTCCCGCGAGTGCTCTACGGTGGCCACCCTAGCCCGCAGAGCACCGCATGTGTAAGGGAGCCCACGGTCATGCCCCGCTCGCTGGACGGCCTCGTCCTCGCCCCCGTCGCCGACCAGGCCCCGGGCCAGGTGGGCACGCGCACCCGCTTCACGTACCACGAGAAGGACGGCGAGATCTGGGCCGAGTACGCGGGCGGGGACGTCGTGCGGGGGCATCTGGTGGGTACCCGGGACGGGGACCGGCTCGACTTCCGGTACGTCCAGCTGAGGCAGGACGGGACGACCGCGTCCGGGCACTGCGTGTCCACCGTGGTCGAACTCCCGGACGGGCGCGTGCGCCTGGAGGAGACCTGGGAGTGGGAGTCCCGGCCCGGCAGCGGGACGAGTGTCGTGGAGCAGATCGCGGCAGGTGTGGAGCAGGTCACTGCGCACGACTCCTGACTGACAAATTGTCAGTTGTCTATGGTGATCAGGTGAGCGAGGACACGCAGACGCAGGCACAGGCGCCACGGCGGGTCGTGGTGGTCGGCGCGGGCATGGCCGGCGTGCAGACCGCGGTCGCGCTGCGCGAGCAGGGCTTCACCGGCACCGTGACCCTGATCGGCGCGGAGCCGCACCAGCCGTACGACCGGCCGCCGCTGTCCAAGGCGGTCCTGCTCGGCAAGGCCGAGGGCTCCGCCTTCGACGTCGACTTCGAGGCGCTCGGCATCGGACTCGAACTCGGCCGCGAGGTCCTGGGCGTCCGCCCCGCCGAGCACACCCTGGACACCGAGTCCGGGCCCGTGCCGTACGACGTCCTGGTCCTCGCCACCGGTGCCGAACCGATCCGGCTGCCCGGCGCGGAGGGCGTCCCCGGCGTCCATCTGCTGCGCACCCTCGACGACGCCGAGCGGCTGCGGCCGGTGCTCGCCCGGCAGCACGACATCGTGGTGGTCGGCGCGGGCTGGATCGGCGCCGAGTTCGCGACCGCCGCGCGTGAGGCGGGCTGCTCGGTCACCGTCGTGGAGGCCGCCGAACGGCCGCTCGCGGGCGCGCTGCCCGCTGAGGTGGCGGCGCCGATGGGCGCCTGGTACGCCGACGCGGGCGCCGACCTGCGCACCCGCACGCGCGTGGCGCGTGTCGAGCCCGGCACGGTCGTCCTCGACGACGGCACCCGGCTGCCCGCGGGCGCCGTGGTGGTCGGCATCGGCGCCCGCCCCGCCACGGCCTGGCTGGCCGACTCGGGCGTGGAGCTCGGCGCGCACGGCGAGGTGGTGGCCGACGACGGGCTGCGCACCTCCGTGCCGGACGTGTACGCGGTCGGCGACTGCGCGTCCTTCCCCTCGGGCCGGTACGGCGAGCGCCTGTTGGTCCACCACTGGGACAACGCCCTCCAGGGGCCGCGCACGGTCGCGGCCAACATCATCGGCGAGACGCCCGCGGTCTACGACCCGGTGCCGTACTTCTGGTCCGAGCAGTTCGGCCGGTTCGTCCAGTACGCCGGGCACCACGCCCGCGCCGACACGGCCCTGTGGCGCGGCGACCCGTCCGGGCCGGCCTGGTCGGTGTGCTGGCTGCGCGAGAACCGCCTGGTCGCCCTCCTCGCGGTGGGCCGGCCCCGGGATCTGGCCCAGGGACGGAAGCTGATCGAGGCGGGCACGGAACTGGATCCGGAGCTGCTGCTCGACCCGGCGCGGCCGTTGAAGGCGGCGACGGCGTAGGGGCGGGGGACGCGGACGCGAGGGGGCCGGCGGGGCGCGGGGCCGGGCGTCGGGGAGGCGTGCGCGGGGGAGCTGGAACCCCCTGGTCGGAGGGGTCCGGCTTCCTCCTGTCAGTGCGGGATGGCAGGCTTGATGTCGTGACCGAGATTGACGCAAAGATCGATGCTCTCGTGCCCGCCTGGCTCACCCTCCCCGACATCGCGGAAATCCTCGATGTCGAGGTGACGCGTGTGCGGCAGCTGGTCAGGGAGGGCCAGCTCATCGCCGTACGCCGGGGTGAGAACCGCGCGCTGCACGTCCCCGCCGCCTTCATCGACGGGGCCGAGCAGAAGGTCGTCAAGGGCCTCACCGGGACCCTGACGCTCCTGCGGGACGACGGCTTCAGCGACGAAGAGATGCTGGAGTGGCTCTTCACCCCCGACGACAGCCTGCCCGGCACCCCCGCGCAGGCACTCAGCGAGAATCGCGGCACGGAGGTGAAGCGCCGGGCCCAGGCGCTCGCCGTCTGACCCGGGCGCGGCAAGAACCGAAAACCGTCTGACGTACGGGCGGGGCCCTGCGGGCCACGGTCGCGGGTGACCGCGGCCGTGGCGCGGCGGCGAGGGACCGGCGGCGGTCCCCTCGGGGCGGGCCGACCGCACGGGCACCGGCACGCACCGCCGCGGTCGTGCGGCCCGGGAACCGGCGCGCACCGCCGCGGCCGTGCGCCTGTGGTTCACTACGCCCGGTCCGCCGAGGCCGACCGCACCGGTCCGCGGCCCGTACGCCATCCACACCGGGGGACACCCATGCCCGTCACGCCCGTCACGTCCGACACCGCCGCCCGCGCCCAGCTCGCCGACGCCCGGCTCTATCTGTGCACGGACGCCCGCAAGAAGCAGGGCGACCTTCCCGAGTTCCTGGACGCCGTCCTGGCGAACGGCGTCGACTTCGTCCAACTGCGCGACAAGACGCTGGAGGCGGACGAGGAGCTGGGCCTGCTCGCGCTGTTCGCCGACAAGTGCCGGGAGAACGGCAGGACCCTGTCGGTGAACGACCGCGCCGACGTGGCGCACGCCGCCCGGGCCGCCCACCCCTGGCCCCCCGCGATCCTGCACCTGGGTCAGGGTGACCTCCCGGTCCCCGCGGCCCGCGCGATCCTCGGCGACGACATCCTCGTGGGCCGCTCCACGCACTCCGAGACCGAGGCCGCCGCGGCCGCCGTCCAGGAGGGCGTCGACTACTTCTGCACCGGCCCGTGCTGGCCCACGCCCACCAAGCCCGGCCGCCACGCCCCCGGCCTGGACCTGGTCCGGTACACCGCCGCCCTCGGCACCGACCGCCCGTGGTTCGCCATCGGCGGCATCGACCTGGGCAACCTGGACGAGGTACTGGCGGCCGGGGCCCGCCGGGTCGTGGTCGTGCGGGCCATCACGGACGCGGACGACCCGGGCGCGGCGGCGGCGGAGTTCGCCAAGCGGCTCCGGGAGGCGGTGTGAGGCGGTGCGAGGGAAGGTGAGGCGGGCGGGCGGTCCGGCGTGAGCCCGGGGGTGGACGGCCCGGGTGTCCGAGGGGTGGACAACAAGTCGACAAAAAGGGCAAATTTCCCCGATCCGGTTGGGTGACCGTCACCCCCTGGCTAACCTGCCGGTATGGCCCTCGGAACCGCATCCACCAGGACGGACCGCGCACGCACCGTGCGCGACATGCTCGCCACGGGCAAGACGACGTACTCCTTCGAGTTCTCGGCGCCGAAGACACCCAAGGGCGAGCGGAACCTGTGGAGCGCGCTCAGGAGGGTCGAGGCGGTCGCCCCGGACTTCGTCTCGGTGACGTACGGTGCCGGCGGTTCCACGCGCGCCGGCACGGTCAAGGAGACCCAGCAGATCGTCGCCGACACCACGCTGACGCCGGTCGCCCACCTCACCGCGGTCAACCACTCCATCGCGGAACTGCGCAACATCATCGGCCAGTACGCCGACGCCGGGATCCGCAACATGCTGGCCGTGCGCGGCGACCCGCCCGGCGACCCCATGGGCGAGTGGGTGGCGCATCCGCAGGGCCTGACCTACGCGGCCGACCTCGTCCGGCTCATCAAGGAGTCGGGTGACTTCTGCGTCGGCGTCGCGGCCTTCCCGGAGATGCACCCGCGCTCCGCGGACTGGGACGCCGACGTCACGCACTTCGTCGACAAGTGCCGGGCCGGCGCCGACTACGCCATCACGCAGATGTTCTTCCAGCCGGAGTCCTATCTGCGGTTGCGCGACCGGGTCGAGGCGGCCGGTTGCGCGACCCCCGTCATCCCCGAGGTCATGCCGGTGACCAGCGTGCGGATGCTGGAGCGGCTGCCGCAGCTCAGCAACGCGGCCATCCCCTCCGCCCTGGAAGAGCGGATCCTCACAGCCAAAGACGATCCGGCCGCTGTACGCTCCATTGGCATCGAATTCGCCACGGAGTTCTGCGCGCGGCTGCTGGCCGAGGGAGTGCCCGGACTGCACTTCATCACGCTGAACAACTCCACGGCGACGCTGGAGATCTACGAGAACCTGGGCCTGCACCACCCACCGCAGGCCTAGACCGGCCGCACGGACATACGACACACTGCGTAGCGGCTACTGGGAGAGGGGCGTACATGGGCTGGACGGTCCTCTACATCGCGTTCGGAGTCGTCGCGCTGTGGCTGCTCGGCGAGGTGCTGCTGCAGTACAAAGCGCGTCTGCGCTGGCGACTGCTCGCCTTCGCGGGCTTCGTGGGCGTGGTGCTCGGTGTCCTGATCCCCTCGGTGATCGTCATCGGCCTGGGCGCGGCCGCCTTCGCGGTCGGCCAGACCTACGTCACCCTCTCCTTCCGCCGCGGCTTCGAGCAGGGCTGGGCGGTCAACCCGCCCGAGGCCCTGGGCGGCCTGGTCGGCGGCAAGCGCGCCGGCCGCCGCGAGCGAGGCCGCGCGGAGCCCACCCTGGAGGTCTCCGACCTCCAGGCGACCGACACCGGTTACGGCAACGCCGCCCCCTACGCCGCGGACACGGCCGGTTACGGCCACGACGACTACGACCGCGACGACGTCTTCACGCCCGCCCGCCCCGTCGCCGCCCCGGCCGCCGAGACCACCGCGGTCTACGAGCCCCAGCCCCTGCCCGACGACACCGGCTCCTACGGCGTGTACCGCGACGGCTCCTACGCCGACCAGGGCCGGCCCCAGGGCCAGGACCAGTACGCGACGGCCGCCCAGGGCGCCGACCAGCCCTACGGCTACGACGGCTACACGGGTTACGACCAGCAGAACTACGGCTACGACATGGCCGGCCAGCAGCAGTACGCCGCCTACTCCGACCCGTACATCGGCACCCAGACCTACGGCGGCTACGACACCTCCTACGGCGGCCAGCAGACCTACGGCCAACAGGCCTACGGGCAGGACCAGTACGGCAACCCCACCTACGGCGGGGAGACCCCGGCCGGCGGCGTCTGGGTCCCGCAGCAGCGCACCGACGAGACGTACGGCGGCGAACTCCCGCCGGAGCAGCAGCAGTACCCCTACCAGGACAACAGTCAGCAGGGGAACGGCTACGACGAGCAGTACCGCTTCTGACCGACGGTCACGCAGCGGACCGCGGCCCCAGGGCACCGCTTCTGACCGGCGGTCACGTGGTGGGCCGCTTCCGGTAGGCGGTCACTGGGAGCCCCGGAAGTCCGGGCCCTCCACGATCAGTCCGGCGACCAGCGCGCCCGACATGCCCGCGTGGGGCAGCCCCCCGCCGGGGTGCGACCAGCCGCCGACGGCGAACAGCCCGTCGAGCGCCGTGGTGTTCGCCGGGTGCAGCAGGCGCCCCCCGGCCGCCGCCAGCGCCGGGGCCGGAACCGCGCCGCCCGCCGCGCCGGTCGCGTCCGCGATGTCGGCCGGTGTGCGGACCTCGTGCCAGAGCAGGCGCTCGCGGAGGTCCGGGACGGCCCGTTCGGCGGCGCTGATCAGCTTCTGCGCGTGGTCACCGAAGACCTCGGACTCCGGTCCCTGCCCACATGGGAAGGCGGGCACGGTCGCGGTGAGGGTGATCGCCTCGTGGTCCGCGTCGGGGACGAGAGCGGGGTCGTCGGGGCGCAGCACGGTGAGCGTGGGGCGCGCGTCCAGCCCCCGCGCCGACCCGAACAGCAGCTCCAGCTCGCGGTCCCGGTCCTCCGCGTGCACGACCGTCCGGTGCGCCGCCCCCGCCGGGCGCCCGCCCCGCAGCGCCAGCAGCACCGTCATACGGCTCGGCGGCCCGGGCACCGGGGGGACGTCACCGCTCCCGCGCGCGCCGGCGCCCCGCACACAGCGGTTCAGCACCTCGGGGGCGACGCCGGCGACCACGAACTCCGCCTCCACCGGCGTCCCGTCGCCCAGCTCGACGCCCACCGCCCGGCCGTCCTTCTCCAGCACCCCGGTGACCTCGGCACCGAAGTGGAACTCCACCCGGCGCGCCACACACCGCTCGTACACCGCGCGCGCCAACTCCCTGATGCCGCCGCGCACGTACCAGGTGCCGAAGGCGTGCTCCATGTACGGCAGCACCGCCGCGCTCGCCGGGGCGACACGCGGGTCCAGCCCGTACGCGAGCGCGTGGCTCTCCAGGAGCGCGGTGAGCCTGGCGTCGCGCAGCTCCCAGGCGCCCACCTCGGCGAGCGTGCCGGCCCGGCGGGTGCGCAGCAGCTTCTTGTGGGGGACCGACGGATAGGGCTCGCGGTCGGCCAGCACCGACCAGTTCGGCCAGAGCGGCTCCTCCAGCAGCGGTCTGCGGGTGCGGTCCCAGGCCTCGCGGGCCCGGACCAGGAAGTCGCCCCATCGGGCGCCCGCGCCCGAGCCGAGCGCCTCGTCCAGCGCCGCGACGACGCCCGCGCGCGAGGCGTTGGGCAGCGAGGCCTCGGTGCCGTCCGCGAAGAGGTGACGGGAGGACGGGTCGACCTGGACCAGCTCGACGACCGACTCCAGCGGCTCCTTGCCGGTCTTGACGAACAGGTCGCGGTAGACCGCGGGCAGCGGCAGCAGTCCGGGACCGGTGTCGAAGGCGAACCCGTCGCGTTCGAGGCGGCGCACCGCACCGCCGTAGGTCTCCGTACGCTCGTACACCGCCACCCGGTGGCCCGCGACGGCCAGCCGGGCAGCGGCCGCCATCGCGCCCATCCCGGCGCCGATCACCGCAATCCGTGCCATGCCGGCGACTTTATCGGCCGCCACTGACAGCCCCGGCCGCGGGCGGTCACCAGTGGGGCGGGGGCCCGGTGCGGCCCGCGAGCCGCTTCTCCTCCCGGCGCTGCGCCCGGCGCCGCAGGAACCGGCGGATCCGGGAGATCAGGAAGACGAGTATCACCAGCCCGCCGAACAGCAGTACCGCCGCGATGATCGCCGCCGCCTGCGGATGGAACATGGCGAAGGTGACGAGAGCGCCGACGCCGAGGTCCTCGGCCAGGCTCACGATCACGTTGCTCATGGGTTCCGGCGAGGTGTTCACCGCCATCCGCGTCCCGGCCTTGACGGCGTGGCTGGCCAGCGCCGTCGAACCGCCGACCAGGCCCGCGACCGCGTCGTTGAGCGAGCCGCTCTGCCCGGCGAGGACCGCGCCGACCCAGGCACCGGCGGCCGGCCGGATCAGGGTGTGCACCGAGTCCCACGCCGAGTCGACGTACGGGATCTTGTCCGCGACCGCCTCGCACACGAAGAGCACGCCGGCCACGACGAGCACCTCGGGGCGCTGGAGCGTCTCGGGGACGTCGTCGCTCAGCCCGGTCGCGCCGAAGACGCCGAGCAGCAGCACGACGGCGTAGGCGTTGATTCCGCTGGCCCAGCCGCTGGTGAAGACGAGAGGGAGTACCGACACGGACGCGATCGTAACCACTCGCCGACGCGGGGTCCTGGGCCCGCGCACCCAGGACTGAGTATCCGTACCTAGCCGACGAGATGAGTACGCGCGCGGATGGGGCCCGACCTGCGGGAACGAGAGAGTGGGGGCACGGAGAAGGGAACGGCTGCGGCACCGGCGACACGGGGCGCCGGAACGGAGCCGGCCCGGATCCGCTCCTTCCGCCGGCGCAGGTCGGCGGGAGCGAGGCACGGGGGCCCGGGGGACGACCGAACGGGGGTCCGACGGGGGAACACGGGGGAGCACGAGAAGGCGCCGGTTCGAGGTGGCCCGCGGGGGACGCGGCCACATCGGACCGGCGCTTTCGTGCGTCCCCGCGCGGGGCGCGCGCTCAGCCCCGCCCGCTCACCCGTCCCTGCAGCAGCCGTGACAGCGCCGCGTGCACGTCGTCCAGGGAACGCTCCGCCTGGAACGCCTTCCAGTCCAGCGCCGCCACCAGCACCATGCCGACCAGCGCGGGCGCGGTCAGCGGGATGTCGATGGCCTCGTGGAACTCGCCGCCCTCGACGCCCTCGCGCAGCACGTCCTCGACGACCGCGACCGCCTGTTGCCGGACCACCATGAGCGTGGACTGCCAGGCCCGGTTGGTGCGCCACAGCTCGGCCACGTACAGCTGGGTGAAGGCCGGGTAGCGGTCGATGAAGACCAGGCCGGCCCGGATCATCGCGTCCAGGGCGTCCGTCTTGCTGCCGCCCTGCGCCGCCGTCCGCTCCGCGGCCTCCCGCAGGGAGGCGGTGAGCAGGCCCACACCGTGCCGCAGCAGCTCCTCGAAGAGGACGGACTTGCTCGCGAAGTTGTAGTAGACCGTGCCCTTCGCCACCCCGGCGCGCTCGGCGATCTCGTCGACGGTGGTGGCGGAGAAGCCCTGCTCCGCGATGAGCGTCACGGCCGCCTCGTAGAGCTTCTGCCGGGTGGCCTCGCGGCGCGTGCTGCCGCTGCTGCTTTCCATGGCCCCGATTCTCACAGCTGCCGGGGGCCCGGCGGTCGTCGAGGTCACAGGCTCAGCTCCGGGTGCAGCCGGTCGAGCGTCCACACCTGACGGCGACGGGCCGACAGGGCGGTGAGCGCGAGCGCGCCCGCGGTGAACGCCGTGAGCACCACGCACGCGTGCCACACCGGACCGAGACCGCCGCCCGTGATGAGCCGGCGGAGCGCCTCCACGACGTAGCTCATCGGCAGGAACGGGTGGAGGGCGTTGAAGAAGCCGGGGCTGGTCTGCACGGGGTAGGTGCCGCCCGCGGACGTCAGCTGGAGCATCAGGAAGGCCAGGACGAGGATCCGTCCCGCGGCTCCGAAGCGGGCGTTCAGCCACTGCACGATCGCCGCGAAGCACGCCGTCACCAGGAACAGGAAGCCCACCGTCCCGGCCGCCCGTGCCATCTGCAGGCCGATCGCCCAGTGCAGCACCGACATCAGGGCCACGGTCTGGAGCACCCCGATCGCCACCACAGGCAGCCAGCCCGCCAGCGCGATCCGCCAGGCGGGGGCGCCCACGGCGAGCGCCCGCCGGTTCATCGGCGCGATCAGCATGTACGCCACCATCGCGCCCACCCACAGGGACAGCGGGATGAAGTACGGGGCGAAGCCGGTGCCGTAGTTGGGCGCCTTGTGCAGGTCCCGGGAGACCAGCTGGACCGGGTCGGCCATGACACCGGTGCGCTCGTCGCGGTCGTTCTTGTCGTAGTCGGGGATCCGGTCGGCGCCGTCGTGCAGTCCGTCGGAGAGCTTGCCCGAGCCGTCGACGAGCTTGTACAGGCCGCCGTTCAGGTCGAAGGCGCCGGTCTTGAGCTTGCCGAGCCCTTCGTCCAGGTCGCCGGCCCCGGTCCGGGCGGTACCGAGCCCGGTGTGCAGCTTCTCGGCGCCCGCGGCGACCTTCCCCGCGCCCTTGTTCAGCTCGTTGATCTTGGACACGGCGTCGTCGAGGTCCTCCGAGAGGTGCGGAGCGCGGTCGGCCAGGGCCTGGGCCTGCTTCTGCAGGGTCGCCAGATTCTTGTCGAGCGTCTTCAGGTCGCCGCCCTGGTCCTCCACCAGGGTGTCGATGTCGTCGGCGATCGTCGACACGTCGGCCGCCGCGTCCCTGGCCTTCTCCAGGTCGGCGCAGGCCGCGTCGGGCAGGAGGGGCTTCTCGCAGCGGGCCCGGTAGACCTTGTCCAGGGTGTCGGAGGCGCCCCGGGCACCCTCTGCGGCCGCGGGCGCGGTCTTCGCCAGGGTGTCCAGGTGCTTGCGGATCACCTTGCTCGAGTCGGCGACGAGCTGGGCGGTGTCACCGATCGTCCGCTCGTTGTCCTCCAGGAACGGGCCCACCTTCGACGCGACCCCGTTGACCTTGTCGGCGAGCGTCTGGGTGCCGTCCGCGACCCGCCGCGAACCGTCCTGGAGGTCGCCGGCGCCCTTGTCGAGCTTCTTCAGCCCCTTGGCCAGCTTGCCGCTTCCGCTCTTGGCGTCCTTCAGCCCGTCGGCGAGGTCCTTGGAGCCCTTCTCGGCCTTCCCGAGGCCGCCCTCCAGCTTGTCGGCGCCCTTGGCGGCCTTCACCGTCGCGCCGTGGATGTCGGAGAAGGAGATGAAGATCCGGTCCAGGAAGGACCGTGACGCCTTCGTGGACGCGGCCCGGCGCACCTCGCTGAAGACGGTGCGCGAGATCTGTCCGACGATGTAGTTGTTGGCGTCGTTGGTGCGCACCTGGAGGGCGCCCGTCTCCGGGGAGTCGCCCGCGCTGGACGCGATCCGCTCGCTGAAGTCGGTCGGCACGGTCAGCGACAGGTAGTACCTGCCGTCCTCCACGCCCGCGCGTGCCTCGGCGGAGCTGACCTCGTGCCACTCGAAGACGTCGCTGTCGCGCAGCCCTCGGGTGATGTCGTCGCCCGCGGCGAGCTTCCTGCCGTCGGTGGTCGCCCCCTTGTCGTCGTTGACGAGCGCGACGGGGATGCGGTCCAGCCGCCCGTACGGGTCCCAGAACGACCACAGGTACAGCGCGCCGTACAGCAGGGGCAGCACCAGCAGCGCGACCAGCGCGGCCCGCGGCAGCTTCCCCCGCCCGAAACGGCGCAGCTCAAGCGCGGCCAGGCGTGGCGAGCGCATCGGCGTCCTCCTTCGACTCGGTCGACCCGTGCCCCGTGGACTGCGCCTGGGCGGGCTCGTGGTCCGTGGAGACCGTCAGGGCGTCGTCCGGGGCCTGACCGCACACCGCCAGGACCGTGGTCCCCGCATCGGTCAGTGACCTCAGCAGCGCCCAGACCTCCGCCCGCTCCGCCTCGGACAGCTTCAGATCGGCGTCGTCCACGCCGAGCAACCGGGGCCGCCCGATCAGGGCCAGCGCCACGGACAGCCGCAGCGCCTCCAGCCGCTCCAGATCGCGTACGGCGGTCCGCGCCCCCTTGGGCAGGGCCTCCCGGTCGAGTCCGGCGGCGGTCAGGGCGGTGTCGACACGCAGCCTCGCCTCCGCGGCGCGCTCGGCGCGCGGTCGCAGCAGCCCCCGCAGGGAGCCGCCGAAGCGGCGCTGGAGCAGCGCCCGTTCCCGCAGGTGCTCCCCGACGGTCAGGGCGGGGTCGAGGTCGGTGACACCGGCGACGTTGGCCACGGCGCTCATCCGCCGCACCGCCCCCAGCTGCTTGGGCAGCCGTGCCCCGCCCACGACCGCCGTCCCCTCGGAGGCCTTCATGCGCCCGGTGAGCGCCAGCAGCAGACACGTACGGCCCGACCCCGAGGCCCCCTGGACGGCGATCAGCGCACCGGGCTCCGCGTCGAGCCCGACCCCGCGGAACGTCCAGCCGCGCGGCCCCCTGAGCCCGAAGCCCTCGGCTGTGACGGCGACTCCGTGCACAGCCCCACCCCCTCTTCCCGAACTGCCCCTGTTTTTGAACTGACTGGTCAGTGCAAAAACTAGCCCGAACCTTCGATCGAGGCAAAAGCCCAGGTCGGAACGGATTGTCAGTGCCATACCTCACGATGGGCCCATACGGCATCCCGTATCGGGACGTGCCGTCACACAGACGACAGGAGGTTCGTCATGGCCAGCTATCACGCAGCAGCCGCCCGCCGGCGCCGTGCCACCGGCCCTGCCCCCTCACTGACCGGCCCGGCGAGCGACGTCCACCCCGTGCTCCGCCGGACCACGGCCCCGCCCGCCGCCCTCGACCTGCTCGCCCAGGCCCGTGCCGGACTCGACGAGGCCGCCGTCCTGGAGACCCCCAACGAGCGGTACGCCACGGCGCACCTCGCCGCCCTGCGCACCGCCGCCGCCGTGCTCGCCGCGCGCGGACGCCCCGAACCCACGCCGCGACGCCGGGCCAAGATACGGAGCGCCTGGGAAGTGCTCCCCGAGATAGCGCCCGAGCTCGCCGAGTGGAGCGCCCTGTTCGCCGCCGGCGCCAGGCGTCGCGCCCGCGCCGAGGCCGGCATCCAGGGCGCGGCCAGCCGCCGGGACGCCGACGACCTCATACGCGACGTGGCGATGTTCCTTCGCCTCGTCGAGCGGATGCTGGTCCTCCAGCCGGTGCTGCCCCAGCCCCGCCCGGACGCGGACCATCCGGGACCCGACGACCACACCAGGGGGCGGGACATGCCGGACGCGGGGTGAGCGGCGGCCGGGGCGAGCACCACCGGGGGAGCGGCCGCACACCGGGGACGGACGGCTCACGGGCCGGGCGCCGCCGACAGCCGGCTCCGGTGCGTACGGCGAGGTCCGCGGTGTGAGACGCCGGCCGGAGCCGCCCCTCGCGGTGGCCGGACGGGGTGGCGGAGGCAATAGGGTGGAGGGCGCCTGAAGCCTTCTCCGTCCGCACTTCCGGCGGAGACGGCAGCCCGTTCGCCCCGCCGCGCAAGAGGCGGTGCCGCGCCGAGGAGTCAACTGCCGTGTCGGACCCGCTGCGACCCCGCGCCTCTCTCCGTACCGCCGTGGTCTGGGAGGTCCTCCAGGACGCTCTCGACCGACGGGTCAAAGCCACGGGCCGCGACGCGCTGGACGTCCTCGACACCGGAGGCGGCAGCGGCAACTTCGCCGTGCCCGTCGCCCGCCTCGGTCACCGGGTCACCGTCGTCGACCCCAGCCCCAACGCGCTCTTCGCCCTGGAGCGCCGCGCCGCCGAGGCCGGTGTCGCCGACCGCGTGCGGGGCGTGCAGGGCGACGCCCACGGCCTCTTCGACGTGGTCGAGCGCGGGGCCTACGACGCGGTGCTGTGCCACGGCGTGCTGGAGTACGTGGACGACCCCGCCGAGGGCATGCGCAACGTGGTGGCCGCCCTGCGCGCCGAGGGTGTCCTCAGCCTGCTCGCCGCGGGCCTCGGCGGTGCCGTGCTCGCCCGCGCCCTCGCCGGCCACTTCAAGGAGGCTCGACAGGCCCTCGAGGACCCGAACGGCCGCTGGGGCACCGGCGACCCCGTGCCGCGGCGGTTCACCGCCGAGCAGCTCACCGAGCTGGTCGAGGGCGCGGGCCTCGCGGTCGGTGCCGTGCACGGGGTGCGGGTCTTCGCCGACCTGGTCCCCGGCGTGCTGGTCGACACCGAGCCCGGAGCCCTGGAGGCCCTGCTCAAGCTGGAGGAGGCGGCGGCCGAACTCACCGCCTTCCACTCCGTGGCCACGCAGCTCCATGTGCTCGGTGAGACACGGGGGACCAGCGAGGGCTGAGCCGGCTCTCCTCGGGCGGCGCTGATCAGGGACTTGCGTGCGCATGGAGTACGCCACAGGCCCCCCGATCGGGCGTCCAGAGCCGTATGATCGAGGGAGACCGTCCGGCATGACGTGTCGGCCGCTGGGGAATGCAGGTTCTAGCGGCCGGGATGTCCATGGCGGAACCTGGTTGGCCAATTGGCGTAGAGGGGCGGGTTTCACGGGGGCGATTCCCTGCCTATCCTGAAGGGACCCCCCGGGTCGCCCCGGCGACTGCACGATGAGGAGGACTCCGTGCCGCTCTCGGAGCACGAGCAGCGCATGCTCGAGCAGATGGAGCGAGCGCTGTACGCCGAAGATCCCAAGTTCGCGACAGCGCTTGAGGGAAGCGGGCTGCGCACGTACACCCGGCGACGGGTCTACCAGGCGGTCGCGGGCTTCCTCGTCGGTATCGCGCTCCTCATGGCAGGAATGGTCGCCAAGCAGGTCTGGCTCAGCGTGATGGGCTTCCTCGTCATGCTGGGCTGTGCGGTCCTCGCCGTGACCGGCTGGCGCAAGGCCCCCAAGCCGGGCGAGCAGCCCATTGCCGGGGCCCCGCAGGCCCACCGTCCGGCCCGGCAGAAGCGCTCCATGATGGACCGCATCGAGCAACGCTGGCAGAAGCGCCGCGACGAGCAGGGCGGCCACTAGCCGGACCAGCAGCTGAGCGTGAGGGGGTGACCGCCCGCAGGCGGTCACCCCCTCACGCACGCCCGCTGGACGGCACGGGTCACCCGGTGCGTGAGCAATCGCCCGAGAGGCAGTCGCCTGGCCGACGAGTGGCAACGGGTGGCGACGAGTGCCGGCGGGTGGCGACGGGTGCCGGCGGGTGCCGGCGGGTGCGACGGGTGCGACGAGTCCCGACGGGTGCCGGCGGGTGCGGCGCGTGCCGATGAGTGCCGATGAGTCAGGCCCCGAACCGTTCACCCGGTTCGGGGCCTCACCCTTTGCTCCGATCGAGGGCACCGCCCTCCTCGCCCGCCCCAGGGGCTCAGCCCTCCTGGCCCGACGGCTTGCGCAGCGTCGGCCTGGCCGCCGCCGCGCGGGCCGTCACCCGGGCCCACCACTGCGAGACGGCCCACACCACTCGTACGGCGGAACGCGGAGCGAGGAGCGCCCGCAGCCGCGTACGCCGCGGCACCGGGGCGGCCAGTCCGGCGACCGCCCTGCGGACGTCCTCCCCGAGCCCGGCCGTCAGGCGGGGCCGCGGTGCGTAGAGGACCTGCTCCACGGCGTCCGCCACCCGGTGCACCGCGGTCGCGGCCTCCGGGTCAAGATGCCCGAGTCTGACGATCCTGGCCGCCGCCTTGCGCGGGGTCTGCGACTCGTCCGGCGGAATGCCGAAGTCCCACGCCGTGTCGGTCAGTTCCAGCCAGACCGCCAGGGTGTGCGGCACCACGTCCGCCTCACCGCGCCCGTGCGCCCCCAGCCGTACCGCCCGGACGCGCCGGCGCCACATCATCGGCGCCAGCGGGATCGCCAGGGCGGCGAGACCGCCGAGCGCCCAGGCCAGGGCGACGTACCACTTCGGGCCGTCGTCGTCCGTGGGCGCCGCGATCGCCGCGGACTCGCTCGGACAGGCCTCCAGCTTCTTCTGCTCCGCCGTGCAGCTCTCGCTCGCCGAGGGGGCGGTGGAGGGCGCGACGCTCGCCGACCGCGAGGGCAGGCCCGGGTCGGGCAGGCTGTTGCTCGGGCTGTCCGTCTGGGTGTACTCCGGCTGGGTGCCCCGCGTCGGCGTCGGCTCGAAACGGGTCCAGCCCACGCCCTCGAAGTACAGCTCCGGCCAGGCGTGGGCGTCCCGCAGCCCCACCGACACGGTGCCGTCGACCTGCGGGGTGCCCGGCGCGAAGCCGACCGCGACGCGGGCCGGGATGCCCAGCGTGCGGGCCATCGCCGCCATGGCGAAGGAGAAGTGGACGCAGAAGCCCTGCTTGTCCTTCAGGAACCGGGCGATCGCCTCGGTGCCGGAGCCCACCTGCACCTGGGTGTCGTACTGGAAGCCGCCGGTCAGTGAGAAGTACTCCTGGAGCTTGACCGCCTGCTCGTAGTGATTCGCCGAGTCCTGGGTGACCGCACGGGCCGTCCGGGCCACGACCGCCGGCAGCGAGTCGGGCACCTTGGTGTACTCGCGCCGCAGACCCGCCGGCGGTGCCGTGGCCGCCGCCAGCTGCTCCGCCGTCGGCTGCACCACGAGGCTCTTGACCTCGTACGCCACCCCGCCCGTGTTCTGGCCGTGGTCGCCGACGAGGGTCATGCCCTCCGGCTCGTACCGCCAGTTGCCCTCGACCTCCACGCCGCTGGGCGGGTACGGCATCGGCAGAAAGTCCTGCCGGTAGTCCTCGGCGGCCACGACCCGGGTCGTGATCTCGGCGCGCCGGATGTCGGCGCCGAGCCCGACCGGGGTGGGGAACTCGTCCGGCACCTTCTCGATGTTGCGCTTGGACGGCTTCCAGGTGCGGCCGTCGAAGTCGTCCAGCGACACGATCCGCACGTACAGGCTGCCCTGGTCCTCGGGCTCGGTGCGCAGGGTCAGGACCTGGCGGTCCTCGTCCACGTTGAGGTTGTCGCGCAGGGAGACCAGCGGGTTCACCGCGGCGATCGTGCCGCCGCTCCCGCTGCCGCCGCCCACACCCGTGCCGGTGCCGTCCAGGAGGCCGCCGTCCATCGACGGCAGCGCGACCGGCACCACCAGGGCGAGGCCCAGCGCGACCGCGCCGATGCGCCGCCCGGTGCGGACCGGGGCCACCACGCCGGACTCCCCGCCGGGGGTGCGCGGCGCCCCGCCGAAGACCCGCCCCCACTGGGAGAGCCGGTCGCGTCCCTCGGCCAGCAGCAGCATCAGATAACCGGCCGCCGCGACCAGGAACCACAGCCAGTCGGCGCCGCCGTCGGACAGCCCCGCGGCCACGGAGTACAGCGCGAGCAGCGGCAGCCCGGCGGGCGCCGCGCCGCGGAAGGTCACCGCGAGGGTGTCCACCGCGAGCCCGATGACCAGCACCCCGCCGATGATCATCAGCCGGATGCCGGCGGAGTCCAGCGGCGCCGGGATCGCGTACCGTGCGATGTCGTCGCCGCCCTGCCGGAGCAGATCGGCGAAGCGCTGGAAGGCCTCGGGGGTCGGGATCACGCCTGCCAGGGCCTGCTGCCGGGCGAAGACCACGGTCAGCAGCATCAGGGTGACCAGGGCCTGCGCGGCGACCGTCAGCGGCCGGGCCAGCGGCACCCGCCGGGTCGCCGCGCCCACTAGCGACTGGATGCCGAGCAGGAAGGCCGCCTGGAGGATCCACGAGGCCGGTTCCACCAGGGGCAGCAGGGCGCAGGACGTCATCAGGGTGGCCGCCCAGGCGCACAGTGCCAGTCGTGCCCGCCCGCTCATGCGCGTGCCCCCTCGGCTCCCGGCCCGTTCGGCGCTCCGAAGCCGGTGCGCTCACGGTCCGCCTGGCGCCACAGCTCGGTCAAGGAGGCGCCGCGTGGCACGCGCAGCGCCGTCCAGCCCGCCTCGCGCAGCATCCGCAACCGCTCCTCGCTCCTGTCCAACGGCCGGGCCACATCGGTGGGTTCCCGCACCCAGCTCTGGCTGTCCAGCAGGAAGGCGACCGCGCCTCCGCTGCGCTGGCGCATCTTGGCGGCCACCGCGGCCTGCTCCTCGTCGAGGTCGCCGAAGAAGGCCACCAGCAGCCCTTCGTTGCCCCCGCGCAGCACGTCGTAGGCCCGGGACAGGCCGGTGCCGTCGGAGTGGTCGACGACCGCGAGGGTGTCCATCATCAGCCCGGCTGCGTCCGCCGACTCCTGGTTGGCGCCCGCGAACCCGTCCGCCCCCTCGCCGGGCACGGAACTGCCGGTGTCCGTCAACAGCCGTACCGAAAAGCCCCGTTCGAGCATGTGCACCAGCGCCGACGCGGTGCCCGACACGGCCCACTCGAAGGCGGAGTCGGGGCCCGCGCCGCGGAAGGCGAGGCCCCGGGTGTCGAGCAGCACGGTGCAGCGGGCGCGCTGCGGCTGCTCCTCGCGGCGCACCATCAGCTCGCCGTAGCGCGCGGTGGAGCGCCAGTGCACCCGGCGCAGGTCGTCGCCGTAGCGGTACCCGCGCGGGATCACGTCGTCCTCGCCGGCCAGCGCCAGCGAGCGGTGCCGCCCGTCGCCGTACCCCTTGGCCTCGCCGCTGAACCGCACCGGTGGCAGCGGCTCCACGCGCGGGATCACCGTCAGGGTGTCGAACGACGAGAAGGACCGGGTCAGTTCGCACATGCCGAACGGGTCGGTCAGGCGCAGCTGGAGCGGGCCCAGCGGGTAGCGGCCGCGCAGGTCGGAGCGGACGCGGTAGGACACCTCGCGGCGGCCGCCCGCCTCCACCCGGTCCAGCACGAAGCGCGGGCGCGGGCCGAGGACGTAGGGCACCCGGTCCTGGAGCATCAGCAGGCCGGTGGGCAGCCGCGAGACGTTGTCCATGCGCAGGTGGACCCGGGCCTCGCTGCCGGCGGGCACGCGCGCGGGGGAGAGCCGACGGCTGCCGGCCACCCGGTAACGGGTGCGGTAGAGCACGGTCGCGCACACCAGCGGCAGCAGCGCCAGCAGCAGTCCGACCCGGAGCAGATCGCTCTGCCCCAGGACGTAGGCGCAGACCGCGGCGGCGATCCCGGCGGCCAGGAAGGAGCGGCCGCGGGTGGTCAGCCCGGCGAGCGCCGTGCGTATCCCGCCCTTGTCGCCCCGGTCGGGCTCCCCGTGGCCCGGCCCCGCGGCGGTGGTCATCACAGCCTCCGCGGCGGCTGCTGACCGAACGCCTGCGTGCCGTGCCCGAGACCGATGCCGCTCTGCTGCTGGGGCACCGGGGTGCGCTGGAGGATCTCCTGCACCACCTGCTCGGCGGTGCGCCGGTTGAGCTGGGCCTGGGCGGTGGGCAGCAGGCGGTGGGCCAGGACGGCGACGGCGAGTGCCTGGATGTCGTCCGGCAGCGCGTACTCCCGGCCGCTGAGGGCGGCGGACGCCTTCGCCGCGCGCAGCAGATGCAGCGTCGCGCGCGGGGAGGCGCCGAGTCTGAGGTCGGGGTGGGTGCGCGTGGCGGCGACCAGGTCCACCGCGTAGCGCCGGACCGCGTCGGCGACGTGGACGCCGCGGACGGCGTCGACGAGCTTGACGATCTCGTGGGCGTGGGCCACCGGCTGGAGGTCGTCCAAGGGGTTCACCCCGCCGTGGATGTCGAGCATCTGCAACTCGGCCTCCGCGCTGGGGTAGCCGATGGAGACCCGGGCCATGAAGCGGTCGCGCTGGGCTTCGGGCAGCGGGTAGGTGCCCTCCATCTCGACCGGGTTCTGCGTGGCGACCACCATGAACGGGCTCGGCAGCTCGTAGGTCTGCCCGTCGATGGTGACCTGCCGCTCCTCCATGGACTCGAGGAGCGCGGACTGGGTCTTGGGCGAGGCCCGGTTGATCTCGTCCCCGATCACGATCTGCGCGAAGATCGCGCCCGGCTTGAACTCGAAGTCCCGGCGCTGCTGGTCCCAGATGGACACACCGGTGATGTCCGAGGGCAGCAGGTCGGGCGTGAACTGGATACGCCGCACCGAGCAGTCGATGGACCGCGCCAGTGCCTTCGCCAGCATGGTCTTGCCGACACCGGGGACGTCCTCGATCAGAAGATGTCCCTCGGCGAGCAGTACGGTCAGCGAAAGCCGTACGACCTCGGGCTTGCCCTCGATCACACCCTCCACCGAACTGCGGACACGCTCCACAGTGGCGGTCAGATCTGTGAGGCTCGCTCGATCGTCATAGGTCGTCACCCGGCCCTCCTCGGCCCGTTCTTTCCCGGGCCGACGCTCTGCGTTGCGGACCGGCCCACCCCGAATCACGGACACCGCACGGAAATGGTTCCGCGCGACGTCCATCCCCGCATTCTTGCTGCCGTTACCGATTCGTGTCACTCGCCTGTGGACAACTGACCGCGATATGTCGTCCTTGCGGCCTTTTCGGCGGCCCCGAACCGGAAATCAACAGCAGAACGACAGCTTCGGTGGCCCTCAGGCCGGGTCGACCTCGCGCAGCAGGCCCGTCTTCACGTCGAAGACGAAGCCGCGCACGTCGTCGGTGTGCAGCAGGAACGGGTTGGTGCGCACCCGCTGCATGGACTGCCGAACGTCCTGGTCGACGTCCCGGAAGGACTCCACCGCCCAGGCCGGGCGCTGGCCGACCTCCATCTCCAGGTCGGTGCGGAAGTCCTCGGTGATCTGCTCCAGACCGCAGCCGGTGTGGTGGATCAGGACGACGCTGCGGGTGCCGAGCTTGCGTTGGCTGATGGTGAGCGAGCGGATCACGTCGTCGGTGACCACGCCTCCCGCGTTGCGGATGGTGTGGCAGTCGCCCAGCTCCAGGCCGAGCGCCTCGTGCAGGTCGAGGCGGGCGTCCATGCAGGCCACGACGGCGACGCGCAGGACGGGACGGGCGTCCATGCCGGGGTCGGTGAACGAGGCGGCGTACCGTTCGTTGGCCTGGACGAGCCGGTCGGTGACCTCGCTGTCCGGTATGGCGTCCTCAGGCGTGGCGGCGGCGGATGCGGAAGTCGTCATAGGCACGACGGTACTGGTCACAGGGGTTCCGGTCCTGTCGTGAGAGCGGAAAAAGAGTGCCATCACGCCCGCCCTGTGAGGTAAGCCACAAGGGGGTGGCGGTGCGTCCGAGCGGGTGATTTCGCCGGGCCGGGCGCTTCGTGCCGGAGCCGGGCCGCGCCGCGCAGGCCGGTTGATTGACCGCGAGACACCGTGGACTAAAGTGACGCGAAGCGGGAGGCGAGGTCTCCCTGCTGGACTGAATTCCCACGGAGACACCGGCCGAGCAGCCGGATCTCCCCACGTGCGCGGCGCGCACGTACGGCTCGGCCTCCTCCCGCTCCCGGCCGGCTGACGCTCCCGGCGCCGGCGGGCCTCCCCTTCACCGGGGGTTTCCCCGGTTGTCCGGGGGAAGGCGGGGACCCGGCGGTGCGTACGGCCCGCCGGATCTGAGAGGGCCCCTTGAGCAACAGTCGACACGTCCCGGTGATGCTCCAGCGGTGCCTGGACATGTTGGCCCCCGCCCTCCAGGCCCCCGGTGCCGTCGTCGTCGACTGCACCCTCGGGCTCGGCGGCCACAGCGAGGCCCTGCTCCAGCGGTTCCCCGAGGCACGGCTCGTCGCCCTCGACCGCGACAAGGAGGCCCTGCGCCTGTCCGGGGAGCGCCTCGCGCCCTACGGCGAGCGCGCCACCCTCGTCCACGCGGTCTACGACGAGCTTCCCGAGGTCCTCGACCGACTCGGTCTCCCGCGCGTGCAGGGCGTCCTGTTCGACCTCGGCGTCTCCTCCATGCAGCTCGACGAGGCCGACCGCGGTTTCGCCTACGCCCAGGACGCCCCGCTCGACATGCGCATGGACCAGACGACCGGCGTCAGCGCCGCCGAGGTCCTCAACACCTACCCGCCCGGTGAACTCGTCCGGATCCTGCGCGCCTACGGCGAGGAGAAGCAGGCCAAGCGGATCGTCTCCGCGATCGTGCGCGAACGCGACAAGGAGCCGTTCTCCCACAGCGCGCGGCTCGTCGAGCTGATCCGCGACTCCCTGCCGCAGGCCGCCAAGCGCACCGGCGGCAACCCCGCCAAGCGCACCTTCCAGGCGCTGCGCATCGAGGTCAACGGGGAACTCGCCGTCCTGGAACGGGCGATCCCGGCCGCCGTGGCAGCGCTCGCGGTGGGCGGGCGGATCGCCGTCCTGTCGTACCACTCGCTCGAGGACCGTCTGGTCAAGCAGGTGTTCGCGGCCGGTGCCGCCACCACCGCGCCCCCCGGACTGCCGGTCGTCCCCGAGCAGTACCAGCCGAGGCTCAAGCTGCTCACGCGCGGTGCCGAACTTCCCACGGAGGAAGAGGTCGCCGAGAACCGGCGGGCGGCGCCCGCGCGGTTGCGTGGCGCCGAGCGCATCAGGGAGTCCCTGGAATGAGGGGAACGAGGGGAATGGGGAGCGTGAGCGAGTTGGGAAACCGGACTCACCGGAGGCGGAGTGAGTAGGAAACCCGAACTGAAAGGGCGGGCCGCCCGTCTCGCGCGGCTCTTCCCGACGGCGGGCGGTGGCGGACAGGCGGCCCGCACCCCGTTCGTCCTGCTCGTCGTCCTCCTCCTCGGCGGGGGCCTCATCGGGCTCCTGGTGCTGAACTCCGCGCTCTCCGAAGGGTCGTTCAAGCTCGACGACCTCGAGAGGGAGACGAAGAGCCTCACCGACCAGGAGCAGGCCCTGCAACGGGACATCGACTCCTACTCCGCCCCGGACGCCCTCCAGCGGCGCGCCCGCGAGCTCGGCATGGTCCCCGGCGGCGACCCCGCCTTCCTCGACCCCGACGGCACGGTCAAGGGCGTCCCGGGAGCGGCGACCCAGCAGGCCTATACGCAGGTCGTACCGCCACCCGAGGCGGTGGTGCCGCTGACGGCGACCTCGGTGCCACCGACCCCCACCCCCGGCCCGGCGGTCACCCCCACGCCGAGCCCCGCCCCCACCGCGTCCTCCGCGACCCCGACCCCCGGCAGGTGACGGAAGTGTCCGACAGGGAACCGCCGCGCCGCCGCGTACCCGGACCCGCCAGGCCCGCCTCCGACGCCCGGCGGCGGCCCCGGCCCGGACCCGGCGCCCGCCCGCCCCGCCGCCCCGCCGCGCCCCGGTCCACCGGCCCGCGCGTCATCCGGCTCGGCAGCCCCCGGCCCCGGCTGCGCATGGTCAGCCTCGCCCTGACCCTCGTCCTGCTCGTCTTCGCCGTACGGCTGCTCCAGGTGCAGGCCGTCGACGCGAGCACCTACGCCGCCAAGGCCGAGCAGAACCGGTACGTCGGCTACACCCTGGCCGCCGAGCGCGGCCAGATCACCGACCGCGCCGGAGTGGCCCTGGCGACCAGCGTGGACGCGTACGACATCACCGCCGACCCCACGCTCTTCGGCAAGCAGCAGCTGAAGGTCGCCGACGGTCCCGAGCAGGCGGCCGCCCTCCTCGCCCCGATCCTCGGCAAGGACCAGGCCGAGCTGACCGCGAAGCTGCGCGCCAAGGGGCAGTACGTCAAGCTCGCAGGGCGGCAGACGCCGCAGGTCTGGCAGCAGATCAAGGACCTCAAGAGCGCGCTGGCCACGAAGGCCGGGGAGGACCACACCACCGTCAACGTCCTCGCCGGGGTCTTCGCCGTCGCCACCAGCAAGCGTGTGTACCCCAACGGTGACCTCGCCGCCGGGATACTGGGCTGGGTCAACGCCGACGGCAAGGGCGGCGGCGGCGTCGAGCAGAAGCTGAACACCCTGTTGTCGGGCAAGGACGGCAAGATCCGCTACGCCCAGTCCGGCGGTCGGCAGGTCCCCACCGCCGGCTCCACCGAGACGCCCGCGGTGCCGGGCAGCGACGTCGAGCTCACCATCGACCGCGACATCCAGTGGGCCGCGCAGGACGCCATCAGCGAGCAGGTGCGCAAGTCCGAGGCGGACCGCGGGTACGTGATAGTGCAGGACACCCGGACCGGGGAGATCCTCGCGATGGCCAACTCGCCAGGCTTCGACCCGGGCGACCTCTCCCAGGCCGACCCGAACACCCTGCACAACTGGGCCCTGGAGGACGCCTACGAGCCCGGCTCCACCGCCAAGGTCATGTCGATGGCCGCCGTGCTGGAGGAGAAGGTCGCGACGCCGCTGACGCAGGTCGTCGTGCCCAACCGGCTGCACCGCGGCGACCGGCTCTTCAAGGACGACATCGACCACGAGACCTGGTACCTCACGCTCAACGGCGTGCTCGCCAAGTCCAGCAACATCGGCACCATCCTGGCGACCGGTCAGCTGGGCCGCACACAGGCGCAGGTCAACCGGACCCTGTACTCCTACCTGCGCAAGTTCGGCCTCGGCAGCTACAGCGGCCTGGGCTTCCCCGGCGAGACCAAGGGCATCCTCGCGGCACCGCAGGACTGGTCGACCTCGCAGCAGTACACGATCCCTTTCGGCCAGGGCGTCTCGCTCAACGCGATGCAGGCCGCGTCCGTCTACTCCACGATCGCCAACGGCGGCGTACGCGTCGAACCCACGCTCGTACGCGGCACCAAGGGACCCGACGGACGCTTCACGCCCGCCGCGAAGCCCGAGAAGACCAGGGTGATCAGCGAGAAGACGGCGAAGACCCTCGCCCGGATGCTGGAGTCGGTGGTGGACGACCGGGACGGCACCGGCACCAGGGCGCGTATCCCCGGCTACCGGGTCGCGGGCAAGACGGGTACGGCCAACCGCGTGGATCCGGCCACTGGCAAGTACCACGGCTACACCTCCTCGTTCGCCGGATTCGCGCCCGCCGACAAGCCCCGGATCACCGTGTACTGCGCCATCCAGAACGCCACCAAGGGCAGTTACTTCGGCGGCCAGATCTGCGGCCCGGTCTACAAGCAGGTCATGGAGTTCGCCCTGAAGTCCCTCCAGGTCCCGCCGACCGGCGCCAAGCCCGCCAGCCTCCCCGTCACCTTCACCCCCTGACCCGCCCGCCTCAGCACGGAACCACCCAGGAACCAGCTCGTGACAACGATCACTCCCGACCCCGGGAACCAGGCCGCGCCCCTGCCCTCACTTCGCTCGGAAGCGGGTGCGCCCGGTACGCTCACCGCCGTGCCACACGCTGATCAGTCCCAAACCACCCAGAAGGGGCATCCCGTGACATACCCCGGGCCGCCCAGGCCGGTTCAGGTCTCCGCCGCACCCCTCGCGGAACTCGCCGACCAACTGGGTGTCGCACGGCCGGAGAACGACGCGCGGATCACGGGCATCACCCATGACTCCCGTGCCGTCCGCCCCGGCGACCTGTACGCCGCCCTCCCGGGCGCCCGGCTGCACGGCGCCGACTTCGTCACCCAGGCCACCGGCCTCGGCGCGGCCGCCGTGCTGACCGACCCGACCGGCGCCGACCGCGCCGCGGCGAGCGGGCTGCCCGTGCTGGTCGTCGACGACCCGCGCGCGCTGATGGGCGAACTCGCGGCCACCATCTACGGTCACCCGGGCCGCGATCTGCTCCAGATCGGCATCACCGGCACCTCCGGCAAGACCACCACCGCCTACCTGGTGGAAGGCGGTCTGAAGACGGTCCGCAGCACCGGACTCATCGGCACCGTGGAGATGCGCATCGGCGACGAGCGCATCAAGTCCGAGCGCACCACCCCCGAGGCCACCGACCTCCAGGCCCTGTTCGCGGTCATGCGCGAGCGCGGCGTCGAGGCGGTCGCGATGGAGGTCTCCAGCCACGCGCTGGTGCTCGGCCGCGTCGACGGCACCGTCTTCGACATCGCCGTGTTCAACAACCTGAGCCCGGAGCACATGGAGTTCCACTCCGGCATGGAGGACTACTTCCAGGCGAAGGCCCAGCTGTTCACGCCCCGACGCAGCAGACTCGGCATCGTCAACCTCGACGACGAGTACGGCCGCAGGCTGGTCAAGGAGGCCGGGGTCCCGATCGTCACCTTCTCCGCCGAGGGCCACCCCGACGCCGACTGGCGGGCCGAGGACGTCCGGGTCGGCCCGATGGACTCCACGTTCACCGTGATCGGCCCCAAGGGCGAGCGGATCTCCGCCAGGTCGCCGATCGCCGGACCCTTCAACGTGGCCAACACCCTGGCCGCCATCACCGCCCTCGCCCTCGCGGGCCTCGACCCGCAGACCGCCGCCGACGGCATCGCCGAGGTGCCGGGCGTGCCGGGGCGCCTGGAGCGGGTGGACGCCGGACAGCCGTATCTCGCGGTCGTGGACTACGCCCACAAGACCGACGCCGTCGAATCGGTCCTGCGCGCCCTGCGCAAGGTCACCGAGGGCAGGCTGCACATCGTGCTCGGCTGCGGGGGTGACCGGGACAGGACCAAGCGCGGGCCCATGGGAGCCGCCGCGGCCCGGCTCGCCGACACCGCCGTACTGACCTCCGACAACCCCCGCTCCGAGGATCCCCTCGCCATCCTCGCCACCATGCTCGAGGGTGCCGCGTCCGTACCGGCGCACGAGCGCGGTGAGGTCCAGGTCTTCGAGGACCGGGCCGCCGCGATCGCCGCCGCCGTCGCCCGCGCCCGGCCGGGGGACACCGTGCTGGTCGCCGGCAAGGGCCACGAGCAGGGCCAGGACATCGCCGGAGTGGTCCGTCCCTTCGACGACCGCCAGGTGCTTCGAGAAGCCATTCAGAAGACCCAGGGATGAACTTGTGATCGCCCTCTCTCTCGCCGAGATCGCCTCAGTCGTCGGCGGGCAGACGCACGACATACCGGATCCGTCCGTCCAGGTCACCGGACCCGTCGTCCGGGACTCCCGGGAGGCGGGGCCCGGCAGCCTCTTCGTCGCCTTCGTCGGCGAGCGCGTGGACGGCCACGACTTCGCCGCGCAGGTCGTCGGGGCGGGCGCGGTCGCCGTCCTGGCCTCGCGGCCCGTGGGCGTGCCCGCGATCGTCGTCGAGGACGTGCAGAGCGCGCTCGGCGCGCTCGCCCGCCACGTCGTGCAACGGCTCGGCGCGATCCTCGTGGCCCTCACCGGCTCCGCGGGCAAGACCAGCACCAAGGACCTGATCGCCCAGGTGCTCCAGCGCAAGGCGCCGACGGTGTGGACCCCGGGCTCGCTCAACAACGAGATCGGGCTGCCGCTGACCGCCCTCAGCGCCACCGACGAGACCAGGTTCCTGGTCCTGGAGATGGGCGCCCGCGGCATCGGCCACATCCGCTACCTCGCGGACCTGACGCCTCCGAGGATCGGCCTCGTCCTGAACGTCGGCAGCGCCCACATCGGCGAGTTCGGCGGCCGGGAGCAGATCGCGCAGGCCAAGGGCGAACTGGTGGAGTCCCTGCCCGAGGACGGCGCCGCGATCCTCAACGCCGACGATCCCCTCGTACGGGCCATGGCATCCCGTACGAAGGCGAAGGTGATCCTTTTCGGAGAGTCCGACGAAGCGGACGTACGCGCCGAGAACGTGCGACTCACGGACACCGGACAGCCCGCCTTCAGGCTTCGCACACCCTCCGGTGACAGCGACGTGACCATGCGCCTGTACGGTGAGCACCACGTGTCGAACGCGCTCGCCGCGGCCGCCGTCGCCCATGAGCTGGGCATGTCCGCAGCTGAGATCGCCACCGCGCTCTCCGAGGCGGGCTCCCTCTCCCGCTGGCGTATGGAGGTCACCGAGCGCCCGGACGGCGTGACGGTCGTCAACGACGCCTACAACGCGAACCCCGAGTCCATGCGAGCGGCTTTGCGCGCGCTCGTGGCCATGGGCAAGGGGCGGCGGACCTGGGCGGTGCTCGGCAAGATGGCCGAGCTCGGGGACGAGGCGCTCGCCGAGCACGACGCGGTCGGACGGCTCGCCGTCCGGCTCAACGTCAGCAAGCTCGTCGCGGTCGGGGGCAGGGAAGCGTCCTGGCTGCAACTGGGCGCATATAACGAGGGTTCGTGGGGTGAGGAGTCGGTGCACGTGTCCGACGCACAGTCGGCGGTCGACCTGTTGCGCAGCGAGCTGCGTCCGGGAGACGTCGTACTCGTGAAGGCGTCCCGTTCGGTCGGCCTGGAGAGTGTCGCCGCGGCGCTGCTCGGCGCCGAGGGTGAGGTTGCCGCCCGATGATGAAGCAGATCCTGTTCGCAGGAGTCATTGGTCTGTTCCTGACCCTGGTCGGCACCCCGCTGCTGATCAAACTGCTCGCGCGCAAGGGCTACGGTCAGTACATCCGCGACGACGGCCCGCGCGAGCACGCCAGCAAGCGCGGTACGCCGACCATGGGCGGTATCGCCTTCATCCTGGCGACGGTCGTCGCCTACTTCCTGTCCAAGGTCATCACCGGCTACCCCCCGACCTACTCGGGCCTGCTGGTGCTCGGCCTGATGGTCGGCATGGGCCTGGTCGGCTTCCTCGACGACTACATCAAGATCGTCAAGCGGCGGTCGCTCGGTCTGCGGGCCAAGGCCAAGATGGCCGGCCAGCTGATCGTCGGCATCAGCTTCGCGGTGCTCGCCCTGATGTTCCCGGACGCCCGCAACAACACCCCCGCCTCCGACCGGCTGTCGTTCATCACGGACTTCGGCTGGAAGATCGGCCCGGTGCTGTTCGTGATCTGGGCGCTGTTCATGATCCTCGCCATGTCCAACGGCGTGAACCTGACGGACGGTCTGGACGGCCTGGCCACCGGCGCCTCCGTGCTCGTCTTCGGCGCCTACACCTTCATCGGCGTCTGGCAGTTCCAGGAGTCCTGCGCCAACGCGGGCACCCTGACCAACCCGGGGGCCTGCTACGAGGTACGCGATCCCCTCGACCTGGCGGTCATCGCCTCGGCGCTGATGGGTGCCTGCCTCGGCTTCCTGTGGTGGAACACCTCGCCGGCCAAGATCTTCATGGGCGACACGGGTTCGCTCGCGCTCGGCGGCGTCCTCACCGGCCTGGCCATCCTCTCCCGCACGGAGCTGCTGGTGGCCATCATGGGCGGTCTGTTCGTCCTCATCACGATGTCCGTGGTCATCCAGGTCGGCTCCTTCAAGCTCACCGGCAAGCGCGTCTTCCGGATGGCGCCGCTCCAGCACCACTTCGAACTCAAGGGCTGGTCCGAGGTCCTCGTGGTGGTCCGCTTCTGGATCATCCAGGGCATCTGCGTGATCGTCGGCCTGGGCCTCTTCTACGCGGGATGGGCAGCGGAAAAGTGACCTCCTCGGAGTCTGCCGACTGGCAGGGCAAGCACGTCACCGTCGCCGGCCTCGGCGTCTCCGGCCTCCCGGCGGCCAAGGCGCTGCACGCGCGCGGAGCCGTCGTCACGGTCGTCAACGACGGCGACGACGCACGCGCGCGTGAGCAGGCCGCCGAACTCCAGGCGCTCGGCATCACGGTCCGCCTCGGCGACGGCGCGACCTTGCCCGAGGGGGCCGAACTCGTCGTCACCGCCCCCGGCTGGCAGCCCGACAAGCCACTGTTCACGGCGGCCCGCGAGGCCGGCGTCGACATCTGGGGGGACGTGGAGCTCGCCTGGCGGCTGCGCGGCCCCGACGCGGCCCCCTGGCTCGCCGTCACCGGCACCAACGGCAAGACGACCACCACCCAGATGCTGGCGTCGATCCTGACGGCCGCCGGACTGCGCACCGCCGCCGTCGGCAACATCGGCGTCTCCCTGCTGGACGCGGTGCTCGGCGAGGAGCGCTACGACGTCCTCGCCGTGGAGCTGTCCAGCTACCAGCTGCACTGGGCGCCCTCCCTGCGCGCCCACTCCGCCGCCGTGCTGAACCTCGCGCCGGACCACCTGGACTGGCACGGCTCCATGGAGGCGTACGCGCGCGACAAGGGCCGCGTCTACGAGGGCAATCGCGTGGCCTGCGTCTACAACGTGGCCGACAAGGCCACCGAGGACCTGGTGCGCGAGGCGGACGTGGAGGAGGGCTGCCGGGCCATCGGCTTCACCCTCGGCTCCCCGGGCCCCTCCCAACTCGGCGTCGTGGACGGCATCCTGGTCGACCGCGCCTTCGTCGAGAACCGGCAGAAGAACGCGCAGGAGCTCGCCGAGATCTCCGACGTCACCCCGCCGGCCCCGCACAACATCGCCAACGCCCTTGCCGCGGCGGCCCTCGCGCGCGCCTTCGGGGTGCCCGCCAGGGCCGTACGCGACGGTCTGCGGGCCTTCACGCCGGACGCGCACCGCATCGCGCACGTGGCCGACCTGGACGGCGTCTCCTACGTCGACGACTCCAAGGCCACCAACACCCATGCGGCGCAAGCCTCGTTGGCGGCGTACGAGTCGATCGTGTGGATCGCGGGCGGCCTCGCCAAGGGCGCCACCTTCGACGAGCTGGTCGCGCGGTCGGCACAGCGGCTGCGCGGTGCCGTGCTCATCGGCCGCGACCGCGAGCTGATCCGTGAAGCCCTCGCGCGACACGCCCCGGAAGTACCCGTCGTCGACCTCGACCGGACCGACACTGGGGCGATGCTCCAGGCGGTGACGGAGGCGAAGCGGCTGGCTCGGCCCGGCGACACGGTGCTGCTGGCCCCGGCCTGCGCCTCCATGGACATGTTCACCAACTACAACAAGCGCGGTGACGCGTTCGCGGAGGCGGTTCGCGAACTCGGCTCCTGACCGACGTAGCGGAGGCTCTGATGCCCAGTAGCCGTACCGGCCGACCGCCCGTGCAGCGGGCCGTCAGACGTCCCGCGGCTTCCCGGGCACCGCGGGAGAACCCCGTCCAGCAGCTCGTCACCCGCGCGCGCAAGGCGTGGGACCGGCCGCTGACCGCGTACTACCTGATCCTCGGCGGCAGTCTGCTGATCACCGTGTTGGGTCTGGTGATGGTCTACTCGGCCTCCCAGATCAAGGCGTTGCAGATGTCGCTGCCGGGGTCCTACTTCTTCCGCAAGCAACTCCTCGCCGCCTCGATCGGCGCCGGGCTGATGCTGCTCGCCTCGCGGATGCCGGTGAAGCTGCACCGGGCGCTGGCCTACCCGATCCTCGCCGGCGCCGTCTTCCTGATGGCGCTGGTGCAGGTGCCGGGGATAGGGATGGCGGTCAACGGCAACCAGAACTGGATCGCGCTCGGCGGCTCCTTCCAGATCCAGCCCAGCGAGTTCGGCAAGCTCGCCCTGGTGCTGTGGGGCGCGGACCTGCTCGCCCGCAAGCAGGACAAGAAGCTGCTCACGCAGTGGAAGCACATGCTGGTGCCGCTCGTCCCGGTCGCCTTCATGCTGCTCGGGCTGATCATGCTCGGCGGCGACATGGGCACCGCGATCATCCTCACGGCGATCCTCTTCGGCCTGTTGTGGCTCGCGGGGGCACCGACCCGGCTGTTCGTCGGGGTGCTGTCGGTGGCCGCCACGATCGGGCTGATCCTCATCAAGACCAGCCCCAACCGGATGGCCCGGCTCCAGTGCATCGGCGCCACCGACCCCGGCCCGGGCGACGCCTGCTGGCAGGCCGTGCACGGCATCTACGCCCTCGCCTCCGGCGGGATCTTCGGCTCCGGACTCGGCGCGAGTGTGGAAAAATGGGGCCAACTCCCGGAAGCGCACACGGACTTCATCTTCGCCGTCACCGGTGAGGAACTGGGCCTGGCGGGGACGCTGTCGGTGCTCGCCCTCTTCGCGGCTCTAGGCTATGCGGGTATCCGCGTGGCCGGTCGTACGGAGGACCCCTTCGTCAGGTATGCCGCGGGAGGCGTGACCACCTGGATCACCGCGCAGGCGGTGATCAACATCGGTGCGGTGCTCGGTCTGCTGCCGATCGCCGGTGTCCCCCTCCCGCTGTTCTCCTACGGAGGATCCGCCCTGCTGCCGACCATGTTCGCCATCGGGCTGCTGATCGCCTTCGCGCGTGACGAGCCCGCTGCGCGGGCCGCGCTGTCGATGCGGCAGCCCCGCTTTGGTAGAAAGCGGGGAGGCGGGGGTCTCTCGGGGCCTCGGAGATGGAACACGATGCGACGGCGCGCCTCGGCGCGTTCGTCCGGAGAGCGGTGAATTTCGGTGCATGTCGTACTCGCCGGTGGGGGGACCGCCGGCCACATCGAGCCCGCGCTCGCCCTCGCGGACGCCCTGCGCAGGCAGGACCCCACCGTGGGGATCACGGCCCTGGGCACGGAGCGCGGCCTGGAGACCCGGCTCGTCCCCGAGCGCGGCTACGAGCTCGCGCTGATCCCGGCCGTGCCCCTGCCGCGCAAGCCCACCCCCGAGCTGATCACCGTCCCGGGCCGGCTGCGCGGCACCATCAAGGCCGCGGAGCAGATCCTGGAGCGCACCAAGGCGGACGCCGTGGTCGGCTTCGGCGGGTACGTGGCCCTGCCCGCCTACCTCGCCGCCAAGCGGCTCGGCGTGCCGATCGTGGTGCACGAGGCGAACGCCCGCCCCGGCCTCGCCAACAAGATCGGCTCCCGCTACGCCGCCAGGGTCGCCGTCTCCACCCCGGACAGCAAGCTCCGCGACGCCCGCTACATCGGCATCCCGCTGCGCCGGACCATCGCCACCCTGGACCGGGCCGCCGCCCGTCCCGAGGCCCGGGCGATGTTCGGCCTGGACCCGAACCTGCCGACCCTGCTGGTCTCCGGCGGCTCGCAGGGCGCCCGCCGCCTCAACGAGGTCGTCCAGCAGGTCGCGCCCTGGCTCCAGCAGGCCGGCATCCAGATCCTGCACGCGGTCGGCCCGAAGAACGAACTGCCGCACGTGCAGCAGATGCCGGGGATGCCCCCGTACATCCCGGTACCGTACGTGGACCGGATGGACCTCGCGTACGCCGCGGCCGACATGATGCTCTGCCGCGCGGGCGCGATGACCGTCGCCGAACTCTCCGCCGTCGGGCTCCCGGCCGCCTACGTCCCGCTGCCCATCGGCAACGGCGAACAGCGGCTCAACGCCCAGCCGGTGGTCAAGGCGGGCGGCGGTCTGCTGGTCGACGACGCGGAGCTGACCCCCGAGTGGGTGCAGCAGCAGGTCCTGCCCGTCCTCGCCGACCCGCACCGGCTGTACGAGATGTCCCGCGCCGCCGCCGAGTTCGGCCGCCGGGACGCCGACGAGCTGCTCGTCGGCATGGTGTACGAGGCGATCGCCGCCAGCCGTGCACACCGCTAGGCACGGCGTTTCCACGTAGAGCGAAGGGCAGGCAGCGTGGCCGGAACGACGACCGCCGAGCGCGGTGAACGCCAGCAGGAGTCGTCCGGCCCGCCGCCCGTCCGCCGGTTGCGGGTGCCGCGGCCCCGGACGGTCGTCGTCCTCGCCGTCGCGCTGGTCCTGCTCGGCGCGGGCTCCCTGTGGGCCCTGTACGGCTCGCAGTGGCTGCGCGTGGAGCGCGTGGCGGTCTCGGGCACCGGCGTTCTGACGCCCGCACAGGTGCGCGAGGCCGCCGATGTGCCGACCGGGGCGCCGCTGATTTCCGTCGACACCGACGCGATCGAGGCACGGTTGCTCCGGAAATTGCCCCGAATTGACGCGGTTGATGTGGCTCGTTCCTGGCCCCATGGAATCGACCTGAAAGTGGTTGAGCGCACTCCGGTTCTGATTGTCGAAAAGGGCGGAAAGTTTGCCGAAGTGGACGACGACGGCGTCCGTTTTGCCACGGTTTCCCGGGCCCCGAAAGGCGTCCCCGCGCTGGAATTGACGGTCTCCGAGTCGGGTTCCGCCGCCCCGAGCCTGCGCCGCTTCGGCGAGGACCGGCTGGTGCGCGAGGCGGTGCGGGTCGCCGGTCACATCCCGGCCGCCGTCGCGAAGAGCACCCGGACCGTCAAGGTGCGTTCCTACGACGACATCTCGCTGGAGTTGAGCGACGGTCGCACCGTCGCGTGGGGGAGTGGCGAGAAGGGGGCCGCGAAGGCCCGTACGCTCGACGCTCTCATGAAAGCGGTGCCGGACGCGCGGCACTTCGACGTCTCGGTTCCCACCGCCCCTGCGTCATCAGGGAGTTGACGTTCATCCGTGCAGGCCAGCACCCTGGTTGGCTACCGCTACGGCTGATCACATAGGGTGAAAAGAAAAACGGGAGGTTCGGCGTGTTCGTTGAACGTGCGCCACTTGTCGACTTAGTGTCCTGTTCAGAAGACTCCAGGGAACAGACACACTGGTAACCCTAAACTTCAACGTTAGGGTTCGGGTCGGCGCTATGGACCGTCCCATTCGGCATCCGTCGTCGCATCGCAACACCCGCGATACGACGACACGTAACTCGAGGCGAGAGGCCTTCGACGTGGCAGCACCGCAGAACTACCTCGCAGTCATCAAAGTCATCGGTGTCGGCGGCGGTGGTGTCAATGCCATCAACCGGATGATCGAGGTCGGTCTCAAGGGCGTCGAGTTCATCGCCATCAACACCGACGCGCAGGCGCTGTTGATGAGCGACGCCGACGTCAAGCTCGACGTCGGCCGTGAACTCACCCGCGGACTCGGCGCCGGCGCCAACCCGGCCGTCGGACGCAAGGCCGCCGAGGACCACCGCGAGGAGATCGAGGAGGTCCTCAAGGGGGCCGACATGGTCTTCGTGACGGCCGGTGAAGGCGGCGGCACCGGCACCGGCGGCGCACCCGTCGTGGCCAACATCGCGCGCAACCTCGGCGCCCTCACCATCGGCGTGGTCACCCGCCCGTTCACCTTCGAGGGCCGGCGCCGCGCCAACCAGGCCGAGGACGGCATCGCGGAACTCCGCGAAGAGGTCGACACCCTAATCGTCATCCCCAACGACCGACTGCTGTCCATCTCGGACCGCCAGGTCTCGGTGCTCGACGCCTTCAAGTCGGCCGACCAGGTCCTGCTCTCCGGCGTTCAGGGCATCACCGACCTCATCACCACGCCCGGCCTGATCAACCTCGACTTCGCCGACGTCAAGTCGGTCATGTCCGAGGCCGGTTCGGCCCTCATGGGCATCGGCTCGGCCCGCGGCGACGACCGCGCGGTGGCCGCCGCCGAGATGGCGATCTCCTCGCCGCTGCTGGAGGCGTCCATCGACGGCGCCCGCGGTGTGCTGCTCTCCATCTCCGGTGGCTCCGACCTCGGCCTGTTCGAGATCAACGAGGCCGCCCAACTGGTCTCCGAGGCCGCCCACCCCGAGGCGAACATCATCTTCGGCGCGGTCATCGACGACGCCCTCGGCGACGAGGTGCGCGTCACGGTCATCGCCGCCGGCTTCGACGGCGGCCAGCCGCCGACCCGCCGGGACACCGTCCTCGGCTCGACCTCCTCCTCCCCGGCCCGCCGGGAGGAGCCCACCCCGGTACGGCAGACCGAGTCCCGCCCGTCCTTCGGCTCGCTCGGCAGCGTCACGCCGAAGGAGGACCCGGAGCCCGCGCCCGAGCCGGTGGCCGACCTCCCGGTCGCCCCGCCGGTCCCGCCCTCGCGGTCCTACTCGGACAGCGCGGCCGAGGAACTGGACGTGCCGGACTTCCTGAAGTGATAGGACAGCGCTCCGCAACGAGCACTGCGAGCGGCGCCCACTTCGCCTTCACCGACCGGTGGGGCGGGGTGAGCGCCGTTCCGTACGAGGAGCTCAACCTCGGCGGGGCGGTCGGGGACGCCGCCGACGCCGTCCGCACCAACCGTGAACTGGCCGCCAAGTCGCTGGGGCTCGACCCCGTCCGGGTGGTCTGGATGAACCAGGTGCACGGGGCGGACGTGGCCGTGGTCGCGGAGCCCTGGGGCGACCGGCCGGTGCCGGAGGTGGACGCGATCGTCACCACCGAGCGGGGTCTCGCCCTCGCCGTCCTCACCGCGGACTGCACGCCCGTACTGCTCGCCGACCCGGTCGCCGGGGTCGTCGGCGCGGTGCACGCGGGACGGCCCGGCATGATCGCAGGGGTCGTCCCCGCCGCCGTGCGGGCCATGGTCGAACTCGGCGCCGACCCCGTCCGGATCGTCGCCCGCACCGGACCCGCCGTCTGCGGCCGGTGCTACGAGGTGCCGGACGCGATGCGCGCCGAGGTCGCCGCGATCGAGCCGGCGGCGTACGCCGAGACGAGCTGGGGCACACCCGCGGTGGACGTGACCGCCGGGGTGCACGCGCAGCTCGAACGGCTCGGGGTGCGCGACCGGGAGCAGTCGCCGGTGTGCACGCTCGAGTCGGGCGACCACTTCTCCTACCGTCGCGATCGCACCACGGGGCGACTCGCGGGATATGTCTGGCTGGGCTGAGAGAGCATGACGGACCGTAAGGACGAACTCGCCGCGAATCTGGCGAAGGTGGAGGAGCGGATCGCCGCCGCGTGCGCGGCCGCGGGCCGCAAGCGCGAGGAGGTGACCCTGATCGTGGTCACCAAGACCTACCCCGCGAGCGATGTGCGGATCCTGTCCGACCTCGGCGTGCGCGCCGTCGCCGAGAACAAGGACCAGGACGCGGCACCCAAGGCGGCCGCATGCTCGGATCTGCCCCTCGACTGGCATTTCGTCGGACAGCTTCAGACCAACAAGGTTCGATCCGTGGTCGGTTACGCGGATCTCGTGCAGTCCGTCGATCGTTCGAAGCTGGTGACGGCCCTGTCGAAGGAGGCCGTACGGGCCGGGCGCGAGGTGGGGTGTCTGCTCCAGGTCGCGCTCGACGCCGGGGAGAGCGAGCGGGGGGAGCGCGGAGGTGTCGCGCCGGGCGGGATCGGGGAGTTGGCCGATCTGGTCGCCGGCGCCCCGGGGCTGCGGCTCGACGGGCTGATGACCGTCGCGCCGCTCACCGGGGAGTACGCGGGTCGCCAACAGGCGGCGTTCGAGCGGTTGATGGATTTGTCGACCGACCTGCGCCGAAGTCATCCGGCTGCGAACATGGTCTCGGCAGGAATGAGTGCGGACCTCGAACAGGCCGTGGCGGCCGGAGCGACACATGTGCGCGTCGGTACGGCGGTACTCGGAGTCCGCCCGAGGCTCGGGTAACGTCGCCAGGAAGTCGGACCACAGCAGAAAATATGGTCATTACCGCCGGAAGGCGGGTGTAACGACCACGTGGATCGCGGGCACTTGGCAGTCGTCAGCCGATCCACCACAGAGCGGAGGACTCAGAGAATGGCCGGCGCGATGCGCAAGATGGCGGTCTACCTCGGCCTCGTGGAGGACGATGGGTACGACGGCCGCGGATTCGACCCCGACGACGACTTCGAACCCGAACTGGACCCGGAGCCCGAGCGTGACCACCGGCGGCATGAACCGGTGCACCAGGCGCACAGTGCACATCAGTCCCAAAGGGACGAAGAGGTGCGAATCGTGCAGCCGTCGGTGCCGCGCGAACCGGCCGCCCGTTCCGCTTCGCTCGCCGCTGAATCCGGGCGTCCGGCGCGGATCGCGCCCGTGGCGTCCATCACACAAGAACGCGCAAGCCTGGAGAAGAACGCACCGGTGATCATGCCCAAGGTCGTGTCGGAACGAGAGCCTTACCGGATCACCACGCTTCACCCACGGACCTACAACGAGGCCCGTACCATCGGGGAACACTTCCGTGAGGGCACCCCGGTGATCATGAATCTGACTGAGATGGATGACACAGACGCCAAGCGACTTGTCGACTTTGCGGCCGGTTTGGTGTTTGGTCTTCACGGCAGCATCGAGCGGGTGACGCAGAAGGTGTTCCTGTTGTCGCCTGCTAACGTCGATGTCACGGCGGAGGACAAGGCCCGTATCGCAGAGGGCGGGTTCTTCAATCAGAGCTGAGACAGACGACCGGTAAGACGTACGAGCAGGGGAGAGGGAAACACAGACCATGGGCGTGTTCGCGCAGGTGATCTACATCGCGCTGATGGTGTTCCTCATCGTGCTCATCTTCCGGTTGGTCATGGACTACGTCTTCCAGTTCGCCCGCTCGTGGCAACCTGGCAAGGCGATGGTGGTCGTTCTGGAGGCCACCTACACTGTCACCGATCCACCGCTGAAGCTTCTGCGGCGGTTCATTCCGCCGCTGCGTCTCGGGGGCGTGGCGCTCGACCTGTCCTTCTTCGTACTGATGATCATCGTCTACATCTTGATCTCTATCGTGGGCAATCTCGCGAGGTGACAGTGGACGATACGGTCCTGCCGACTGCCGATGACTACGTTGAGGTGAAGAGATGCCGTTGACCCCCGAGGACGTGCGGAACAAGCAGTTCACGACCGTCCGCCTCCGAGAAGGCTATGACGAGGACGAGGTCGATGCCTTCCTCGATGAGGTCGAAGCCGAACTGACGCGCCTGCTGCGCGAGAACGAGGACCTGCGCGCCAAGCTGGCCGCGGCGACGCGTGCCGCTGCGCAGAACCAGCAGAACATGCGCAAGCCTCCGGAGGGCCCCGGCGGCCCCCAGGATCAGCAGCAGGGCGGAATGCAACAGCAGGGTATGCCCCAGCAGGGCATGCCGCAGCAGGGCATGCGTGGCCCCGGTCCCGGCGCCCCGGTGCCGGCCGGCATATCGGGCCCGCCGCAGCAGCAGATGGGCGGCCCCATGGGCGGTCCGCCCCAGCTGCCGAGCGGTGCGCCGCAGCTGCCCGCCGGTCCCGGCGGTCAGGGTGGCCCGCAGGGTCCCGGCCCGATGGGCCAGGGGCACGGTCCGATGGGCCAGGGGCCCATGGGCCAGGGCCCGATGGGCGGCCAGCCCCCCATGCAGCAGCAGATGGGTGGCCCGATGGGCGGCCCCATGGGCGGCATGGGCGGCCCCGGTCAGGGTCCCGGTGGCGACAGCGCCGCGCGAGTCCTGTCGCTGGCCCAGCAGACCGCCGACCAGGCGATCGCGGAGGCCCGTTCCGAGGCCAACAAGATCGTCGGCGAGGCGCGTTCGCGTGCCGAGGGTCTCGAGCGTGACGCCCGTGCCAAGGCCGACGCCCTGGAGCGGGACGCGCAGGAGAAGCACCGCGTCGCGATGGGCTCCCTGGAGTCCGCCCGCGCCACGCTGGAGCGCAAGGTCGAGGACCTGCGTGGCTTCGAGCGCGAGTACCGCACCCGCCTGAAGTCCTACCTCGAGTCGCAGCTGCGTCAGTTGGAGACTCAGGCCGACGACTCGCTGGCCCCGCCGCGCACCCCGGCGACCGCGTCGCTGCCGCCGTCCCCGGCGCCCTCCATGGCCCCGGCCGGCGCGAGCGCCCCGTCGTACGGCGGCAACCCGGGCGGCATGGGCGGCGGCCCGTCCCCGGCGGGTCCGTCCTACGGCGGCCAGCAGCAGATGTCGCCCGCGATGACCCAGCCGATGGCTCCGGTCCGGCCGCAGGGCCCCGGCCCGATGGGCCAGGCTCCGTCGCCGATGCGCGGCTTCCTCATCGACGAGGACGACAACTGACGAGAGGTAGTACGCCTCAGGCGTCGGCAGCGTTCAGGGCGAGGCCCCGGGTTGTGACCCGGGGCCTCGCCCTTTTTTGTGCCCTTCGTCGCGTCCCTTCAGGGGCGGGCCGGTGCTGCCCGGGCGTGCGCGGTTCGTCGCATCCCTGCGGCGGTGGTGCCCGGGTGGGCGCGGTTCGTCGCGGGCCTCGGGCGGGGGTGAGGTGGCCCTGGCGTAGGGCCTCGCGTCCCCTGGCAAGGGCGGGGCGCGCTCCGTCGGTCGCGGGGGTCCTCGCGGTCCTTGTTCGGGGGCGGGGCAGGGCGAAGGGCCCGGCTCCGTTGGGGAGTCCGGGCCCCTTGGGCGCCGTGTCGGTTACGCCTTGCGCAGGCGGAACGTCAGTGACAGGCCCTCGTCGGTGAAGGCCTCGCCGTAGGTGTCGTCCGCCTCTCCCTGGCCGAAGTCCGTCGCCAGGACCTCGTCGGAGATCAGCCCCGTGTGCTCGGTCAGGGCCTCGGCCACCGCCGGGTCGGTGGAGGTCCAGCGCAGCGCGATGCGGTCGGCCACGTCGAGGCCGCTGTTCTTGCGGGCCTCCTGGATCAGGCGGATCGCGTCACGCGCGAGGCCGGCCTGGCGGAGCTCCTCGGTGATCTCCAGGTCCAGGGCGACCGTGGCACCGGAGTCGGAGGCGACCGACCAGCCCTCGCGCGGGGTCTCCGTGATGATCACCTCGTCGGGGGCGAGCGTGACCGTCTCGCCGTCGACCTCCACCGATGCCGTGCCCTCGCGCAGCGCGAGGGAGAGCGCGGCGGCGTCCGCGTTCGCGACGGCCTTGGCCACGTCCTGGACGCGCTTGCCGAAACGCTTGCCCAGGGCGCGGAAGTTGGCCTTCGCGGTGGTGTCCACCAGGCTGCCGCCGACCTCGGCGAGGGACGCGAGCGCGCTCACGTTCAGCTCCTCCGTGATCTGCGCGTGCAGTTCGCGGTCGAGGGCGTCGAAACCGGTCGCCGCGATGAGCGCCCGGGACAGCGGCTGGCGGGTCTTCACGCCCGACTCCGCGCGCGTGGCCCGGCCCAGCTCGACGAGCCGGCGCACCAGGACCATCTGCTTCGACAGCTCCGGGTCGATGGCGGTCAGGTCCGCCTCCGGCCACGAGGTCAGGTGCACCGACTCCGGGGCGCCCGGGGTGACCGGCACGACCAGGTCCTGCCAGACCCGCTCGGTGATGAACGGGGTGAGCGGGGCCATCAGCTTGGTCACCGTCTCGACGACCTCGTGCAGGGTGCGCAGCGCGGCCTTGTCGCCCTGCCAGAACCGGCGCCGGGAGCGGCGGACGTACCAGTTGGAGAGGTCGTCGACGAACGCCGACAGGAGCTTGCCGGCGCGCTGGGTGTCGTACGCCTCCAGAGCCTGGGTCACCTGATCGGTGAGGGCGTGGAGCTCGGACAGCAGCCAGCGGTCCAGGACCGGGCGGTCGGCCGGGGCCGGGTCGGCCTCGCTGGGCGCCCAGTTCGACGTACGGGCGTACAGGGCCTGGAAGGCGACCGTGTTCCAGTAGGTGAGGAGTGTCTTCCTCACCACCTCCTGGATCGTGCCGTGGCCGACGCGGCGGGCCGCCCAGGGGGAGCCGCCGGCCGCCATGAACCAGCGCACCGCGTCCGCCCCGTGCCGGTCCATCAGCGGGATGGGCTCCAGGGTGTTGCCCAGGTGCTTGGACATCTTGCGGCCGTCCTCGGCGAGGATGTGGCCGAGGCAGACGACGTTCTCGTACGAGGACTTGTCGAAGACCAGGGTGCCCACGGCCATCAGCGTGTAGAACCAGCCGCGCGTCTGGTCGATGGCCTCGGAGATGAACTGCGCCGGGTAGCGGGACTCGAACAGTTCCTTGTTCTTGTACGGGTAGCCCCACTGTGCGAACGGCATGGAACCCGAGTCGTACCAGGCGTCGATGACCTCCGGCACGCGCGTGGCCGTCTTCTCGCACTGCGGGCACGCGAAGGTGACCTCGTCGATGAACGGGCGGTGCGGGTCGAGGTCCGAGTGGTCCGTGCCGGTCAGCTCGGTGAGCTCGGCGCGGGAGCCGACGACCGTGAGGTGGTCGTCCTCGCAGCGCCAGATCGGCAGCGGGGTGCCCCAGTAGCGGTTGCGGGACAGCGCCCAGTCGATGTTGTTCTGGAGCCAGTCGCCGAAGCGGCCGTGCTTGACCGTCTCCGGGAACCAGTTGGTGTTCTCGTTCTCCTGGAGGAGGCGGTCCTTCAGCGCGGTGGTGCGGATGTACCAGGACGGCTGCGCGTAGTAGAGGAGCGCGGTGTGACAGCGCCAGCAGTGCGGGTAGCTGTGCTCGTACGGGATGTGCTTGAAGAGGAGGCCGCGCTGCTGGAGGTCCTCGGTGAGCTGTTCGTCCGCCTTCTTGAAGAAGACGCCGCCTACCAGCGGGACGTCTTCCTCGAACGTGCCGTCCGGGCGGACGGGGTTGACCACGGGCAGGCCGTAGGCGCGGCAGACCTTGAGGTCGTCCTCACCGAAGGCGGGGGACTGGTGGACCAGGCCCGTACCGTCCTCGGTCGTGACGTACTCGGCGTTGACGACGAAATGCGCCGCCTCCGGGAACTCCACGAGCTCGAAGGGACGTTGATAGGTCCAGCGCTCCATCTCGGCGCCGGTGAAGGACTGGCCGGTGGTCTGCCAGCCCTCGCCGAGCGCCCTGGCGAGCAGCGGCTCGGCGACCACGAGCTTCTCCTGGCCGTCGGTGGCGACGACGTAGGTGACCTCCGGGTGCGCGGCGACCGCCGTGTTGGACACCAGGGTCCAGGGGGTCGTCGTCCACACCAGGAGCGCGGCCTCACCGGCGAGCGGACCGGAGGTGAGCGGGAAACGGACGTACACGGACGGGTCGACGACCGTCTCGTAGCCCTGCGCCAGCTCGTGGTCCGAGAGGCCGGTGCCGCAGCGCGGGCACCAAGGGGCGACGCGGTGGTCCTGGACCAGCAGACCCTTGTCGAAGATCGTCTTCAGCGACCACCAGACCGACTCGATGTACTCGGGGTCCATCGTGCGGTACGGGTCCTGGAGGTCGGTCCAGTACCCCATGCGGGTCGTGAGCGCCTCGAAGGCGTCGGTGTGGCGGGTCACGGACTCGCGGCACTTGGCGTTGAACTCGGCGATGCCGTACGCCTCGATGTCCTTCTTGCCGCTGAAGCCGAGCTCCTTCTCGACCGCCAGCTCCACCGGCAGGCCGTGGCAGTCCCAGCCGGCCTTGCGGGCCACGTGGTAGCCGCGCATGGTGCGGAAGCGGGGGAAGACGTCCTTGAAGACGCGCGCCTCGATGTGGTGGGCGCCGGGCATGCCGTTGGCGGTGGGCGGGCCCTCGTAGAACACCCACTCCGGGCGGCCCTCGGACTGCTCCAGGGTCTTGGCGAAGATCTTCTGCTCGCGCCAGAAGTCGAGCACGGCGTGCTCGAGGGCGGGCAGGTCGACCTGGGCGGGCACCTGGCGGTACATCGGCGTTGTCATCAGCGAGCTTCCTCCGGCGGACTTGCTGCCTTCCGTCCGGAGGGACGAGAGCCGAATGCTGTACGCCGTCGTCGGCGCGCTCCCGCGGTACCACCCTCCTTGGCTCCCCGGTGTGCCTTCCCCACCGGTGAGCCCCCTCATTGGGGTCGCGATGCCGGGTCTACCGCCCCTCGCGGGGTTTCTTCCGGCGGCTCCGGGGTGATCTTCGCGTCGCGCTCGCCCCCGGGCTCCCACCGTCCCCGGGTCGCTCTTGGCCGCGTACGCCGCTACTCGTCCCCATCCACGCTTTTCGCTCCGCCCAGTGTACGGCGCCGCACCGACAGCGGCCGACCGGATTTCCGGGTCCGGGCTGCGGGGGTGGCGGGCGGTGGGGGTGACCCGAATGGAGCGGTGCGCGCGAGCGGATCCCGGGACGTACGGCACGGCGGATTACCCGGCGGGGAGCTGGGCACAACGCATGCAGGCTCGGCGCGCCCCCGCGTGAGCCGGGCGAATCGGGCGGTGTGCCCCGTTGCCGCGGGACTCAAGTCGATTTATCGTCCCAGCACGATTCGCGTGCAAGATCACAATATGTGAAGGGGCCGCGGCCATGGTGGCGAAGAAGACCGCCGTACAGCAGTCGGCGTCGGGCAGTTCGGGGGCTGCCAAGGCCTCCGTCGGTGCGGCCAAGGACGTGGGCGGGAAGAAGAGCGCACAGGGGGGTGCGGAAGGGCGTGCCGCCAAGGTGACCAAGGCGGTGAAGGCGGTGGGCGAGGCCGTGCGGAAGACGGCGGCCAAGAGCCCCGCGAAGAAGACCGCGGCCAAGAAGGCCGCGGCGTCCAAGGCGGCTCCCGCGCGGAAGGCCGTGGAGGAGGAGGGGCCCGGAAGAGAGGCGGCCGGGACGGCCGCCGCGAGGAAGACCGCGGGGAGGACGGCGTCGAGGACCACGGCGGTGAAGAAGACGGCAGCGGCGGCTAAGAACACGGCGGTGGCGTCGAGGACGACCGCAGCGGCGAAGAAGACGACTGCCGCGGCCAAGAAGACGACCGCTGCGGCCAAGAACACGGCAGTGGCATCGAAGACGACCGCAGCGGCCAAGAAGACGACTGCCGCGGCCAAGAAGACGACCTCCGCAGCGAAGAAGGCGGCCGTGAAGAAGACGGCCACCGCGCGGAGCACCTCCGCGAAGAGCACGACCGGCACGAAGAGCGCGGCCGGTACCGAGAGCACGGCCAAGAAGGCGGGCGCGGCCGAGGCCGCGAAGCAGACGGGAGCCACGACGGTGGTTGCGAAGAAGACTCCTGGCACGGCCACGGCGGCGAAGACCGCGGTCCCCAAGGCACGCCTCGCCGCGGCGGTGGAGCCGGGCGAACTCGCGGTCCGCCCCGGCGAGGACCCCTGGACACCGGAGGAGGTCGAGGAGGCGCGCGCCGAGCTCCAGTCCGAGGCGCTGCGGCTGCGCACCGAGATCACGTCGTCCGAGGAGTCCCTCGCGGGTCTGATGCGGGACTCCGGGGACGGCGCCGGCGACGACCAGGCGGACACCGGCACCAAGAACATCACGCGCGAGCACGAGATGGCCCTCGCGGCCAACGCGCGCGAGATGCTGCTCCAGACCGAGCGCGCCCTGGAGCGGCTCGACGCGGGCACCTACGGCCTGTGCGAGAACTGCGGCAACCCCATCGGCAAGGCGCGCATGCAGGCGTTCCCGCGGGCCACCCTCTGCGTGGAGTGCAAGCAGAAGCAGGAACGCCGGTACTGAGGGTGCCAGGGGGCGTGACGTACCCTCGTGCTCAGTCAGGTACCTAGTCGAGGGACTCACGTGGCAGAGGCGGAGCGCATCATCGGTACGCCGGACTCCCCGGAGGGGGCGGAGACCGAGCCGGAGCAGTCAGCCGGTGCGGAGGGGCAGCGGAGCGCCGAGGCGCCGCCCAGGGGCAGGCGGCGGATCGCCGTGCTGTTCGCGGTCGCCACGTTCGCGTACGCCCTCGACCTGGTCAGCAAGATGATCGTGGTCGCCAAGCTGGAGCACCACGCGTCGATCGAGATCATCGGGGACTGGCTGAAGTTCGAGGCGATCCGCAACGCGGGCGCGGCCTTCGGCTTCGGCGAGGCCTTCACCGTGATCTTCACGGTGATCGCGGCGGCCGTGATCGTGGTGATCGCCCGGCTCGCCCGCAAGCTCTACAGCCTGCCCTGGGCGATCGCGCTCGGCCTGCTCCTCGGCGGCGCGCTCGGCAACCTCACCGACCGGATCTTCCGCTCGCCGGGTGTCTTCGAGGGCGCGGTCGTGGACTTCATCGCGCCCAAGCACTTCGCGGTGTTCAACCTGGCGGACTCGGCGATCGTGTGCGGCGGCATCCTGATCGTGCTGCTGTCCTTCAAGGGCCTGGACCCGGACGGCACGGTCCACAAGGACTGATCCGCGGGGACCGCTCCCCGGGCACTGATCCACAGGCGCGGTCGGGGCTGTCGGTGCCGTCCGGCATACTCGACGGGTGAGCACGATTCCCGAGATCCGCACCCTGCCCGTGCCCGACGGCCTGGAGGGCGAGCGTGTCGACGCCGCCATCTCCCGCATGTTCGGCTTCTCCCGTACCAAGGCCGCCGAGCTCGCCGCGGCGGGGAAGGTCACGGTCGACGGCTCGGTGGTCGGGAAGTCCGAGCGGGTGCACGGCGGCGCCTGGCTCGAGGTGGAGATGCCGCAGGCGCCCGCGCCCGTGCAGGTCGTCGCCGAGCCGGTCGAGGGCATGGAGATCGTGCACGACGACGACGACGTGGTCGTGATCGTCAAGCCGGTCGGCGTCGCCGCGCACCCCAGCCCCGGCTGGACCGGCCCGACCGTCATCGGTGGCCTCGCCGCGGCCGGGTACCGCATCTCGACCTCCGGCGCCGCCGAGCGCCAGGGCATCGTGCACCGCCTGGACGTCGGCACCTCGGGTCTGATGGTGGTCGCGAAGTCCGAGCGCGCGTACACCTCGCTCAAGCGCCAGTTCAAGGAGCGCACGGTCGACAAGCGCTACCACACCCTGGTCCAGGGCCACCCGGACCCGACGAGCGGCACCATCGACGCCCCCATCGGCCGCCACCCGCAGCACGACTACAAGTGGGCGGTCACCGCCGAGGGCAAGGCGTCGGTCACCCACTACGACCTCATCGAGGCGTTCCGCGCGGCCTCCCTGCTCGACGTGAAGCTGGAGACCGGCCGCACCCACCAGATCCGCGTCCACATGGCCGCCCACCGCCATCCTTGCGTGGGCGACCTCACCTACGGCGCCGACCCGACGCTCGCCAAGCGGCTGCGGCTGACCCGGCAGTGGCTGCACGCCGTCCGCCTCGGCTTCGAGCACCCCGGGGACGGGGAGTGGGCGGAGTTCGCGAGCGACTACCCGGACGACCTCCAGCAGGCCCTGGACCAGGTCCGCGAGGAGACGTACGGATGAGCCTGCCGTCGTACACCGTGCGCGTCGCCGAGGACCCCGCCGACCGCGAGCTGTGCTTCGCGGTGCGCAAGGAGGTCTTCGTCGCCGAGCAGGGGGTGCCGGAGGACCTGGAGTACGACGCCTACGACGCCGTCGCGGTGCATGTACTGGCCGTGCGGGAGGACGGGGTGCCGCTGGGCACCGGGCGGTTGCTGCACGGCTCCGAGGCCGCGGAGAAGGTCGGCGGCGATCTGACGCTCGGCCTGCTCGGGCGGCTCGCCGTCACCAAGGAGGCCCGCGGGCTCGGGGTCGGCGTCGCGCTCGTGCGGGCGATCGAGGACGCGGCACGCGCGCGTGGGCTCGCCGCGGTGGACCTGCACGCCCAGACGCACGCGCTGGGGTTCTACGAGCGGCTGGGCTACGAGGCCTACGGGCCGGAGTACCCGGAGGCGGGGATCCCGCACCGCGGAATGCGGCGCGCGCTGTAGCGCGGGGGCCGAAAGCGCTGGTGGGAACGGCGGCGTGGCAGGCTTGAGGTCTGTCGTCCGAACGCCGAGAACCCCATCGGAGTGCTGACCGTGGATCAGTTGGCCCTGTTGTTCGTGCTGTTGCTCGGGGCCGTGGTGAGCGTCCCGGTCGGCGACCGGCTGAAATTGCCGGCGCCGGTGCTGATGACCCTGCTCGGGATCGTGCTGGCGCTGCTCGAGTTCGTGCCGAACGTCGAGATCCCGCCGGACCTGATCCTTCCGCTGCTGCTGCCCCCGCTGCTCTACGCTGCCGTGCGGCGGACCTCCTGGCGGCAGTTCACGGCCAACATCAGGCCGATCTTCCTGCTGGCCGTGGCCCTGGTGTTCGTCACCACCCTGTGTGTGGCCGTCGTCGCCCACGCGATCGTGCCGGGCCTGCCGATCGCCGCCGCCGTGGCGCTGGGCGCGCTGGTGGCGCCGCCCGACCCGGTCGCGGCGACCGCCGTCGCCGGGCAGCTCGGGCTGCCGCGCCGGCTGGTGTCGATCCTGGAGGGCGAGGGGCTCTTCAACGACGTCACGGCGATCGTGCTGTACCACGTGGCGATCGCGGCGGCCGTCAGTGGCTCGTTCGCGGTCGGGGAGGCCGCGCTGGAGCTGGTGCTCTCCGCGGTCGTCGCCATCGCCGTCGGGGTCGGGCTCGGCTGGGGTGCCAACCGGCTCATGGATCTGCTCGACGACCCGACCCTCCAGATCGGCCTGACCCTCCTCGTGCCGTACGCCTCCTATGTGGCGGCCGAGGAGCTGCACGGCTCGGGGGTGCTGGCCGTGCTCGCCACCGCCCTCTTCCTCGCCGAGTACGCCACCGACGCCGACGACGTGCTCACCCGGCTCGCCGGGCACACCTTCTGGGACATCGTCGACACGCTGGTGACCGGGGTGGCGTTCGGGCTGATCGGCCTGGAGCTGCACAACGCGGTGCGGACCGCGTCCGGTCGGTGGGGCGAACTGCTCGGCTGGGCGGCCGCGATCGTCGGGGTCGTCATCCTCGTTCGGCTGGTGTGGCTGCTGCCCGCGACCTGGGTCGCCAAGCGGCTGCACGCCAAGCAGGACTACGCCGAGGAGGTCCCGATGAGCTGGCGGGAGACCGTCGTGATGTGGTGGTCCGGGATGCGCGGGGTGGCGTCCGTGGCGCTGGCGCTGGCGATCCCGCTGAACACCGAGGACGGGTCCGCCTTCCCGGACCGGGACGAGATCGTGTTCATCGCGTTCGGCGTCATCATGGCGACCCTCGTGCTTCAGGGCCTGACCCTGCCGTGGCTCGTGCGCAAGCTCGGGGTGAAGGCCGACACCGAGCACGAGAAGCAGTTCGAGAAGGCGCTGGCGACCCGGGCGGCCAAGGCGGCCAAGCGCAGGCTGCGGGAGATCGAGGAGGTCGAGGAGCTGCCGGAGGAGCTGTCCGAGCAGATGCTGCGGCGGGCCTTCGAGATCGGCGTGCGGATCAGTCCGGACATGGGGGACGAGGAGCGACGGGAGGCGCACGAGCAGCGGGTGCGCCGGCTGAAGCGGGTGCGGCGGATCCACGGCGAGATGCTGAGCGCGGCCCGGCACGAGGTGCTCGCGGCGCGCAGCGAACCGGGGGCGGACCCCGAGGTGGTGGACCGGGTGCTGCGGCACCTGGACGTGCGCAGTCTGCGGTGACCCGGCGGTCGTACGACCATCGCGACCTGCTGACCGCCGCGCTGCTCACCGAGGCCCTCAAGGGCCGGCTCGCCGAGCCCGGCGGGCGGGTGCTGTTGCCAACAGGGGCGCGGAGCGGGGGCGTTGGCTTCGAGGGTGATGAGTGGTCGAGGCGGGTGTCCCCGGCGCCCCCGGTGGTCTGCCGCTCCGCCGAGATGTGCGGTACTTCACGGCTCGCGCGGGTCACCGGGGGTGCCGGGGTCGGTCAGCGGCTCGTCCTCGGGGGCTCGTAGGCCCGGCGGTGGGCGCGGTCGTGGGACGGGCGGTTGCCGTGGACGCTGTGCGGCAGGGCCGCGTCCGCGGTGTTGACGCGGGGCAGGGCGTACGGGTGCTGCTCGCAGAGCCAGCGCAGCATGCGCTCGCGGACCGTGACCCGGACCGTCCAGATGTCGTCCGCGTCCTTGGCGGTCACCAGGGCACGCACCTGCATGGTGTTCGGGGTGGAGTCGGTGACGGTCAGGTCGCAGGCGCGGCCGTCCCAGGCAGGGCAGTCGCGCAGGATGTCGCGCAGCTGCCGGCGCATCGCGTCCATCGGCGCCGAGTGGTCGAGGTGCCAGTAGACGATGCCGGTCATCTGGGCCCCGCCGCGCGACCAGTTCTCGAACGGCTTGGAGGTGAAGTAGGACACCGGCATCGTGATCCGGCGCTCGTCCCAGGTCCGCACGGTCAGGAAGGTCAGGGTGATCTCCTCGACCGTGCCCCACTCGCCGTCCACCACGACCGTGTCCCCGATGCGCACCATGTCGCCGAACGCGATCTGGAACCCGGCGAACATGTTGCTCAGCGTGGACTGCGCCGCGACACCGGCGACGATGCCGAGGATGCCGGCCGAGGCCAGCAGCGAGGCACCGGCCGCGCGCATCGCCGGGAACGTCAGCAGCATCGCCGCCACCGCCACCACACCGACGATCGCGGTGACCACCCGTGTGATCAGTGTCACCTGGGTACGGACCCGCCGGACCCGGGCGAGGTCGCGCTGGGCCCGCGAGTAGCGCCGGTACGTGGCCTCGACTATCGCCGAGACGATCCGGACCACCAGCCAGGCCACCGAACCGATCAGGACCAGCGTCAGGGTCTGCCCGATGCCGACCCGGTGCCTCTCCAGAACCTTCGCGCTGTCATACGCCCCTCTGAGCAGGGCCGCGCAGATGACGAGCTGGTAGGGGATCCGGCCGCGGCGCAGCAGGTCCCACAACGGCGTGTCGCTCTGCCGGGCGTCGATCTTGCGCAGCACCAGGTCCGTGGCCCAGCCGATCACCAGCGTGAGCAGGATCGAGCCACCGATCACGATCAGGGGGCGGAGTACGTTCTCCATGACCCCGAACCTAACCGGCCCCGGGCGGTCATGAACATGTGACTTCGGCGCGGAAGTGGGTACGGCCGCGGACCGGCGGTGTCGGTCCCTGCTGGCACCATGGCCTCATGAACATCATGCTCTTTCACTCGACCTACGGCCTGAGGCCCGCCGTGCGCCAGGCCGCCGACCGGCTGCGCGCCGCCGGACACGAGGTGTGGACGCCGGACCTCTTCGAGGGGCGCACGTTCGAGACGGTCGAGGACGGCATGGAGTTCAAGGAGAGCGTCGGCAAGGACGAACTGCTCAAGCGGGCCGTGCTGGCCGCCGCGCCCTACTCGGAGCGGGGGCTCGTCTACGCCGGGTTCTCGTTCGGCGCCTCCGTCGCGCAGACCCTCGCCCTCGGCGACGAGCGGGCGCGCGGGCTGCTGCTTCTGCACGGCACCTCGGACATCGCCGCCAACGCGGCCGTGGACGACCTGCCGGTGCAGCTGCATGTCGCCGAGCCGGACCAGTTCGAGACGGACGACTGGCTGAGCTCCTGGTATCTCCAGATGGGCCGGGCGGGCGCCGACGTGGAGGTGTACCGGTACGCCGGGGCCGGCCATCTCTACACCGACCCCGACCTGCCGGACTGGGACGAGGAGGCCGCCGAGGCCACCTGGCGGGTGGCGCTCGGCTTCCTGGAGTCCCTCTAGGGCCTGTTGTGAAGGCGGCCGCGCCGGACAACAGGCCTCAGGCTCAGCCCGCGGCGCGGTAGGCGGCCCAGTTCTGCTGCATGCGGGTCACCTGGCCGGAGGTGAACTGGTACATGCAGTCGTCGTAGGTGTAGTCCATGAAGTTGTGGATCGGGTCGACGCCCGCCTTGGTGGTGCAGGTGTCGCGGCCGGTCGGGCACTCGTAGGCGGCGCTCTTCTCGGCAGGGGTGTCGTCGACGTAGTCGCCCTTGCCGCTGCAGCCGCCCTGGAAGGTGTGGTAGAGCCCCATCCAGTGGCCGACCTCGTGGGTGGCGGTGTCGCCCTTGTTGTAGTTGGTGGCCGAGCCGCCGGGCAGGGACGTGTCCAGGAGGACGACGCCGTCCATGCTCGGGCTGGACCTGTAGGAGCTGGGGAAGGTGGCCCAGCCGAGGAGGCCGTCGCCGAGGTTGGCGGTGTAGACGTTGAGCGCGTTCGCGCCGCCCTTGCGCAGGGCGGACTTCATCGCCTTCTCCTCCGCGGAGCCGTAACCGACGTTGTACCAGGCCGCGTTGTCGGTGTAGTCGGTGCCGGCGAGGGTGAACTGGTAGCCGGAGTCGACGTTTCCGGTGCCCTGGCCGGCGTAGGCCGCGTTCAGGACGTTCAGCTGGGCGGAGATGTCGGTCGAGGTGAGCTTGCCGGTCGTGCCGTTGTGGACGACGTGGAAGTACACGGGGATGGTCGTCGAGGCGGCCGCGGCGAGGCTGCGGCTGCCGGAGGAGGGCAGCTTGTCGAGCTTGGCGCGCAGCGCGGCGTCCATCGACTGGGCCTTGGCGGCACTGATCTCGTTGGGCTCGGCGACGTTTCCGCCCCCGTGACCGGGGTGGGCCTCGCGGGCCGCGGCGTGGGTGTCGGTGTCGGCGCAGTCGGCGGCCGGAGCCTGGGCCGCCGCGACACCGGTGGGCGCCGACAGGGGGGTGAGCAGCAAGGTTCCGGCCATGACGGCCGTGCCGAGAAGGCGTCTGCGCGTAGAGGGGGTTATCCGGGCGAGCGCACGCATGCTGACTCCTAGCTGATGCGTTGGGGAGGAGCGGCGCAGGGGTCTTTCCTGGCCGCCGCCCGGACATTACGTGTACATGGTCAAAGCCGTGGAGAAACGATTCAGCCAATCGGGATCTCGAACGGGCAGGCCTGAAATCGGCCATCCCGCCGACCAGGCGGGCAGAGTGTCCGGATTCGGGACACGGGCCGCCTGGTCGGCGTTGGCCGGAATTCGACTCACACGGGGCGGTAGGTCCGCTCGACCTTCTGGGTGCCGCTGCGCGTGCGGTACGAACGGGCCCAGGCGGAGGTGGCGTTCGCCTGCGTCTTGTCGGACAGCACGTAGTAGTCCATCTGCGCCCGCTCGGCGGTGATGTCCAGGACGCCGTAGCCGTGCCGGTCCGTGTCGACCCAGTGCACATGCCGGTTGGCGGCCCTGATGACCGGTGCGGCGACCGCGGAGACCGCGCCCTCGGGGACCTTGAGGATGTCGTCGAGGTTGTCGGAGGTGACCGAGGTGACGACGAACTCCGTGGCGGCCGAGGCCGACAGCGGGTAGGTGCCGGCGTCGACCGGCACGTCGTTGGCCCACGCCATGTGGATGTCGCCGGTCAGGAACACGGTGTTGCGGATCGCGTTCGCGCGCAGATGGGCCAGGAGCTCGCGGCGGTCGTCCGTGTAGCCGTCCCACTGGTCGGTGTTGAGGGCGAGTCCCTCCTTCGGCAGGCCCAGCAGCTCGGCGAGCGGCCTCAGGAGGTCCGCGGAGAGCGAGCCGATGGCGAACGGCGAGATCATCACCGAGTTGCCGACCAGCCGCCAGGTGGTGTCCGACGACTTCAGCCCCGCCTTCAGCCAGTCGAGCTGGGCGCGGCCGGTGATCGTACGGTCCGGGTCGTCGACCGAGCCGTTGCCGACGGCCACCTGCTGGGAGCGGTACGAGCGCAGGTCCAGCAGCGACAGGTCCGCCAGCTTGCCGAAGCGCAGCCGCCGGTAGGTGGTGCCGGCGACCGCGGTGCGCACCGGCATCCACTCGAAGTAGGCCTGCCTGGCGGCGGCCTGACGGGCGGCCCAGGCGCCTTCCGCGCCCTCGGTGTGGTTCTCCGCCCCGCCCGACCAGGCGTCGTTGGCGAACTCGTGGTCGTCCCAGATCGCGACGACGGGCGCCACCGCGTGCAGGGCCTGGAGGTCGGGGTCGGTCTTGTACCTGCCGTGCCGGGTGCGGTAGTCGGCCAGCGTGAGGATCTCGTGGGTGGGCGCGTGCGGGCGTACGACGGTGTCGCGGGTGCCGTACTCGCCGGTGCCGTACTCGTAGACGTAGTCGCCCAGGTGCAGCCAGGCGTCCAGGTCGCCGCGGGCCGCGAGATGGCGGTACGCGGAGAAGTAGCCGGCCTCCCAGTTGGCGCAGGAGACCACGCCGAAGCGGAGGCCCGCGACGGCCGCGTCCACCGCCGGCGCGGTGCGGGTGCGCGCCGCCGGGGAGTCGGTGCCGCCCGCGGAGAACCGGAACCAGTAGTCGGTGGACGGTTCCAGGCCGCGGACGTCGGCCTTGACGGTGTGGTCGGAGGCGGCGGTCGCGGTGACGGAGCCCTTGGCGACGATGTCCGTGAACGCCTTGTCCCGGGCGACGACCCAGCCCACCTCGGTGTCCGGGCCGAGCCCGGAGCCGGGTATCGCCTCGGCGGTGGGCGTCACCCGGGTCCACAGCAGGACCCCGTCGGGCAGCGGGTCCCCGGAGGCGATCCCGTGCAGGAAGGCGGGGGTGTCGGCGGCGGCCCGGGCCGGCAGCGCGGCGGCGAGCGGACCGGCCAGAACAGCGCCGGCCGCCGCGGCCTTGACGACCGTACGGCGGCGCGGTGACAGGGAGTTGAGATGCTCGGATGCTCTGAATCTACTGGTCACGACCGATCAGGTTACTGAGCGGTATGAACGAGAGCGGGCGAACCGGCAAAAGTTCGCCCGCTCTTTGTCGGACGGACGGTCAGGCCTTGAGGGCCGCCGTGATCGCCGTGTCGAAGTCGGCCACCGTCATGGGCGCGTTCTTGCCGTCGGGGCCGGTCAGCGCCTTGCCGTCCATCTTCAGGGTCGGGGTGCCCTGGACGCCGCTGTCGTCGAACTTCTTGGACATCTCCAGCGCCCACTTGTCGTAGGTGCCGTTCTTCACGGCGTTCTGGAACGTCTTGTTGCCCTTCAGGGCGTCGACCGTGTTCGCGATCTCGATGAGGTAGTCGTCGTCCTTGAACTTGTCGTCGGACTCCTCGGGGTGCCACTTCGCCGAGTACATCGCGGTCTTGTACTCGAGGAAGGCCTCGGGGCTGACGTCGAGCGCCGCGCCGAGCGCGCTCAGACCGTTCTTGGAGCCCTCGCCGCCCAGGCCGTTGTCGAGGAAGCTGGCACCGACGAACTCGATCTTGTACTTGCCGTCCTCGACGCCCTTGTCCACCGTGGCGCCGACGGTCTGCTCGAACTGGGCGCAGACGGGGCAGCGCGGGTCCTCGTACATGACGAGGGTCTTCTTGGCGGTGCTCTTGCCGATGGTGACGGTCGTGCCGTTGGTGCCGCTGGTGTGGGCCGGCTTGACGAGCTTGTCCTTCTTGGCGGCCTCCCAGTAGTCCGGCTTGTTGTTCTGGACGACCGCGTAGCCGATGCCGCCGGCTATCGCGAGGACGCCGACGATCGAGCAGGCGACGATGACCTGCCGCTTGACCTTGTCGCGCTTGGCCTGGCGTTCGCGCTCCTGGCGCAGCCGCTCGCGGGCCGCCGTCTTGGCCATCTGGCTGTTGCGCTTGCTCATGGGGGATCTCCGTAAGGGGACGCGCACACCTCGTGTGCGGGATGCCTGGGATGCGCACCTGGTGCGCGGGATGCGAAAGAGGGGAACTGGGTGGTGCTCGGGGGCTGTCCGGTCAGGCGACAGCGGCCGGGCACGGCGGTCCACGCCGTCCCAGGGAGTGCACGAGGATCCGGTCCCGGACCAGGGGGGTACGGCGACCGGGGTGCCGCGGGCCGCGGGCCGCCGGGGCCCGCCGTACCGTCACCGCGGCCACGGCCAGCAGGAGCGGACGGAACGTGGTCGCCGCCGCCGCGCCGAGCAGCTGGGTCAGGGCCCGCTCGCCGCGGCGCAGCCACCCGGCGGCGAGGAGGCCCACGCCGAGGTGCGCGCCCAGCAGCAGCCAGGCGGCCCACGGATCGACGTGGGCGAGGGCGCCCGCGAGGTGGTCGGTGTCGGTGCCGGTCACCCGGGCCAGCGGGCTGCCGACGTTGGTGCCGTCGCCGCAGAACACGTCCCAGCCGACCGAGCGCAGGGGGCCCGTGACCGGGCCGCCCGCGGCGCCGTAGCAGACGTGCTGGCCGGTGGTGAAGACGGTGTCGGCGGCCAACTCCAGCGGGAGAAGCAGGGCGGCGATCCGCCCGAAGCCCCGCTCGCGGCCGGCCAGGGCGTAGGCGAGGGCGAACACGGCGGCCGCCACCAGGGCCACCGTGTTCAGCGGGAGCGGGACCCGGGACAGCAGCACGTGCGACGCGGTGCTGAGCGTCACGACGAGTGCCGTGAACAGTGCCGCGCGCAGCGCTCGCAGTCGGGTCCCGGATATGTCCATAGCGCAGAGAGTGTGTCACGCGGGCCTGTAAGAGACCCCTAAAGGGTCCCTGTGAGCGGCCCCGCCGTCATCGGTCCCACGGGGCCCTCCGTCCCGCACGTGATCCGCGGGGCCGTCTACAGGCCCGGGATGCGGCCGTTGCGGAACAGGTCCACGAAGATCTGGTGGTCGGCACGCGCGCGGGCGCCGTAGTCGTGCGCGAAGGAGACCAGCAGCTCGCCGAAGCCCTCCTCGTCGGCGGCGATCGCCGCGTCGATGGCCCGCTCGGTGGAGAAGGGCACCAGGGACTCCCCGGACTGGTCGTCCGCCGCCCCGTGCATGGTGGCCGTGGCGCGGCCGAGGTCGGCGACGACCGCCGCGATCTCCTCCGGGTCGTCGATGTCGCCCCAGTTCAGGTCGACCGCGTACGGCGAGACCTCGGCGACCAGCTGGCCCGAGCCGTCCAGCTCGGTCCAGCCCAGCCACGGGTCGGCGTGCTGCTGGAGGGCGCGCTGGGAGAGCACCGTGCGGTGGCCCTCGTGCTGGAAGTAGTCGCGGATCGCCGGGTCGGTGATGTGCCGGGAGACCGCCGGGGTCTGGGCCTGCTTGATGTAGATCACCACGTCGTTCTCCAAGGCGTCGCTGTGGCCCTCGAGAAGGATGTTGTACGACGGCAGCCCCGCCGAGCCGATACCGATGCCACGGCGGCCCACGACGTCCTTGACGCGGTAGGAGTCGGGGCGGGCCAGCGAGGTCTCCGGCAGCGTCTCCAGGTAGCCGTCGAAGGCCGCGAGGACCTTGTAGCGGGTGGCCGCGTCCAGCTCGATGGAGCCGCCGCCGGGCGCGAAGCGGCGCTCGAAGTCGCGGATCTCGGTCATCGAGTCCAGCAGGCCGAAGCGGGTCAGCGCGCGGGCGTCGCGCAGCGCGTCCAGGAGCGGGCCCTCGGCGGTGTCCAGGGTGAAGGGCGGCACCTCGTCGCTCTTGGCGCCGGTGGCCAGGGCGCGGATCCGCTCGCGGTAGGCGGCCCCGTACACCCGCACCAGCTCGGTGATCTGCTCGTCGCTGAGGGCCTTGGCGTACCCGATCAGCGCGATGGAGGCGCAGAAGCGCTTGAGGTCCCAGGTGAAGGGGCCGACGTAGGCCTCGTCGAAGTCGTTGACGTTGAAGATCAGCCGGCCGGTGGAGTCCATGTACGTGCCGAAGTTCTCGGCGTGCAGGTCGCCGTGGATCCACACGCGCGAGGTGCGCTCGTCCAGGTAGGGGCCGCTCAGTATGTCCCCGCCCGCCCGTCCGACGTTCTCCGCGTCGAGGTCGTGGTAGAAGAGGCACGCCGTCCCGCGGTAGAACGCGAACGCGGAGGCCGCCATCTTGCGGAACTTGACGCGGAACGCGGCCGGGTCGGCGGCCAGGAGCTCGCCGAAGGCGGTGTCGAAGACGGCGAGAATCTCCTCGCCGCGAGGCTCGTCGTTGAGCTGCGGAACCGACATCGCGGGGTGCCTCCTGGTGCATGTGTACGACAGCGTTTCTGTCGTTCGTCCAACGGGCGGGCCCCGGGATAAGTGCCCGCGCCCCTCGCTGTGAAGGTACGCGGGGCGGCCCCCGGAGTGTCAGTGCCGAGGCATAGACTTCGACGCTGTCCCCCAGACTGTCCGCCAGCCTGCCGCCGACTGTTTTCCTAGGAGGTCGAACGTGTCAAAGCCGCCGTTCACGCACCTGCACGTCCACACCCAGTACTCCCTGCTGGACGGTGCCGCGCGGCTGAAGGACATGTTCGACGCGTGCAACGAGATGGGGATGACCCACATCGCCATGTCGGACCACGGCAACCTGCACGGGGCGTACGACTTCTTCCACTCCGCGAAGAAGGCCGGGGTCACCCCGATCATCGGCATCGAGGCCTATGTGGCCCCCGAGTCCCGGCGCAACAAGCGCAAGATCCAGTGGGGTCAGCCGCACCAGAAGCGGGACGACGTCTCCGGTTCGGGTGGTTACACCCACAAGACGATCTGGGCGGCGAACTCCACGGGCCTGCACAACCTCTTCCGGCTCTCCTCGGACGCGTACGCCGAGGGCTGGCTGCAGAAGTGGCCCCGGATGGACAAGGAGACCATCTCCCAGTGGTCCGAGGGGCTCATCGCCTCCACCGGCTGCCCCTCGGGCGAGCTCCAGACCCGGCTGCGCCTCGGCCAGTTCGACGAGGCCCTGAAGTCGGCCGCCGAGTACCAGGACATCTTCGGCAAGGACCGCTACTTCCTGGAGCTGATGGACCACGGCATCGAGATCGAGCGCCGGGTCCGCGACGGGCTGCTCGACATCGGCAAGAAGCTCGGCATCCCGCCGCTGGTGACGAACGACTCGCACTACACGTACGCGCACGAGGCGACGGCGCACGACGCGCTGCTGTGCATCCAGACCGGCAAGAACCTCTCCGATCCCGACCGGTTCAAGTTCGACGGCACCGGCTACTACCTCAAGTCCACGGACGAGATGTACGCCATCGACTCCTCGGACGCCTGGCAGGAGGGCTGCCGCAACACCCTCCTGGTCGCCGAGCAGGTCGACACCACCGGCATGTTCGAGGCCAAGAACCTCATGCCGAAGTTCGACATCCCCGAGGGCTACACCGAGGTCACCTGGTTCAAGGAGGAGGTCCGCCGGGGCATGGAGCGCCGCTTCCCCGACGGCATCCCCGAGGACCGCCAGCGCCAGGTCGAGTACGAGATGGACGTCATCATCCAGATGGGGTTCCCGGGCTACTTCCTCGTCGTCGCCGACTTCATCATGTGGGCCAAGAACAACGGCATCGCGGTCGGCCCGGGGCGTGGCTCCGCGGCCGGTTCGATCGTCGCCTACGCCATGGGCATCACCGACCTCGACCCGATCCCGCACGGCCTGATCTTCGAGCGGTTCCTCAACCCCGAGCGCGTCTCCATGCCCGATGTCGACATCGACTTCGACGAGCGTCGGCGCGTCGAGGTGATCCGGTACGTGACGGAGAAGTACGGCGCCGACAAGGTCGCCATGATCGGCACCTACGGCAAGATCAAGGCCAAGAACGCGATCAAGGACTCCGCGCGCGTGCTGGGCTACCCGTACGCGATGGGCGACCGCATCACCAAGGCGATGCCCGCCGACGTCCTGGGCAAGGGCATCGATCTCAACGGCATCACCGACCCCTCGCACCCCCGCTACTCGGAGGCCGGCGAGGTCCGCGGGATGTACGAGAACGAACCCGACGTGAAGAAGGTCATCGACACCGCCAAGGGCGTCGAGGGCCTGGTCCGGCAGATGGGCGTGCACGCCGCCGGCGTGATCATGTCCAGCGAGACCATCACCGAGCACGTGCCCGTCTGGGTCCGGCACACCGACGGCGTGACCATCACGCAGTGGGACTACCCGAGCTGCGAGTCGCTCGGCCTGCTGAAGATGGACTTCCTCGGCCTGCGCAACCTGACGATCATGGACGACGCCGTCAAGATGGTGAAGTCCAACAAGGGCATCGACCTGGAGCTGCTGAGCCTCCCGCTCGACGACCCCAAGACCTTCGAACTCCTCCAGCGCGGCGAGACTGTCGGCGTCTTCCAGTTCGACGGCGGCCCCATGCGCTCCCTGCTGCGCCTGATGAAGCCCGACAACTTCGAGGACATCTCCGCCGTCTCCGCGCTCTACCGTCCCGGCCCGATGGGCATGGACTCGCACACCAACTACGCGCTGCGCAAGAACAAGCTCCAGGAGATCACCCCGATCCACCCCGAGCTGGAGGAGCCGCTCCGCGAGGTCCTGGACGTCACCTACGGCCTGATCGTCTACCAGGAGCAGGTGCAGAAGGCCGCCCAGATCATCGCGGGCTACTCGCTCGGCGAGGCCGACATCCTGCGCCGCGTGATGGGCAAGAAGAAGCCCGACGAACTGGCGAAGAACTTCACCATCTTCCAGGCCGGCGCCCAGAAGAACGGCTACAGCGACGAGGCCATCAAGGCCCTGTGGGACGTGCTGGTCCCCTTTGCCGGCTACGCGTTCAACAAGGCGCACTCCGCCGCCTACGGCCTGGTCTCCTACTGGACCGCGTACCTCAAGGCCAACCACCCGGCCGAGTACATGGCCGCCCTGCTGACCTCGGTCAAGGACGACAAGGACAAGTCGGCCGTCTACCTCAACGAGTGCCGGCGCATGGGCATCAAGGTGCTCCCGCCGAACGTCAACGAGTCGGTGCACAACTTCGCCGCCCAGGGCGACGACGTGATCCTCTTCGGCCTGGAGGCCGTCCGGAACGTCGGTTCCAACGTCGTCGAGTCGATCATCAAGGCCCGCAAGGCCAAGGGGAAGTACGCCTCCTTCCCCGACTACCTCGACAAGGTCGACGCCACCGCCTGCAACAAGCGCACCACCGAGTCGCTGATCAAGGCGGGCGCCTTCGACAGCCTCGGCCACACCCGCAAGGGCCTGACCGCGCACTTCGAGCCGATGATCGACAACGTGGTCGCGGTCAAGCGCAAGGAGGCCGAGGGCCAGTTCGACCTCTTCGGCGGGATGGGCGAGGAGGAGAGCACCGAGCCCGGCTTCGGACTCGACGTGCAGTTCACCGAGGACGAGTGGGACAAGACCTATCTGCTCGCCCAGGAGCGGGAGATGCTCGGCCTGTACGTCTCCGACCACCCGCTCTTCGGTCTGGAGCACGTGCTGTCCGACAAGGCCGACGCGGGCATCGCCCAGCTCACCGGCGGTGAGCACGCCGACGGCGCGGTCGTCACCATCGGCGGCATCATCTCGGGGCTCCAGCGCAAGATGACCAAGCAGGGCAACGCCTGGGCGATCGCCACCGTCGAGGACCTCGCCGGGTCCATCGAGTGCATGTTCTTCCCGGCGACCTACCAGCTCGTCTCGACCCAACTCGTCGAGGACGCCGTGGTGTTCGTCAAGGGCCGCCTCGACAAGCGCGAGGACGTCCCCCGGCTGGTCGCGATGGAGCTCCAGGTCCCCGACCTGTCCCACGCGGGCACCAACGCCCCCGTGGTCCTCACCATCCCGGCGACGCGGGTCACCCCGCCGATGATCAGCCGCCTCGGTGAGATCCTCACCCACCACAAGGGCGAGAGCGAGGTCCGGATCAGGCTCCAGGGCCCGACCAAGACCACCGTCCTGCGCCTGGACCGGCACCGCGTGAAGCCCGACCCGGCGCTCTTCGGCGACCTGAAGGTGCTGCTCGGCCCGTCCTGCCTCGCCGGATAGCCGCACCCGCGAAGCCGGACGGCCGGACCGGGGGAGCCGGACGGCCGGACCGGGAAGCCGGACGGCCGGACCCGCACGTGCAGGAGAGGGCGCGCCCGTCAACCGGGTGCGCCCTCTCTTGTGCCTGGGTCTCAACAACCCGTTACGCAGATTCAGTTGTGACCGAAGCGCTTCTGCTTGCTCTTGCGGGCCATGTCGCCCGGAGTCACCTGGGTCGTGCGCTGCTCGCCCTGCGCCTCCATCGTGGACTGCGGGGTCTGCTGACCACGCTCGGACTGCGGCTGCTTGCGGTCACGGTTCTTGTTCTTGGCCATGGTGATCTGCCTCCTGTGGGTGATCTAAGGGCCAGAGCCGGGACCAGATTCACATAGCCTGACAATGAGCGCATTTCGGATAATTACCGTCTGTGACAGGGCTCGTCGGCCCCCCGGCGCCCCCGAAACGCCACGCCGAAGATCGAGTTCCGGCCGTTAACCTCCGCGCGGTCGGGCAGACTCGAAGGAAGCCTGAACCAAACCGCCTCGGAAGAGGGTGAGTCGCGTGGACCGCTGCATCGTCCTGGTGGACGCCGGGTATCTGCTGGGGGCGGCCGCCAGTCTCCTCGCCGGGGAGCCCTCCCGCTCCAGGATCACCGTCGACCACCCCGCCCTGATCCAGGGCCTGCGAGAACGCGCCGAGTCGGACACCGAACGGCCCCTGCTGCGCATCTACTGGTTCGACGGCGCTCCCGACCGCGTCCCGCAGCCCGAGCACCGCCGGCTGCGCGTGATGTCCCGGGTCACCGTCCGGCTCGGCGCCCTGACCCGCAGCGACGGCCGCTGGGCCCAGAAGGGCGTGGACGCGGCCATGCACGCCGAGCTCACCGAGCTGGCCCGCAACCGCGCCTGCTCCGACATCGTCCTGGTCACCGGCGACGGCGATCTGCTGCCGGGCATGATGGCGGCCAAGGAGCACGGCGTCGCCGTACACCTGTGGGCCGTGCAGGCCGCCGACGGGGACTACAACCAGTCCGAGGACCTGGTCGCCGAGGCCGACGAACGGCGCGTGCTGGACCGCGCCTGGATCACCAAGGCCGTACGCGCCAAGGACTTCGGCGGGATCTGCGCGCCGCAGCCCGTCCCGCGGCCCGAGATCGCCGCGATCCTGTCCGCGCCGCTGCCCGAGTCCGCGCTCGCCGCGGCCGCCGAGCGATCCGGCGAGGAGGGCGAGCACACCACCGCGGCCGCCCCGGAGAACGGCACCCAGGAGCGGGTGCCCGCGCCCAAAGGGGTGCCCACCCCCAAGGACCTCGCCGCGCTGCGCGCCCCCGGCGTCCAACAGCCCCAGCACCCCGCCAACGCCACCCTGCGCTGGTCCTCCGACAAGGGCTGGGTCGACCGCCCCGGTGTCGTCGAGCCCCCCGAGGTCGCCTCCATGCCCACCCTCGCCCAGCTGACCAGCGCCGAACAGCGCTGGGCGGACCGCGAGGAGGACATCACCACGGTCGGCGGCGACCCGTTCGAGGTCGGGCAGGTCTTCGCGCGGCGCTGGATGGAGCGGCTCGGCGACCAGAGCCACCTGCAGAAGCTGTCCGGCATGTATCCGCGCGTGCCGCACCGCATCGACGGCGAGCTGCTGCGCTACGCCGCCCGCTTCGGTCTGCTCGCCCACAAGGACGACCAGATCGACGAGCACGACCGCTACGCCATCCGTGCCGGGTTCTGGCGTGAGATCGACGTACGCACCGGCGTCGAGCACGCGCCCGTGGGGGAGTGAAACGGCACATACGCCGCCCCCGGGGGCGTGCGGGGCCGACCGACCCCGTACCCTCGTCCCTTGTGAGTACGCGCGCGGCACAGGCATTTCGGCACGGTGACGATGTCGTGTGCGCGGTGCGCGGACTGACCAAGACCTATCCCGCGGTGCGCGGCCGGCGCGGGGTCCCCGCCACCCCCGAGGTGCGGGCCACGGACGACGTACGGCTCGACATCCGGCGCGGTGAGATCTTCGGCCTGCTCGGCCCGAACGGCGCCGGCAAGTCCACCCTGGTACGCCAGCTCACCGGTCTGATGCGGCCCGACCGGGGCAGCGTCGAGATCCTCGGCCACGACATCGTGCGGCACCCGGAGCGGGCCGCGCGGATCCTCGCCTACCTCGGTCAGGAGTCCACCGCCCTCGACGATCTCACCGTCTCCCTCGCCGCCGAGACCACCGGGCGGCTGCGCGGCCTCCAGGCGCGGGCGGCGCGGGCCGAGCGGGACGCCGTCCTCGACGAACTGGGGCTCACCCCGCTCGCCGGGCGCGTGATCAGGAAACTGTCCGGCGGTCAGCGGCGCCTGGCGTGCTTCGCGGCCGCCCTGGTCGGGCAGCGGCCGCTGCTGGTGCTCGACGAGCCGACCACGGCGATGGATCCCGTGGCGCGCCGGGCCGTGTGGTCCGCGGTGGACCGGCGGCGGGCGGAGCACGGGGCGACCGTGCTGCTCGTCACCCACAACGTCATCGAGGCCGAGACCGTGCTCGACCGGGTCGCCGTCCTCGACCAGGGCCGCGTGATCGCCTGCGACACCCCCGTCGGGCTCAAGGAGCGGGTCGCCGGGGAGGTCCGGGTCGACCTGGTGTGGCGCGAGACCGCGCCGCTGCACGTCCCCGAGGTCGCGGCCCTCCAGGACCGGGCCGTCGCCTCCGGGCGCCGCTGGACGCTGCGGCTCGCCCCCGAGGAGGCCCGCGCGGTCGTCGCGACCGTGACCGGCGGGGCCGCCTTCGCCGCGCTGGACGACTTCACGCTGGCCACGCCGAGCCTGGAGGACGTCTATCTGGCGCTGGGCGGGGCGGCACAGCAGGGACTGGTGAAGGCGTGAGGGCGCCGCGGGACCTCGAGCCAGGCTCGAGCACTGTGCGGGACCTCGAGCCGGGGTTGAGCGCACGGGCCGTAGCATCCGTACGGAAGGCGAACGCCGCAGTGAACCCGTTTGTGAAAGGGAGCAGCGCCACGTGAGTGTCGTACCCGCCGAGGTTCTGCCGGGCGGCGCCCTGGCCGTCGAGGAGACGGCCCGCGGCGCGGCCGAGCTCGGCCCGCGCGCGCGGCTGTGGCCGTCGCTCGCGGCCGTGTACCGGGCACAGCTGTCCCGGGCGCGGGTCGCGCGGATCCCGCTGCTGTTCGTGGCGACCTTCCAGTCGGTCGGGATCATGATCCTGATGCGCGGGGTCGTGGACGGCGGGGCCGAGGCGCAGGCCGTCGTCGCGGGCTCGTCGGTGCTCGTCGTGGCCTTCGTCGCGCTGAACCTGCTCGCCCAGTACTTCGGGCAGCTGCGGGCCAACGGAGGGCTGGACCACTACGCCACGCTGCCGGTGCCGCCGGCCGCCGTCGTGCTCGGGGCGGCCGGTGCCTACGCCTCCTTCACCGTGCCCGGGACCGTGGTGACCGCGGTGTTCGGGTGCGCGCTGTTCGGGCTTCCGCTGGCGCATCTGTGGGTGCTCGTCGCGGTGATCCCGCTGGCGGGCGCGGCGCTGGCCGGGCTCGGGGCGGCCTTCGGGCTGCTCGCGCCGCGGCCGGAACTGGCGACCGTGCTCGGCCAGTTGGGCATGTCCGCGGCGCTGCTGCTCGGGGTGCTGCCCGCCGACCGGATGCCGGAGGCGCTGCGCTTCCTGCGCGACCTGCTGCCGTCCACGTACGGCGTGGAGGCCTTCGCCCGGACCTTCGGACCGCATCCGGACTGGGCGTTCGTGCTCGGTGACCTCGCCGTGTGCGCGGTGGTCGGGGTCGTCTCGCTGGCCGTGGCCACCTGGGCGTACCGTCGGGCGGCCGTCCGGTGACGCGCCGCACACAGGCGCCTGGCACGATGTCAGGGTGACCGCACCGTTGACTCCGCCCCCGCCCCCGCACGAACCGTCCTCGCACGCCGCGTGGCAGTCACCTGCCGCGGCGTACGCGGCTCCCGTGCCTCACGAGACCGCGTACGACGGCCCCGGAATGGCGACCGAGGTGCGTGAGGCCGCGGTCGTCACCGTCGCGGCGGCCCTCGCCGGGGCGCTGCTCGGGGTGCTGTGGTGGTGGCTGGCCCCGCATGTCCCGCTGGTCGGGGACGTCGTCGACGGGAAGTGGGTCGTCTACCTCGGGGACAGCGAGGGGGAGCAGGCGATCGGCGTCGACGGAACGTTCACTCTGCTGGGACTGGCGTTCGGCGCGGTCAGCGCGCTCGTGGTGTTCCTGCTGCGTCGGCGCGGCGGTGTCCCGCTGGTGGTGGCGCTCGGTGCGGGCGGACTGCTCGGCTCGCTGCTGGCGTGGCGGGTCGGGATCTGGCTCGGTCCCGCGCAGGACGTGATCGCCCACGCCAAGTCCGTGGGCAAGGGGGTCACCTTCTCGGCGCCGCTGAAGCTGGAGGCGTACGGGGCCTGGCTGGCGTGGCCGCTGGCGGCGCTGGTGGTCCACCTGGGACTCACCGGACTGTTCGGACCCCGGGACCCCGACCCGTACCAGCAGGGGCCGTACGGGCATCCTGGGGTGCCGTCGGCGTAGGCCGGGCAGGGCGCCGGGCCGTGCGCGCCCTGGGGCGCCGTCGGTGCCGGCCAAGACCTACGGGCAGGTCTGGGAGCGTGGGCCCCCAGACCCCCGCGACGGCCCGGGCACGGGCCAGTGCCTGGCAGGCAGCGTTCGCCTCGTAATGGACGTACATGGGCTTGCGGCCGGTGCGGCGAGAGGGCGGGCCCCCGGCGCACCGAGACCACCCAGCGGACGCCGCTCCCTGACGGGCGAACGGTGCCCGCCCCGGCGTCAGGCCGGTCGCCTGCCGTGGTTCGCGCGGCCCTTCTTCGTGCGCCACTTCCGCTTGCGTGTTTTCTTCGACATGCCCCTCGTGCTTAACCGAGGAACCGGGGCGCGTCGAGGGGTCGCGCACGCCCGAGGGGGCCACCGCGGGGGCTGGGGGGCGCGCACGCCCGAGGGGGGTCACCGCGGGCTGGGGGGCGCGCACGCCCAAGGCCACCGCGGGCTGGGGGTCACGCCCGCCTGAGGGAGCCACCACCGGGTGGATGGGGGTTACGCGCGCCCGACCGGGGGCCGCCGCCGGGGGCTGTGGGGTTACGCGCGCCCGACTGGGGCCGCCACCGGGGCTGGGGTCGCGCACGCCCGACCGAGGGCCGCCACCGGGGCTGGGGTGACGCATGCCCGACCGGAGGCCACCACCGGGGCTGGGGGTCACGCCCGCCCGACGGGGGTCACGACCGGCGGCGGGGGTCACGCCCGCCCGACCGGGGCCACCACCGGGGGCTGGGGGTCACGCCCGCCCGACGGGGGTCACGACCGGCGGCGGGGGCCACGCCCGCCCGACCGGGGCCACCACCGGTGGCTGGGGTCACGCGCGCCCGACCGGGGCCACCACCGCGTCGGTCAGTTTCGCCAGGTCCTCGGGGGCGAGCTCGACCTCCAGGCCCCGGCGGCCGGCCGAGACGCAGATCGTGGCGTGGGCCGACGCCGAGGCGTCCAGGACCGTGGGGAGCTTCTTGCGCTGGCCGAGCGGGGAGATGCCGCCCCGGACGTAGCCCGTGGTGCGTTCCGCCAGCGCCGGGTCGGCCATGGTGGCGCGTTTGCCGCCCACCGCCGTCGCCAGCGCCTTCAGGTCCAGCTGGCCGGCGACCGGGACCACCGCGACCGTCAGGGCGCCGTCGACGTCCGCCACCAGCGTCTTGAAGACCCGCTCGGGGGAGACGCCCATGGCCTCGGCCGCCTCCTCGCCGTACGAGGGGTGCGCGGGGTCGTGCTCGTAGGCGTGGACGGTGTACTCGACGCCCGCGGCGGTCAGCGCCACCGTCGCGGGGGTGCCTCCGGACTGCTGTTTCCTGGACTTCTTCGCCATCGAGGGTCCCCGGCTCAGTTCAGGCTCGTCGGGCCGCGCGTCAGGTCCGACGCGGGCAACGAGGGCAGGCTGCGGATGATCGAGGTCTCCGAACGCAGGAGCTTCAGTTCGTCGCGCAGGCGGGACGCGGCGTCGGGGGCCTGGAGGAGCCGCTGCTTGGTCGGGGTGTCCAGCATCATCGCGGCGGCGACCAGGTAGGAGACGACGGAGGGTTCGTCCGGCAGCTCCGAGCCGGTGGTCAGCGAGCGCTCGCGGGCGCCGGCCAGCCGCTTCTGGTACTGCCGGAAGGCCCGCAGCACCCCTTCCGCGAGGGCGCCCGCCTCGTCGCCCGGTGACTCGTCGAGCTCTTCGAGCTCCGCCGTCAGGAACGGGCCCGAGGCGTCCACCGACAGCAGGCGCACCCGCCGGGTGCCGGTCGCCAGCACCTCGAAGGTGCCGTCCTCCCGCTCCCGGATGGTCGCCGCGTCGGCCACGCACCCGGTGCCGTGGAACGCCTTGAGCGGGTCCGTGCCGAAGCCGGCCGTCGGCCCGCGGTCGGGCAGGGCCGTCGGATCGGGCATGCCGGGGGAGGTGGAGGCGACCTCGAGGCCGTCGCGGATCGCCACGACGGCGAAACGGCGCGGTTCGTCCTCGGGGGTCTTCAGCAGCTCGCGCATCATGGCGCGATAGCGCTCCTCGAAGACGTTCAGCGGAAGCACCAACCCCGGGAACAGCACCGAGTTCAGGGGGAAGAGCGGGAGACGGACGGTGGTCACGACGCAAAAGCCTAATGGTCGCCGGGGCGGGCGCGTCCGGGGTGCCCACTTCGTGGATGCCCGTCGGCCGCGCGGAGGCGGATCTCCTCGCGCACGTCCAGGAAGCGGCCCAGCGGGTCGTCCGAGAGCCGGTCCCAGGGGAACGAGGTGGCGTACGGGCCGACGAGCCTCATCTGCTCGAGCGCGTCCGTCCAGCGGTCGAGGCGGGACAGGACGTAGGCCAGTTTGTTCCGCATCTCCGCCGGCCACGGGTCGGCGGCCGGGAACCGGGCCGACAGCGCGATCGCCCGGTCCGCCGCCGCGTCCAGCCGCTCGCGCGGTACGGCCGGGCCGCAGCCGTCGGTCAGATAGGCGAAGGCGGCGCGCGTGGGCAGCGCCTGGACGAGGGAGTCGGCGGGGGAGTCCTGCGCGGCGGTATCGGCGAAGTCGAAGCACTCGCGGTGCGAGCCGTGCCAGGACTCGGCGAGGTAGCGCAGGGCGGCCGCGTGGCAGCCGTAGTGGTGCGGCGCGCGGCGGATCGCCGCCTCCCAGAGCTCCTCGAAGTACTTGTGCCCGGCCTGGGAGCCGTGCGCGTGGTCCAGGGCGAGCCGCCACGGCACCGGGTCGCGGTCGTCGCCGCGCGCGGCGGCCGTGATCAGCGGGTTCAGCTCGCGCAGCAGTTCCGCCCGGGCCGGTGAGTCCCAGGCGCGGCTGACCGCCAGCTGGGCGCCGACCAGCAGCTGGTCCGGGTCGTGCGGGGCGGCCGTACGCCAGTCCTGGAACCACTCGGGGCGCGAGTGCGCGAAGGACGCGAGGCGTACGACGTACCGGTCGCGCATCTCCCAGGCGGCGTCCGCGCGGGTGGCGGCGAGCAGGGCGGAGGCGGTCCGCCAGGCGCCCTGGCCCGCGGCGACGAGGGCGGGGCCGAGCCGGTCGTCGGGCGCGTCCAGGAGCACCTCGTCGTCGGCCGGGAGTGCGACGGCGGGATGCTGAGTGGGGGGCCGGGTCGTCCGGGTCGCGCGTGACGAGCGGACGAACGGGGGCAGCAGAGCCATGGTGTCGACCATTGAAAAGCGGCGGGTCCCGGATGCGCCAGAGGTTCCGGGCAATGTGCGGAAAGTTGTACGACCTGAGGTCAAGAATGGGTAAAGTGTTTACTGTTCAACAACTGTTCGCGCGCTGTGATCGCCCTCGCCACGCGGCGGCTAACTCCGGCGCAGCAGCCGGGACGCCCCCGCCGCCACCGTCGTGGCCAGGACCCAGCCCAGCAGGATCATCGTCGCCGCCAGCCACTGCCAACCGCCGCTGAGCTGCCAGAACCCCACCTGCCCCAGGTCGATGACCGGCAGCAGCAGGTCCAGGGCGAACAGGGCCGGGTTCCAGTACGGCGCCTCGCCGCTCTTGATCGGCGGGTGGTGGGCGTGCGCGAAGGCCAGCGAGCCCGCCGCCCACAGCACCGCCATCCACACCAGGGCCCGTCCCGGCCGGTACCCGTAGGCGACCGTCCAGTCCTGCGCGTACCCCCACAGCTTGGCCGCGGGCGGCAGCGTCTCGCGGCGCCTGCGCTGCTTGGCGAGCAGCACCTCGCGCGCGTCCTCGTCCTCGCCGCCGGACCGCAGCACGGCCGCCAGTCGCTCGTACGGCTCCGGGTTGTACTCCGCAGTGGCCGCCGTGACCCACGCCAGCCGCTCGTCCAGCGGGAACGGACCCCTCGGCACCAGGTTCTCGTAGGAGAAGCCGCCCATGTGCAGCCGCCCCGGGCCCGGCCAGCTGTCCGTGCGGTCCATCAGGTTCACCACCCGCGCCCCCGACAGCACCACCCGCCCGCGCGCCGGGCGCTCCCCGAGGAAGCGCAGCTCGGGCGTCTGGATGCGGCGCAGCGACACCTCCTGGTCGTCGGCGAGGGCGAACCGGGCCCGCTCGAAGTCGAGCGCGTCCCCGAACCGCCCGTCGTCCAGGCGCAGCCCGCCCTCGCAGCTGAAGCGCTGGATGCGTGTCCCGTGCGCCGGGGTGGCCCCGCTCAGCAGCGGGCTGCCGATGCCCGCCGGGGTCAGGTACATCGAGCGCTCGACGGTCAGCTGCGGCGCGTTCAGGGCGAGCCGGGTGGAGGGGTTGACCAGCCTCGCGCCGCGCAGGCTCAGCGAGACGCCGACCTTGGCGCTGCGCAGGCTCAGCTCGCCGTGCGACTCCAGCAGTTCGGCCTGGAGGTCCTGCCCGACGGTCATGCCGTCGGCGGCGATCGAGCGGCCGCTGCGGTCCCGGTGGACGATGGCCTGGTTGAGCAGCAGGTCGGTGCCGATGTGGGCGTCGGTCAGCCGGACACCGTTGTGGAAGCGGCAGCGGGGCAGGTGCAGATCGCCCTCGGTGTGGATCCGGGCGGCCTCCAGGCGGGGCACCGAGCAGTCCACCATCCGCAGGGTCGTGAACCGCGCCTCGGGCAGCAGCACGTCCCGCTCGAAGCGGCAGCCGCGCATCTCGACGTACGGCACCACGTCCCCGCCGGCCAGCTCCAGCGTGCCGCTGATCTGCACCCCGCTGAGCTTCAGGGAGGCCACCCGGCCCGCGAGCGCGGGCGGCCCGTCCAGGAGCAGCCAGCACACGATGCGGGCCCGCACGGTCCGCTCCGGCCCCCACGGGTGCCCGCCGTGCGGATCGTCGACGAGCATGTCGCCGCTGCTCAGGTCGTACACGCTGCCGTTGCGGAAGGCCTGCCACATCCCGGCCTCGGCGGCGGTCAGGTCGTCCGGCAGGTCCCCGTCGCGGGTGCCGGCCTCGTCGGTCACGGCTCTCCCATCCCCCTCGGTCGCTCACACATTTCGCACAACCGTTCATGCCCGTTGGCCGGCGCCCTGAACGCCGGACGTCGGTGGGATCTTCGACGGCGCGTATCAGCCATTGGAATGCCCGAACGACGCCCGACCGCGGTCTGAGAGAATTGACCTCGTGATCTCCCGAATCGACCTGCGCGGCGACGCCCTCCCCGAGGGCCCCGCCCTGCGCGACCTGCTGCCCCGAGCCGACTTCGACGTCTCGGCCGCCCTGGAGAAGGTGCGTCCGATCTGCGAGGCCGTGCATCATCGGGGTGACGCGGCGCTGATCGACTTCGCGGAGAAGTTCGACGGGGTCCGACTGGAATCCGTACGGGTCCCGGCCCGGGCGATCGCCGAGGCGCTCGAGGAACTCGACCCGGCCGTCCGCGCGGCCCTGGAGGAGTCCATCCGGCGCGCCCGTCTCGTCCACCGCGAGCAGCGCCGTACGACCCACACGACCCAGGTCGTGCCGGGCGGGACCGTGACCGAGAAGTGGGTCCCCGTCGACCGGGTCGGGCTGTACGCGCCCGGCGGGCGGGCCGTCTACCCGTCCTCCGTGATCATGAACGTGGTCCCGGCCCAGGAGGCCGGCGTCGAGTCGCTCGCCCTCGCCTCCCCGGCGCAGGCCGAGTTCGGCGGGCTGCCGCACCCGACGATCCTCGCCGCCTGCGCGCTGCTCGGCGTGGACGAGGTGTACGCCGCCGGTGGCGCGACCGCCGTCGCGATGTTCGCGTACGGCACCGAGTCCTGCCCGCCCACCGACATGGTCACCGGCCCCGGCAACATCTGGGTCGCCGCCGCCAAGCGCTACTTCACCGGCAAGATCGGCATCGACGCCGAGGCCGGCCCGACCGAGATCGCGATCCTCGCGGACGACACCGCCGACCCGGTGCACGTGGCCGCCGACCTGATCAGCCAGGCCGAGCACGACCCGCTCGCGGCGGCCGTCCTGGTCACCGACTCCGTGGCGCTCGCCGACGCGGTCGAGAAGGAACTGGAGCCGCAGGTCGCGGCCAGCAAGCACGTCGAGGACCGGATCCGCCCCGCCCTCGCGGGCCGGCAGTCCGCGATCGTCCTGGTCGACGGCGTCGAGGAGGGGTTGCGGGTCGTCAACGCCTACGGCGCCGAGCACCTGGAGATCCAGACGGCCGACGCGGCCGCCCTGGCCGACCGGGTGCGCAACGCCGGCGCGATCTTCATCGGCCCCTGGGCGCCGGTCTCCCTCGGCGACTACGCCGCCGGGTCCAACCACGTCCTGCCCACCGGCGGCTGCGCCTGCCACTCCTCCGGACTGTCCGTGCAGTCCTTCCTGCGCGGCATCCACATCGTCGACTACACCGAGGACGCGCTGGCGGACGTCGCGCACCACGTGGTGACGCTGGCCGACGCGGAGGACCTGCCGGCGCACGGCGCGGCGATCAAGGCCCGGTTCGGCTGGAAGGTGCCCGGCAAGTGACCTTCGGTATCGACGATCTCCCCGTACGGGACGAGCTGCGCGGCAAGTCCCCCTACGGCGCGCCCCAGTTGGACGTCCCCGTACGGCTGAACACCAACGAGAACCCCTACCCGCTGCCCGAGCCGCTGGTCGAGCGGATCGCCGAGCGGGTCCGTGAGGCCGCCCGCACCCTCAACCGCTACCCGGACAGGGACGCGGTCGAACTGCGCACACGGCTCGCCGCGTACCTGACGGACACCACCGGTCACCACGTCGGGCTCGCCAACGTCTGGGCCGCGAACGGCTCCAACGAGGTCCTCCAGCAGCTGCTCCAGACCTTCGGCGGACCCGGGCGCAGGGCGATCGGCTTCGAGCCGTCGTACTCCATGCACGCGCTCATCTCGCGCGGCACGGGCACGGGCTGGATCTCCGGCCCGCGGGGCGAGGACTTCACCATCGACCTGCCCGCGGCCGAGAAGGCGATCGCCGAGGAGCGGCCCGACGTCGTCTTCGTGACCACCCCCAACAACCCCACCGGCACCGCGGTCCCCGCCGAGACGGTCCTCGCCCTGTACGAGGCCGCGCAGGCGGCGAAACCCTCGCTGGTCGTGGTCGACGAGGCGTACATCGAGTTCAGCCACGGCGCCTCGCTGCTGCCGCTCATCGAGGGCCGGCCCAACCTCGTCGTCTCCCGGACCATGTCGAAGGCGTTCGGCGCGGCCGGACTGCGCCTCGGCTACCTCGCCGCGCACCCGGCGGTCGTGGACGCCGTCCAGCTCGTACGGCTGCCCTACCACCTCTCCGCGATCACCCAGGCGACCGCGCTGGCCGCCCTGGAGCACACCGACACGCTGCTGAAGTACGTCGAGCAGCTGAAGTCGGAGCGGGACCGGCTGGTCACCGCGCTGCGGGAGACCGGCTACGCGGTGGTGGAGTCCGACGCGAACTTCGTGCAGTTCGGGCTGTTCGAGGACTCCCACGCCGTCTGGCGGCAGATCCTCGACCGGGGCGTCCTGGTCCGGGACAACGGCATCCCGGGCTGGCTGCGGGTCACCGCCGGAACCCCCGAAGAGAACGACGCGTTCCTCGACGCGGTCCGTGACATCAAGAAGGAGCAGAGCGCATGAGCCGCGTAGGACGTGTGGAGCGCGTCACGAAGGAGACCTCCGTGCTCGTCGAGATCGATCTCGACGGCAGCGGCAAGGTCGACGTGTCGACAGGGGTCGGCTTCTACGACCACATGCTCGACCAGCTCGGCCGGCACGGCCTGTTCGACCTCACCGTGAAGACCGAGGGCGACCTGCACATCGACTCGCACCACACCATCGAGGACACCGCCCTCGCCCTCGGCGCCGCCTTCAAGCAGGCGCTCGGCGACAAGGTCGGCATCTACCGCTTCGGCAACTGCACGGTCCCGCTGGACGAGTCCCTCGCCCAGGTCACCGTGGACCTGTCCGGCCGCCCCTACCTCGTGCACACCGAGCCCGAGAAGATGGCGCCGATGATCGGCGAGTACGACACCACGATGACCCGGCACATCCTGGAGTCCTTCGTCGCCCAGGCCCAGATCGCGCTGCACGTGCACGTGCCCTACGGCCGCAACGCCCACCACATCGTGGAGTGCCAGTTCAAGGCCCTGGCCCGCGCCCTGAGGTACGCCTCCGAGCGCGACCCGCGCGCGGCCGGCATCCTCCCGTCCACGAAGGGCGCGCTGTGAACGGCCTGTCGACCGTCCTGATCGTCGTCGGCCTCTTCCTGGTCGGCGGGATCATCTCCTTCGTCAAGCAGGGCATGCCCAAGCAGCTCATCGTGCTGCTCTCCGTCGGCGCCGCGATGTGTCTCGTCGCCGGCGTCCTGAGGCTGGAGGTGTGGAATTGAGCGCGACGTCCGGCAAGAAGGTCGTCGTCTTCGACTACGGCTTCGGGAACGTGCGGTCCGCCGAACGCGCCCTCGCCCGTACCGGCGCCGACGTCGAGATCACGCGTGACTTCGACAGGGCCATGAACGCCGACGGACTGCTGGTGCCGGGCGTCGGCGCCTTCGCCGCCTGCATGAACGGCCTCAAGCAGGCGCGCGGCGACTGGATCATCGACCGCCGGCTCGCCGGCGGGCGCCCGGTCCTGGGCATCTGCGTCGGCATGCAGATCCTCTTCGCGCGCGGCATCGAGCACGGCGTGGAGACCGAGGGCCTCGACGAGTGGCCCGGCTCGGTCGAGCCGCTCCAGGCCGAGATCGTGCCCCACATGGGCTGGAACACCGTGGACGCGCCGGCCGGCTCCGAGCTGTTCGCCGGCCTGGACGCGGACGCCCGCTTCTACTTCGTGCACTCCTACGCCGTCCACGACTGGAACCTGGAGACCGCGAACCCCGCGATGCAGGCCCCGCTCGTGACCTGGTCCACGCACGGCAAGCCGTTCGTGGCCGCCGTGGAGAACGGCACCCTGTGGGCCACGCAGTTCCACCCCGAGAAGTCCGGCGACGCCGGTGCGCAGCTGCTGAACAACTGGATCGGAACCCTCTGATGCCCGCCACGCTTGAACTGCTCCCCGCCGTCGACGTCCGCGACGGCCAGGCCGTCCGCCTCGTGCACGGCGAGTCCGGTACCGAGACCTCGTACGGCTCCCCGCTCCAGGCCGCGCTCGCCTGGCAGTCGGCGGGTGCCGAGTGGCTGCACCTGGTCGACCTGGACGCGGCCTTCGGCACCGGCGACAACCGGGACCTGGTCCGCCAGGTCACCGAGGCGATGGACATCAAGGTCGAGCTGTCCGGCGGCATCCGCGACGACGCCTCCCTGGCGGCCGCCCTCGCCACCGGCTGCACCCGGGTGAACCTCGGCACGGCCGCCCTGGAGAGCCCGGAGTGGGTCGCCAAGGTCATCGCCGAGCACGGCGACAAGATCGCGGTGGGCCTCGACGTCCGGGGCACGACCCTCAAGGGCCGCGGCTGGACCAGTGAGGGCGGCGACCTCTACGAGGCGCTGGAGCGGCTCGACAAGGAGGGCTGCGCGCGGTACGTCGTCACCGACATCGCCAAGGACGGCACGCTCCAGGGCCCCAACCTGGAGCTGCTGCGCAACGTCTGCGCGGCGACCGACCGCCCGGTGGTCGCCTCCGGCGGGGTGTCCTCGCTGGACGACCTGCGGGCCATCGCCGAGCTGGTCCCCCTCGGTGTCGAGGGCTCCATCGTCGGGAAGGCGCTGTACGCGAAGGCGTTCACCCTGGAAGAGGCTTTGGAGGCGGTGGCTCAGTGAGTGATCTGCGACGCGTCGCGACCGGTGCGCCCTGGGAGGAGACCTTCGGGTACTCCCGCGCGGTCGAGCTGCCGAACGGCCTGGTGCTGGTCTCCGGCTGCACCTCGGTGGTGGACGGCGAGATCGCCGCGGGCGACCCGTACGAGCAGACGGTCAACGCCTTCAACGTCGCGTTCGCGGCACTGAAGGAGCTGGGGCTCGGCCGGGACGACGTGGTGCGCACGCGGCTTTACATCACCCACGCCCGGGACGTCGACGAGATCGGACGCGCTCACAAGGAGCTGTTCGACACCGTCCGGCCCGCCGCATCCATGATCATCGTCTCCGGCTTCGTGGACCCCAGCCTGGTCGTCGAGGTCGAGGTGGAGGCGTTCCGAGGAGACACCCCAGCATGACCCTCGCCGTACGAGTCATCCCCTGCCTGGACGTGGACAACGGCCGGGTCGTCAAGGGCGTCAACTTCCAGAACCTGCGGGACGCGGGCGACCCCGTCGAGATGGCCAAGGTCTACGACGCCGAGGGCGCCGACGAGCTGACGTTCCTGGACATCACCGCCTCCTCGGGCAACCGCGAGACCACGTACGACGTGGTGCGCCGCACCGCCGAGCAGGTCTTCATCCCGCTGACGGTCGGCGGCGGCGTGCGCACCGCCGAGGACGTGGACAAGTTGCTGCGGGCCGGCGCGGACAAGGTCGGCGTCAACACCGCCGCCATCGCCCGCCCCGACCTGATCCGCGAGATCGCCGAGCGGTTCGGCCGCCAGGTCCTGGTCCTGTCGGTGGACGCGCGGCGCACCGAGTCGGGTTCCTTCGAGGTCACCACCCACGGCGGCCGCCAGGGCACCGGCATCGACGCCGTCGAGTGGGCCCACCGGGCCGCCGAGCTGGGCGCGGGCGAGATCCTGCTCAACTCGATGGACGCGGACGGCACGAAGGACGGCTACGACCTGGAGATGATCGCCGCCGTCCGCAAGCACGTGACGGTCCCGGTGATCGCCTCCGGCGGCGCCGGCCGTCTGGCCGACTTCGCCCCGGCCATCGAGGCAGGCGCCGACGCGGTCCTCGCCGCCTCGGTCTTCCACTTCGGCGACCTGCGGATCGGCGAGGTCAAGGACACCCTGCGGAGGGCCGGGCACCCCGTGCGGTGACGTGTGCGAGACGTCGGGACAAGCCCCGGGCACTTGGTGCCCGGGGCTTGCTCATGGGTGGATGCGAAAGGAAAGTTGCGCAAAACTAATTGCGCAATGTTTCTTTCGCATCTACGGTGACGGTATGACAGGCAAAGAACGGGACCGCCGGATCACCGACCTGGGCACCCTCAAGGCGCTCGCGCACCCGTTGCGGATGAGGCTGTACCGGAACCTGACCCTGGCCCGGGTCGCCACCGCCTCGCAGCTGGCCGAGACGGTCGACGAGGCCGTCTCCCTCGTCAGCTACCACCTCCGCAAGCTCGCCGAGCACGGCCTGATCGAAGAGGCCCGGCCGCAGAGCGCGGACGGCCGGGAGAGATGGTGGCAGCCCGCCTCGCACGGCGTGAGCATCCGCGACGAGGACTTCCGCGACGCCCCCGAGGAAGCGGCCGCGCACACCGCGGCCAGCAGGCTCTTCGCCGAGCAGCGCATGGACATGTACCGCCGCTGGCTCGACGAACGCGCCCACTGGGGCCGCGAGTGGAACCGGACGGCCGAGTCCTCCGAGGCCGCACTGCGCCTCACCGCCGACGAACTGGCCGAGTTCAACCAGGAGATGCTCGCGCTGCTGCACAAGTACGACGAGCAGGGCCGGGCCGCCGACGCCGCAGGAGACACCGAGGGCCGCGAGAACGTCGCGGTCCACACGTACGCGTTCCCGTTCCGCGCCTGAGAGGACCCGGTCCCGTGCCCGCCACCCTGCTGTCCCCGCCCGGCACCACCCCTCGCCCCGCCCACCGCGACGGCAACGTCCTGCGCTGGCTCGCCGCCTACACCTCCTCGATGGTCGGCGACAGCGTGTACTACATCGCCCTGTCCTGGGCCGCCGTACAGGCCGGCAGCCCCACGCAGGCCGGCCTCGTGATGTCGGCGAGCGCGCTGCCGAGGGCCGTGCTGATGCTGGGCGGGGGAGTGATCGCCGACCGGTTCGGGCCACGCAGGGTGGTCATCGCGAGTGACGTGGTGCGCTGCGCGGCGGTGCTCGCGGTGGCGGCGCTGCTGTTCCTCGTCGGCCCGGGCCTGTGGCCGCTGGCCGTGCTCGCCCTGGTCTTCGGCGCCGTCGACGCCGTGTTCGTGCCGGCCGTCGGCGCCCTCCCCGCGCGCGTGACGTCACGCGACCAGCTCGCGCGCGTGCAGGGCCTGCGAGGTCTGGGCATCCGCTTCGCGAGTGTCGTCGGCGGACCGCTCGGCGGGTTCGCCGTGGCGTTCGGCGGCTCGGCGGCGGCCTTCGGCGTCGCGGGACTGCTGATCGCGATGTCCGTGCCCCTGCTGGTCCGTGTACGCCTACGGGAGGTGCCCGCCGACGACAGGGCGCCCGGGGTCCGGGGCACCGCCTGGAGCGACCTGACGGCCGGTCTGCGCCACATCCGCGGTCACCGGGTCCTCGCCCCGCTGATGTTGGCCATCGCCCTCGGCGACCTCGGCTTCGTGGGCCCCCTGAACGTCGGGCTGACGCTCCTGGCCGACGAGCGCGGCTGGGGCGCGGCGGGGATGGGTTCGATGCTCGCCGGGTTCGGTGTCGGCGCGGGTGCCGCGTCCCTGCTGCTGGCGGTGCGCGGACGGCTGCCGCACGCGGGGCGGGTGGCGGCGGTCACGATCATCGCAGGCTCGATCGCGATCGGGGCCCTCGCCCAGGCGCCGAGCATCGCCGTCGCCGTCGGCACGGCCCTGCTGGTCGGGCTGCTCGCCGGGCTCAGCGGCGCGATGTGCGCGGCCCTGCTCCAGACGCAGGCCGAGCCCGCCTACCTGGGCCGGGTCACCGCCGTGGCCAGTCTGGTGAGTCTGGGGCTCGCCCCGCTGAGCATGCCGCTGTCCGCCGCGGCCGTCTCGGCGTGGGGGACCGGCCCCGTGTTCGCCGTGAGCGCGGCGGTCTGCGGGCTCGGCGGGGTCGTGGCCCTGTGCGCACGGGACCTGCGCCGCGCCGAGCTCCCGACGTAGCCCCTAGATCCCCAGCTCCTTCGCCTCGTACAGCCGGGCGATCGCGTCCTTCTCGCCGTCCAGGTCCACCTTCGCGGCGCTGTGGCGGCCGTACAGGAACAGCAGCAGCTCCGAGGGTTCGCCGGTGGCGGTGACGACCGGAGTGCCTCGGTGGGCCACCGCAGTCTGGCCGTCCGGGCGGCGCAGGACGAGGCCGGTGGGGACGCCCCGGCCCATGAGGCGGGCGGTGCGCTCCAGGCGGCTCCACAGGGCGTCCTGGAAGACGGGGTCGAGCTCGCGCGGGGTCCAGTCGGGCTGGGCGCGGCGGACGTCCTCGGTGTGGACGTAGAACTCGACCGTGTTGGACGCCTCGTCGATCTGCTTGAGGGAGAACGGGGAGAAGCGCGGCGGGCCGGTACGGATCAGCTGGATCAGTTCCTCGTACGGCTTGGCCGCGAACTCCTCCATCGCCTTGTCCAGGCGGGCGGAGAGCTGCTTGATGAGCAGCCCCGCGGAGGCGTCGGGCCGGCGCTCGCGCACCACCACGTGCGCGGCGAGGTCACGGGTGCGCCAGCCCTCGCACAGCGTCGGCCCCTCCGGGCCGGCGGTCTCCAGAAGGTCGGCGAGCAGAAGTCGTTCACGCTTGGCGAAAGTCGACATGCCGTCAGCCTACGACCGCGGCGGCGGTCCGCACAGTGGACACCGCGCCGGTCCTGTCAGTGGCGCGCGGCACAATGGCACCCATGACCAGCACGACCGGTACGCCCCGGCCCAGCAGCCTCGACCCCGAGATCGCCGCGCGCCTCAAGCGCGGCGCCGACGGGCTCTTTCCAGCCGTCGCCCAGCAGTACGACACCGGCGAGGTGCTCATGCTCGGCTGGATGGACGACGAGGCGCTGCACCGCACGCTGACCACCGGCCGCTGCACCTACTGGTCGCGCAGCCGCCAGGAGTACTGGGTCAAGGGCGACACCTCCGGCCACTTCCAGTGGGTGAAGTCGGTCGCGCTGGACTGCGACGCGGACACCGTGCTGGTCAAGGTCGACCAGGTCGGCGCCGCCTGCCACACCGGCGCCCGCACCTGCTTCGACGCCGACGTGCTCCTCGACGACGGCCCCGCCGGCGACCAGGGCGCCGCCGATTCCGGCACACCCGCCTCGGATCAGTAAGGTCAGCGGCCATGGACCTCGAGACCTTCCGCAAGCTCGCCACCGACCGACGCGTCATCCCGGTCACGCGCAAGCTCCTCGCCGACGGCGACACCCCGGTCGCGCTCTACCGCAAGCTCGCCGCCGAGCGCCCCGGTACCTTCCTGCTGGAGTCCGCGGAGAACGGCCGCACGGCTTTTCGATGGTCTCGCTACTCCTTCGTGGGCGTCCGCTCCGCCGCCACCCTGACGGCGCGTGACGGCCAGGCCCACTGGCTGGGCACCCCACCGGTCGGCGTTCCCGTCGACGGCGACCCCCTCGCCGCCCTGCGCGCCACCATCGAGGCCCTGCACACCCCCCACCAGGAGGGCCTGCCGCCCTTCACCGGCGGCATGGTCGGCTACCTCGGCTACGACATCGTGCGCCGCCTGGAGAAGATCGGCCCCGGCGAGCGCGACGACCTGCAGCTCCCCGAGCTGACCATGCTCCTGACCAGCGACCTCGCGGTGATGGACCACTGGGAGGGCTCGGTCCTGCTGATCGCCAACGCGATCAACCACAACGACCTCGACACCGGCGTCGACGAGGCCCACGCCGACGCGGTGGCCCGCCTGGACGCCATGGAGGCGGACCTCTCCCGAGCGGTGGCCCAGCCGCCCGCCGTCCTCCCGCCCTCCGAGCTGCCCGAGTACACGGCCCGCTGGGGCGGCCCGGACTTCCAGGAGGCCGTCGAGGACATCAAGGAGCGGATCCGCGCGGGCGAGGCCTTCCAGGTCGTCCCCTCGCAGCGCTTCGAGACACCGTGCACGGCGAGCGCGCTGGACGTGTACCGGGTCCTGCGGGCCACCAACCCCTCGCCGTACATGTACCTGTTCCGGTTCGACGGTTTTGACGTCGTCGGATCCAGCCCCGAGGCCCTGGTCAAGGTCGAGGACGGACGGGCCATGGTCCACCCCATCGCCGGCACCCGGTGGCGCGGGGCGACCCCGCAGGAGGACCAGGCCCTCGCCGAGGAGCTGCTCGCCGACCCCAAGGAGCGCGCCGAGCACCTGATGCTCGTCGACCTCGGCCGCAACGACCTGGGGCGGGTCTGCGAGCCGGGCTCGGTGGAGGTCGTGGACTTCATGTCCGTCGAGCGCTACTCCCACGTCATGCACATCGTCTCGACGGTGACCGGCAGGGTCGCGCCGGGCCGCACCGCCTTCGACGTCCTCACCGCCTGCTTCCCCGCGGGCACCCTCTCCGGCGCCCCCAAGCCCCGCGCGATGCAGATCATCGACGAACTCGAGCCGTCCCGGCGCGGGTTGTACGGCGGCTGCGTCGGCTACCTCGACTTCGCGGGCGACTCCGACACGGCCATCGCCATCCGCACGGCCCTGCTGCGCGACGGCACCGCCTACGTCCAGGCCGGCGCCGGCATCGTCGCCGACTCCGACCCGGTCGCCGAGGACACCGAGTGCCGCAACAAGGCGGCGGCGGTGCTGCGCGCGGTGCACACGGCGAACCGCCTCGGCGCATAGGCCGCGCGGGAGCGCCTCCGCGACGAATGGGGCGCTTCTCATACGGCCCCGGGTGACGGTTCGCCCGGGGTTCGGGCGATAGTGGGGTACGTGACTGCCGTACCTCACCCCCGTTCCGAAGCCGCGGGCCCCGCCAGGGCCGGCCGCGTCAGCCTCGCCGTAGCCCTGCTGTCCGGCGCGCTCGGCGCGGCCGTGGCGCTGCTCGCGACCCGACAGCAGTGGTCGGAGGGCACCGCCACCGTGGCCGGCGGCGACTTCCCGCTGACCGCCCGGGGCAGCGACGTCACCGGCGTCCCCGCCGCCCTCGCCATAGTGGGCCTCGCCGCGCTCGTCGCCGTCTTCGCCGTCCGCAGGGCCGGCCGCCTCGCCGTCGCCGGACTGCTCGCGCTCTCCGGCGCGGGCATCGTCGCCGCCTCCTTGCTCGGCGCGTCCGACAGCTCCGCGCTCGACGAGCAGGCCGCGAAGGCCTCCGGCGACGCGTCCGCCACGGTCGGTGCCCTGAGCCACACCGCCTGGCCCTACGTCGCCGCCGTCGGCGGGGCGCTGATCCTGCTGGCCGGGCTGCTCGCCCTGCGGTACGGGCGGCTGTGGCCCGCGATGTCCGGCCGGTACGAGCGCAACGGCGCGCCGCGTCCCGCTCGCAGGCCGAAGGCCGCGGACCCCGACCGGCCCGAGGAGATGTGGAAGGCCCTGGACCGAGGAGAGGACCCCACGGGCGCCTGAGGGCCGGTCCCCGACCGCCGTCCGGCGAGGGCCGGCGCGCCCGGCGCGCCCGGCTCGGTCGGGCCACCCCCGATCACGTCGCACGCGCGCGTACGGGACAATGGTCGCGAGCGTCCGGCTCAGACACGTTTACAGCAACGAGGAGCAAGTCATGGCGGGCAGCAGCCACGGTCACACCCCGGCCGCCTGGACCGGTGTCACTATCGCCTTCATCGGTTTCTGCGTCGCGGGCGCCTTCATGGTCCTGGCCAGCCCGGTCGGCTTCTGGGCGGGCATGGCGATCGTGGTCCTCGGCGGCATCGTCGGCTGGATCATGAGCGCGATGGGCATGGGCATGCCGAAGGATGCTCACAAGCCGCTGGTCACCTCCACGCCGGAGACGGCCGGCTCGAAGAGCTGATCGCCGTACGGCAGTCGCGTACGACCACTCGAGGGGCGGCCCGTGCCGCCCCTCACGCGCGTCCGGGGCCCGGCGGGGGCACAATGCAAGGCGTGAACGCCGACAGCCACAGGGTGACGCCGTACGCGGCGCGAGCGGGCCGCCTGGCCGTGCCCGCGGGGGTCCTCGCGGCCGTCGCCGGGGCGTTCGGGTACGTCGCCGCCGTCGACCCCAACGAACCGGGCCACTACCCCGTCTGCCCGCTCCTGCGCCTCACCGGCCTGTACTGCCCCGGCTGCGGCGGACTGCGCAGCGCCCACGCTTTCGCGCACGGGGACTTCCTGACGGCCCTCCAGGCCAACGCGCCCGCCGTGCTCGGCTATCTGGGGTTCGCGGTGCTGTGGACCGTCTGGGTGGTCCGCACCGCGCGCGGACGGCCGCTGCGGCTCGACGCCGGGCCGGCGCTCCTGTGGACCGCGGGCACGTTGCTGCTGGTCTTCACCGTTGTCCGGAACCTGCCCTTCGGTGGCTGGTTGCACCCTTGATCAATGGGTGAACGTCCAGGTAGTGGGACCGCCGTCAACCGGATGTGAGGCCTTGGCCCTCCTCCGGATACCATCGCAGTGACCACCTGTTCTCTGGTCGCTGGAACTGTCAACCGTCTGGAAGGGGGCCGCTCGCGTGAGTGTGCTCGACGAGATCATCGACGGAGTCCGTGCCGACCTCGCGGAGCGGCAGGCGCGCGTCAGCCTCGACGAGCTCAAGGAGCGCGCGGCGAAGGCTCCCGCGGCCAAGGACGGGGTGGCCGCCCTCCGCGGCGACGGCGTCAAGGTCATCTGCGAGGTCAAGCGCTCCAGCCCCTCCAAGGGCGCGCTGGCCGCGATCGCCGACCCCGCCGGACTCGCCGCGGACTACGAAGCGGGGGGCGCGGCCGTCATCTCCGTCCTCACCGAGCAGCGCCGCTTCGGCGGCTCGCTGGCCGACCTGGAGGCGGTCCGCGCACGCGTGGACATCCCCGTCCTGCGCAAGGACTTCATCGTCACCTCGTACCAGCTCTGGGAGGCTCGCGCGTACGGCGCCGACCTCGCCCTGCTGATCGTGGCCGCCCTGGACCAGCCCGCCCTGGAGTCCCTCGTCGAGCGCGCGGTGTCCATCGGACTCACCCCGATCGTCGAGGTCCACGACGAGGACGAGGTCGAGCGCGCGGTGGACGCCGGCGCCAAGGTCATCGGCGTCAACGCCCGCAACCTCAAGACCCTCGAGGTCGACCGCGGCACCTTCGAGCGCGTCGCCCCCGAGATCCCCGACCACATCGTCAAGATCGCCGAGTCCGGCGTCCGCGGCCCGCACGACCTCATCGCGTACGCCAATGCCGGCGCCGACGCGGTCCTGGTCGGCGAGTCCCTGGTCACCGGCAAGGACCCCAGGTCCGCGGTCTCCGACCTGGTCGCGGCGGGCGAGCACCCCGCACTGCGCCACGGGCGCGGATGATCTTTCGCTAGGCTAGGCGTCGATGACACTGACTCTGACCACTGTGGACCGGCACGCGCGCCTCGCGCGCGGCTGCCGGCCGCGAGGCTGCCGCGCCCCGGCCCGCCGGGTGCACGGCCGCAGGGTCAGGTACGTCATCGGAGACGAACCCGGGCAGGTCAACGGGCGTCGATGGCAGCGCCCCTTCGGGGGCGCGGGGAACTGCGCGACCAGCCACTGACGGCCCGCAGTCGACAGACCATCTCCGCCCCCACGGCGATCAGTGTTTCTTCCACGCACTCACCGTGAGGTCCAGCCATGCCCAGCGAGTTCTTCATCCCCGACCCCGAGGGTCAAGTCCCCAGCGCCGAAGGCTACTTCGGCGCGTTCGGCGGCAAGTTCATCCCGGAGGCCCTCGTCGCCGCCGTGGACGAGGTCGCCGTCGAGTACGACAAGGCCAAGCACGACCCCGAGTTCGCCCGCGAGCTCGACGACCTGCTCCTCAACTACACGGGCCGCCCGTCGGCGCTCACCGAGGTCCCCCGCTTCGCGGAGCACGCGGGCGGCGCCCGGGTCTTCCTCAAGCGGGAGGACCTCAACCACACCGGCTCGCACAAGATCAACAACGTGCTCGGCCAGGCCCTGCTCACCAAGCGCATGGGCAAGACCCGGGTGATCGCCGAGACCGGCGCCGGTCAGCACGGTGTCGCGACGGCCACCGCCTGCGCCCTGTTCGGCCTCGAGTGCACGATCTACATGGGCGAGATCGACACCCAGCGCCAGGCCCTCAACGTGGCCCGGATGCGCATGCTCGGCGCCGAGGTCGTCGCGGTGAAGTCCGGCAGCCGCACGCTGAAGGACGCGATCAACGAGGCGTTCCGCGACTGGGTCGCCAACGTCGACCGCACGCACTACCTCTTCGGCACGGTCGCCGGCCCCCACCCCTTCCCGGCCATGGTCCGCGACTTCCACCGCGTGATCGGCGTCGAGGCCCGCCGCCAGCTCCTGGAGCGGGCCGGCCGACTCCCCGACGCGGCCATCGCCTGCGTCGGCGGCGGCTCCAACGCCATCGGCCTCTTCCACGCCTTCATCCCCGACACCGACGTACGCCTCATCGGCTGCGAACCCGCCGGGCACGGGGTGGACACCGGCGAGCACGCGGCGACCCTCACCGCGGGCGAGCCCGGCATCCTGCACGGCTCCCGCTCCTACGTCCTCCAGGACGACGAGGGCCAGATCACCGAGCCGTACTCCATCTCGGCCGGGCTCGACTACCCGGGCATCGGCCCGGAGCACTCCTACCTCAAGGACTCCGGCCGCGGCGAGTACCGCGCGGTCACCGACGACGCGGCCATGCAGGCGCTGCGCCTGCTGTCGCGCACCGAGGGCATCATCCCGGCCATCGAGAGCGCGCACGCGCTGGCCGGTGCCCTGGAGGTCGGCAAGGAGCTCGGCAAGGACGGGCTGATCGTCGTCAACCTGTCCGGCCGCGGCGACAAGGACATGGACACGGCCGCGCGGTACTTCGGCCTGTACGACACCGACGCCGAGGTCGCGGCCGACGCCGCCGACCTCGCCGAGATCGAGGGGGACGCCAAGTGAGCGGGGCTGTGTCGAACAGTAAGAAGGGCCAACTGCTGTCGGACACCCTCGCCGCCGCCAGGGCCGAGGGCCGAGCCGCGCTCATCGCCTACCTCCCGGCCGGGTTCCCGACCGTGGACGGCGGCATCGAGGCGATCAAGGCCGCCTTCGACGGCGGCGCGGACGTCGTCGAGGTCGGACTGCCGCACAGCGACCCCGTCCTCGACGGCCCCGTCATCCAGACCGCCGACGACATCGCCCTGCGCGGCGGCGTCAGGATCGCGGACGTCATGCGCACGGTCAGGGAGACCTACGAGGCCACCGGGAAGCCGGTGCTCGTGATGACGTACTGGAACCCCATCGACCGGTACGGCGTCGAGCGCTTCACCGCCGAACTCGCCGAGGCGGGCGGCGCGGGCTGCATCCTGCCCGACCTGCCGGTGCAGGAGGCGGCCCTGTGGCGGGAGCACGCCGAGAAGCACGGGCTCGCCACGGTCTTCGTGGTGGCGCCCAGCAGCAAGGACGCGCGGCTCGCCGAGATCACCGCGGCGGGCAGCGGCTTCGTCTACGCCGCCTCGCTCATGGGGGTCACCGGCACCCGCGAGTCCGTGGGCGCGCAGGCCCAGGACCTGGTCGAGCGCACCCGCGCCACCCGGGCCGACCTGCCCGTCTGTGTCGGGCTCGGGGTCTCGAACGCCCGGCAGGCCGCCGAGGTCGCCGGCTTCGCCGACGGCGTGATCGTCGGCTCGGCCTTCGTGAAGCGGATGCTGGACGCGCCCGACGCCAAGGCCGGCGTCGAGGCGGTGCGCGAACTCGCCGGTGAACTGGCGAAGGGCGTGCGCGGACAGGCGTAGCACCGCACGCAGGGCCCGGCCGCGGTCGGGACATGTCGTACAGGTCACTCGAACGGGTGGACCTGGGGCCGGGGAGGCGCGCTGCGCCTCCCCGGTTCGTTCTGCGGGTGTGAGCGAGAAGAACCGAGACGGAAAGCGCACCGCCCGCGAGCGGCTGGCGGTCGAGCGCGAGAAGCAGAAGGCCTCGGAGAAGCGTCGACGGACGTTGATCGTGGGCGCGAGCGTGGTCTGTGTGCTGGGCCTGGCGGCGGTGATCGGAGTGGTCGCCGCCAACGCGGGCAAGGACGACGGCAGCGACTCCGCGGGCCCGGTCGTCGCGCCCTCGGGGGCCAACGGCGACGACAACCTCGCCATCCCGGTCGGAAAGACGAGCGCCAAGGCCTCGCTCACCATCTGGGAGGACTTCCGCTGCCCGGCCTGCAAGTCCTTCGAGGACGCCTACCGCTCGACGATCCACGAGCTGACGGACTCCGGACAGCTCAAGGTCGACTACCACCTCGCGACCATCATCGACGGCAACATGGGCGGCACCGGCTCCCGCAAGGCGGCCAACGCGGCGGCCTGCGCCCAGGACGCGGGCGCGTTCACCGCGTACCACGACGTGCTGTACGCGAACCAGCCGGCGGAGACCGACGACGCCTACGCCGAGAACAGCAAGCTCATCGAGCTGGCGAAGAAGGTCGACGGACTGGACACCCCCGCGTTCCGCACCTGCGTCGAGGACGGCACCCACGACAGCTGGGTCGAGAAGTCCGCCGCGGCCTTCCGCAACGGCGGCTTCAGCGGCACCCCGACCGTCCTCCTCGACGGCAAGAACATCTACCAGGACCAGACGATGACCCCGGCCAAGCTGAAGAAGCAGGTGCGGGAGGCGAACAAGGGGTAGGAGTCTTAGCCCCTCCCGTTATGGACCCGTAGCCGGGCTGCCTGCCGTGCGCGGCGCCCGGCACGGTAGCGTCGGTCCTGCCATGGAACTTGCCTACATTCCCAGCCCGTCGCACGGGGTTTACCACCTCTTCGGCCTCATTCCGCTGCGCGGCTATGCGTTCTGCATCATCATCGGCGTCTTCGTCGCGGTCTGGCTCGGCAACAAGCGCTGGGTCGCCCGGGGCGGGCGGGTCGGCACGGTGGCCGACATCTCCGTCTGGGCCGTGCCGTTCGGCCTGCTCGGCGGCCGCCTTTACCACGTGATCACGGACTACGAGCTGTACTTCAGCGCGGGCCGCGACTGGGTGGACGCCTTCAAGATCTGGGAGGGCGGCCTCGGCATCTGGGGCGCGATCGCGCTCGGCGCGCTGGGCGCCTGGATCGGCTGCCGCCGCCGGGGCATCCCGCTGCCGGCCTACGCCGACGCCATCGCTCCCGCCATCGCCCTCGCCCAGGCGATCGGCCGCTGGGGCAACTGGTTCAACCAGGAGCTGTACGGGCGGGAGACGGACCTGCCGTGGGCCCTGCACATCACGTCCACGACGGACGGCCGCGTGCCGGGCTACTACCACCCGACCTTCCTGTACGAGTCCCTGTGGTGCGTGGGCGTCGCCCTTCTCGTCATCTGGGCCGACCGCCGCTTCAAGCTCGGGCACGGACGGGCGTTCGCGCTGTACGTCGCCGCGTACTGCGTGGGCCGGTTCTGGATCGAGTACCTCCGCGTCGACGACGCCCACCACATCCTCGGCCTGCGTCTGAACAACTGGACCGCGCTGATCGTCTTCCTGCTCGCGGTGGCCTACATCGTGGTGTCGGCGAAGAAGCGGCCCGGCCGGGAAGAGGTCGTGGAGCCGGGCGCCCCCGACGGTGAGGCCGAGAAGGCCGACGGCGACGGCGACACCGAGGACGCGGCAGACCCGGAGACCGCCGAGGTGAAGGACGAGGCCGTCTCCATGGACAAGGCCACGTCGACGGACGAGGCCGGGTCGGCCAAGAAGAGCTGACGGCTGGTCGTACGACGACTGCTGGTCGTACGAGGACGAGGGGCGCCCGGGATCTGCCGGGCGCCCCTCGTCGTCCGCGGCCGGTCGCGGTCGTGCCGCGGGGCCGGTCAGGGGCGGTGGGCGAGGGACAGGGTGCGGTGTGCCGCGGCCACCACCGCCGGGTCGATGAACCGGCCGTCCGGCAGTGCCTGGGCGCCCGGCCTCGTCGCCGCCGCCCTCACGATCGTCTCCGCCCGCTCGATCTCCAGTGGTGTCGGCAGGTAGGCCCGCTCGATCACCGGGAGTTGGCACGGGTGGATGGCGGCCCGGCCCAGGAAGCCGAGGGCGCGGCCGTGGGCGCAGGAGGCCGCCAGGCCTTCGAGGTCGCGGATGTCGGGGTGGACCGACTGGGGCGGCGGAGGCAGGCCCGCCGCCCGCGCCGCCACGACGACCCGGGAACGCGCCCAGTCGAGGCCCGCGTCGTCCCGTACGCCGAGGTCGGCGCGGAGGTCCGCCTCGCCGAGGGCGATGCCGCGCAGGGCGGGGTGGGCCGCGGCGATCGGGTACGCCTGCTCCACCCCGAGGGCCGTCTCCAGGAGGGCGTACAGGGCGGGGGCGCCGCCGTCGGCGGGGGGCGTGCGCTCGGCGACGGCGGTGATCTGCCGGGGCGAGGACACCTTGGGCAGGCGGAGGCCGCCGAGCCCGGGGAGGGCGGACACCGCCGCCAGGTCCGCCGCCGCCCAAGGGGTCTCCAGGGCGTTCACACGGACGTGGACGGGCCGTGGCTGAGGCTCCGCGAGGAGGTCGGCGGTGGCGTCCCGGGCGTACGCCTTGCGGTCGGGGGAGACCGCGTCCTCCAGGTCGATCACCACCACGTCGGCACCGGCCGTCAGCGCCTTGGCCACCACCTGGGGGCGGTCGCCGGGGACGTACAGCCAGGTCAGTGCGGTCATACCGCCCCTTCCGCGCGCAGGGCCGCCAACTCGGCCTCCGTCAGGCCCAGTTCGGTGAGGACCTGCGTGGTGTCCGCGCTGTGCGGGCGGCCCGCCCAGCGGATCGCGCCGGGGGTGTCGGAGAGACGGAAGAGGACGTTCTGCATGCGCAGCGGGCCCAGCTCCGGGTCGTCGACGGTGGTGATGGTGTCGAGGGCCTGGTACTGGGGGTCCGTCATCACCTCCCGGACGTCCTGGACCGGGGCCGCCGCGGCCTCCGCCTTCTCGAAGGCCGCCAGGACCTCGGTCAGGGGGCGGGCTGCGATCCAGGTGCCGACCGCGTCGTCGAGGACGTCGGCGTGGCGGGCGCGGTCGGCACCGGTGGTGAACCAGGGCTCGGCGGTCAGGTCCTCGCGCCCGACCAGGCGCATCACCCGCTCGGCGACCGACTGGGCCGAGGTGGAGACGGCCACCCACCTGCCGTCCGCGGTGCGGTAGGTGTTGCGCGGGGCGTTGTTGGCGGAGCGGTTGCCGGTGCGCTGCTGGACGTAACCCAGCTGGTCGTACCAGGTCGGCTGGGGGCCGAGGACGCTGAGGATGGGCTCGATGATCGCCATGTCCACGACCTGGCCGTGGCCGGTGCGGTCGCGGGCGGCCAGCGCCGTCAGCACCGCGTACGCCGTCGCGAGGCCCGCGACGGAGTCGGCGAGGCCGAACGGCGGGAGCGTCGGCGGTGCGTCCGGCTCGCCGGTGACCGCGGCGAAGCCGCTCATCGCCTCGGCGAGGGTGCCGAAGCCGGGGCGGTGGGCGTACGGGCCGAACTGACCGAAGGCGGTGACCCGGGTGAGGATCAGCCGGGGGTTGGCGGCCGAGAGCTCCTCCCAGCCGAGGTCCCATTTCTCCAGGGTGCCCGGGCGGAAGTTCTCGATGACGACGTCGGCGCTCGCCGCGAGGCGGAGGAGGGTGGCGCGGCCGCCCGGCCTCGACAGGTCCAGGGTGATCGTGCGCTTGTTGCGGCCGAGGAGCTTCCACCACAGGCCGATGCCGTCCTTGGCGGGGCCGTGACCGCGGGACGGGTCCGGTTTCGTGGGGTGCTCGACCTTGACGACCTCCGCGCCGAAGTCACCGAGCATCGTGGCGGCGAGGGGGCCGGCGAAGAGGGTGGCGAGGTCCAGGACGCGGAGGCCGGAGAGGGGGGCCGCCCGGGGGTGTGCGGCCGTCATGACGTGGCCTGCTTGTCGATCTCCGGGCGGTACGGCATGGACGCCGACGCGCCGGCCCGCTGGACCGACAGAGCCGCCGCCCTGGCCGCCCACTGGAGCGCCTCGCGCATGGGGCGGCCCTCGCCGAGCGCCACCGCGAGGGTGCCGACGAACGTGTCACCGGCGCCGGTCGAGTCGACGGCGGTCACCTGCGGGGCGGGGACGGTGAGCGGTTCGCGGTCGCGGGCCAGGTACAGACTGCCCGCGGAACCGAGGGTGACGACCACCTCCGGCACCTCCTCGAGGAGGGCGGTGGCCGCGGCCATGGGGTCGACGCGGCCGGTGAGGGTGGTCGCCTCGTACTCGTTGGGGACCAACAGGTCGGTGGCGGCGAGGAGTTCGATGGGCAGCGGCTGGGCGGGGGCGGGCGTCAGGATCGTCCGGACGCCGTGGGCGCGGGCCGCCTCGGCGCCCGCCACGACCGCGGCCAGCGGGATCTCCAGCTGGAGCAGCAGGGCGTCGGCGCCGGCGATGAGACTGTCGTCGCCGGGGGCGAGGTGGTCGACGGTGCCGTTCGCGCCGGGGATCACGACGATCGCGTTGCCGCCCTCGTCGTCGACGACGATGTGGGCGGTGCCGGAGGGCCCCTCCATGGTGCGCAGGTGGTCGGTGTCGACGCCGGAGTGTTCGAGGGTGGAGCGCAGTTGGGTGCCGTAGGCGTCGTTGCCGACCGCGCCGATCATCGAGACGGTGGCGCCGGCGCGGGCCGCGGCGATCGCCTGGTTGGCGCCCTTGCCGCCGGGGATCGTGCGGAACTCCCGTCCGGTCACGGTCTCCCCGCGCTGCGGGGCCTTCCCGACGTAGGCGACGAGGTCCATGTTGGTGCTGCCGAGCACGGCGATATGGGTCATGGGCGGGAAGCCTCCACGTGGGTGAGGTGGGCGAGGGCGTCGAAGCCGGTGCCGTCGAGGTCGGCGACGGAGGTGGTGAGGCGGTTCTTCAGGGGAGCGGTCCAGCGGTCGGGGAGCCGGCGTGGGGTGCCGGCGAGGAGGGCGGCGATGCTGCCCGCGGTGGCGCCGTTGGAGTCGGTGTCCCAACCGCCGCTCACCGCCTTGCAGATGGAGGCGGTGAAGTCGCCGTCCGCGTGGGTGAGGGCGGCGGCGATCAGGGCGGTGTTGGGGACGGCGTGGACCCAGTGGTGGGTGTCGGCGTAGGTGGCGTGGAGTTCGTCCACGACCGTGTCGAAGTCGGCGCACCGCCGCGCCAGTTCGATCGCGTGCCGGATCGCCCGGGAGAGGCGGGAGGCCGGCGGGATCACGGTCAGGCCGGTGCGGAGGCAGGCGTGGATGTCGTGCGTGCCGGTCGCCGCGGTGGCGATGGTGGCCGCCGCGAACATCGCCGCGTAGACGCCGTTGGCGGTGTGGGTGAGGGTGGCGTCGCGGTGGGCCTGCTCGGCCGCGGCCGCGGGGTCGCCCGCGTTGGTCCAGCCGTGCACGTCGGCCCGGATCAGGGCGCCGATCCACTCGCGGAAGGGGTTGCGGTGGCGGGCCGTGTGCGGGGGGTCCAGGCCGAGGAGGAGGTTGCGGTAGGCGACGCGTTCGGCGGTGAAGATGCGGCCGGCGGGGAGTTCGTCGAGCCAGAGGGCGGCGACGTCCGCGGTCGTGAACCGTCTGCCGTGGCGTTGGAGCAGGAGGAGGTTGAGCAGGGGGTAGTTGAGGTCGTCGTCCTCGGGCATGCCGTCGATGTTCTCGGCGAGGGAGGTGGAGGCCGAGCGGCGGTTCCAGGGGTGGGAGCGCAGCAGGGGTTCGGGGACGCCCTGTGCCGTGAAGTACGTGTTTAGGGGCCAGTTGCCGGTGGCCGCGGCCAGCCGGCGGATGGCTTCCAGCGGGAGTTTCTCGACGGGCTTGCCCAGGAGGCATCCGACCGCCCGGCCCAGCCAGGCCGCTTCGAGGGCCGAGCGGGTGGGGGGCGCTGTGGGGGTGGGTGCGGGCCAGGCCGGACAGGCGGCCTTGATCCTCTCCAGGTCGGTCGGCTCCTGGTCCGTCAAGGTGCCGGGCAGGTCCGCGAGTTCGTCCAGCAGGTCTCCGGCCAGTCGCCGCAGGTATCCCGAGGGCCGATCCGGGGAGGCTCCGGCGCTCGGCGGGGCCTCGTTGCCGCCCGCCGTTCTCCAGCGTGCGGCGATCGTCCCGGCCTCGCGGCCGTCCAGGGCCGCCTGGCGCAGTTCGTGGCCCAGGAGGTCCTCCGGTTGGACCCAGGTCAGCCGGAGCATCGGGGGCCTCCGATCGCGGCGAAGGCGGACTCGTGGGCCCTGCGGCGGCGTACGTCCCGTTCGTGGATCTCCCGGGTCACCTCGGTGAGGGTGCGCGCCGGTTCCCAGAGGTCCAGGCGGCTGGCCTCCGCGACCGTCTTCGACCAGTCGTCCGGGACCGGGGAGCCCAGGGCGCCCGCGAGCGCGCCCGCCATCGTCGCGATCGAGTCGCAGTCGCGGCCGTAGTTGACCGAACCGAGCACCGCGTGGCGGTAGTCGCCGCCGGCCACCAGCACCATCCCCAGGGCGATGGGGAGTTCCTCGATCGTGTGGAGGCGGGAGGGGCGGCGGGCGCCCAGGGAGGGGGAGCGGTAGTCCGGGCCCACCGTGTCGTAGGGGGCCACCGCCTCTCGCAGGGGCTTGAGGGCGGACTCGTAGTCGGTGTGGGCGTGGGCCGTCTCGCAGACCTTCAGGATCGCCGTGCGGGTGCCGTCCTTCGCCAGGGACAGACAGGTGGTGACGACGGATTCCGGGGTAGCGTCGGGCGCGCAGGCCGCCGCCACCGCCGCCGCGAAGACCGCCGCCGCCTCGCGGCCGTACGAGGACTGGTGGGCGCCCGCGATGTCCAGGGCCTCCGTGTAGGCGGCCCTGGGGTTGGCCGCGTTGACCAGGCCGACGGGGGCCATGTACATCGCCGCGCCGCAGTTGACGATGTTGCCGACGCCCGCCTCGCGGGGATCGACATGGCCGTAGTGCAGCCGGGCCACCAGCCACTTCTCCGCCAGGAAGACGCGGTGGAGGGGGAGGGCCTCCTGTTCGAGTTCCGGGATCCAGCGGGGCGTCGTCATCAGGTCCGGGACCAGGTGCTCGGCGATCGCGTACGCGTCGAGGTGGTCCCGGACCCGGGCGTAGACCCTGATCAGGGCGTGGGTCATCAAGGTGTCGTCGGTGACGTGGCCGTCGCCCTTGTGGTACGGGGCGATGGGGCGTGCGGTGCGCCAGGCGTCGCCGTTCCAGGGGCCGACGACGCCGTGGACGCGGCCGGCGTGGCGTTCGAGGATCTGGTCGGGGGAGTAGCCCTCCACCGGGCCGCCCAGGGCGTCGCCGACCGCCGCGCCCACGAGGGCGCCGGAGATCCGGTCGTCCAGGCTGATTTCTTCTTCTTTGGGCGTCATGCCCGAATCATCCTCCCGGTGGGGCCGGTGGCGTGGCTTCCAGGAGTCCGGCGAGTTCCACGAGGTCGGTGCCGGTGAGGCGGGGGAGGGCGCAGCCGGAGAGGGTGCGGCAGGCGTCCCGCCAGGTCGCGGGGATCGCGCCGCCGCCGCTCAGCGCGCCGGTGAGGGCGCCGGTCAGGGCGGGGGCCGAGTCGGCGACCCGGGAGAGGCAGGCGGCTGCCGGGATCGCCTCGCCGATGCGGCCGTCGGCGGCCGTGGCGAGGGCCAGGGCCACCGGGACCGTTTCGGCCGCCGCGATGCCGTAGCTGTAGACGTGGTCGACGATCTGGTGTTCGAGGAGGGGGATCAGGGCGAAGGCGCTCTCGGCCTGCCGGGCCAGCTTCAGGGCGTGGCGGGCGTTGCGGCCGATCTCCGTCTCCGCGGGGAGTTCGCCGAGGGCGGCCGTGGCGCAGGCGTGGATGTCCGCGCCGGCGAGGGCGAGGGAGAGGGCCGCGGCCATGGCCCTCGCGCCGTGCACGCCGTCGCCGTCCTGGGTGTAGCGGGCGTCGAACTCGGCCAGTTCCGCGGCGAGTCGGGGGTCGCCGGGGTGGGCCGCGGCGAGGACGCAGGCGCGGACGCAGGCGGCGTCGTCGAAGTAGTGGGGGTTGTCGTGGCCGGTGGCGGGCGGGCGCAGGCCGGTGGCGAGGTTGCCGAGGCCCGCCCGCACGGAGATGCGGGCGCGCAGGGGGAGTACGGCGGACTCGACCTCGGGGGCGCGGTCGGCCGCCGCCGCCACCTCGGCGGCCAGTCCGTTCCAGGCGAGGTCGATCGCGGCGCGGGTCCTGCGTGCCCGGCTCAGGTCGCCCAGGGCGGTGTCGTCGCCCGCGCGCAGGAGGGCCTCGGCTGCGAAGGCCGCCCACTCCGCGTCGTCCGAGGGCCCCAGGCGGAGGGGTTCGGGGGGCTGGTTGAGGGCGATGGGGACGGGGAGGGTGGTGGTGGCGTTCTGTTCGGCGAAGGTGTCGAGCTCGCGGGTGAGGCGGCGGGTCCAGTCGGGCATGCGGGCGGCCCGGTGGCGGGCGGCGGGCCAGCCGGCGGCGTCGCCTGCGGCGAGACCGAGGAGGAGGCCCTCGATGCGGCGCGGGTTGATGGACGCGGTCACCCGTGCCGCCCCTACGCCTTCTCGTCCTCCAGGGGCTGCCGCCCCTCCGCCCCCGCCTCCAGGGGGCTCCGCCCCCTGGACCCCCGTCGGCCCTGAACGGGCCTCGTCCTCAAACGCCGGACGGGCTGAAATGCGTACCCCCGTCGGGCCCGAAGGGGTCTCGTCCTCAAGCGCCGGACGGGCTGGAAGGCGTACCTCCGTCGGGCCCGAAGGGGTCTCGTCCTCGGGCGCCGGACGGGCTGGAAGGCGTGTGTTCATCGGGGTGCCCCCGGCTCCTCGTCCGCCGCCAGTGTGAATGCCGTCGGGTCCGGGGGTGGCCAGGGGGTCTCGGGTGTGGGAGTCGCTTGGCGGGCCGTCTCTGTCAGTCGGTCCGCCACGTCGAGGACGTGATGGCCGGCCATCGCCGGGAGGCAGCTGCCGCGGGCCGGGCCGATGGCCGCCGCCCAGTCCGCCGGGATCGAGGAGGCGCCCCGTGTCGCACCCGCCAGGGCCCCCGCCACCGCCGCCGTGGTGTCGGCGTCCCTGCCCATGTTCACCGCGGTGAGGACCGCCTCCACGAAGTCGCCGTCGGCCGCCGCGTACGCGCCGAAGGCCAGGGCGACCGCCTCGGGGGCCAGGTCGGTCCACGGGTAGCCGCCGATCACCACCGCCGAGCGGACCGCTCGTTCGCCCCGGTGCGCCACCGCCACCGCACGGCGCAGGGACCGGGCCGTCCAGGAGTCGTCGGGGACGACCGCCAGGGCCGATGCCACCACCGCGATCGTCGGGGCGCCCGCCATCGCCGCGGCCACGCCCGCCGCGACCGCCTGGCCGCCGTAGATGCCCTCGCCCTCGTGGCTGACCGAGCCGTCGATCGCCACCAGGCGGGCCGCCTCCGCGGGACGGCCCGCGGCGAAGACGCCGAAGGGGGCCGCCCGCATCGCCAGGCCGTCGCTCCAGGCGTGGCGGTGCTGGGCCGAGATGGGGGCGGCAAGGCCCCGGCGGAGGTTCTCCAGGGTGCCGCGCTCGCTGAAGCCGGCGCCTCGGAAGGGGCCCTCGTCCCGGTCGGCGATCCACTCGTGCCAGGCCGCTCCCACGTCCGCCGGTGTCAGTGCCGAGCCGTGGCGGGCCAGCAGGAGGCCGGAGAAGATCGCGTACTCGGTGTCGTCCGTGCCCGCGGGGCTGTCGGCCACATAGCCCGTGATGCGGCCCCAGCGGGCCCGGATCTCGGAGGGCTTCATGTTCTCGGCGGGGGCGCCGAGGGCGTCGCCGACGGCCAGGCCCAGCAGTGCCCCGCGGGCCCGGTCGCTGAGTCCGGCGGCGTCCGCGGGCGCCGGGACCGGGGGGATGCAGGCGATGGATGCCATACGCGGCCTCTCCTACGGGGGCTCCGCACAGGGCGCGGGGCCTTTGCGGATGTGTCCCACCGGCGCACGACGGCAGAGCATCGGGGGGCTCAGCATCACCCGGTCGACATCTGAGCGGCTGCTTGATCGTATGCGCATTCGAGGGTAAAGCCGCAGGTTAGCGCAGCCTTTCCTTTCTGGCGGGAAGGGAATGTCGCGGCGTACAGTATGGTTTCCATAATTAGAATCAGTCCAAAGTTAGCTTTGGCTTAGCTATCTGGGGGAGCCGCATGGCCATCATCGAGACCGAGGCGCCACTGCACGAGGCGCACCGCGACAACCACACCCACCGGGACGTGAACGGCGGCTGGCTGCGGCCCGCCGTCTTCGGCGCCATGGACGGGCTGGTCTCCAACCTCGCCCTGATGACCGGCGTCGCCGGCGGGTCGGTCGGGCGGGAGGCCATCGTGCTGACCGGACTCGCGGGGCTGGCCGCCGGCGCCTTCTCCATGGCCGCGGGCGAGTACACCTCCGTCGCCTCGCAGCGCGAGCTCGTCGAGGCCGAGCTGGACGTCGAGCGGCGGGAGCTGCGCAAGCACCCGCAGGACGAGGAGGCCGAACTCGCGGCGCTCTACGAGGCCCGCGGTGTGGAGCCCGGCCTCTCCCGGGAGGTCGCCCGGCAGCTGTCCCGCGACCCCGAGCAGGCCCTGGAGATACACGCGCGCGAGGAGCTCGGGATCGACCCCGGGGACCTGCCCTCGCCGCTGGTCGCCGCCGTGTCCTCGTTCGGGGCGTTCGCGCTGGGGGCGCTGCTTCCCGTGCTGCCGTACCTGCTCGGGGCGAGCGCGCTGTGGCCGGCGGTGCTGGTGGCGCTGGTCGGACTGTTCACCTGCGGTGCCGTGGTGGCCAGGGTGACCGCGCGGAGCTGGTGGTTCAGCGGACTGCGGCAGCTCGCGCTCGGCGGTGCCGCGGCCGGTGTGACGTACGCCCTGGGCAGCTTCTTCGGGACGGCCGTAGGATAGGACGGCTGCATGTTATGCGTTGGGCCGCATAAGTAGCCGTTACTCACTGGTTTCGAACGCTTAACCACTGGGCATGAGCCGTAAGCGCTGTGGGCAATGACGCCTGCCGTGCATCGGCGAGGTGGGCGACGACGCCTCTCTCGCCCCTCGGGTCGGCGGACATCGATCTGTCCTGACGGCCCCCACACACACTTCAGGCCACGTGCGCGATACCCCCGCCGCACCCCCGTGGCGTCCGCATGTTGGAACGGGGTATCCGCTTCCCGAGATTCGCTCCATCATGTAATCTGCACGAAATTTTGCGCACACGCAGAGGGCCAACGTCGTCCCTCGGCACGCAGATATGCCACTTGAGACGACGACGGGAGAGCCGATGCGTACGCCGCGCCAGCCGTCCCAGCACTCCGCGAATGGCCAGAACTGGTCCTTCATGGATGCTCGCCCTGCTGCGCAGGGTATGTACGACCCCCGCAACGAGAAGGACGCCTGTGGCGTCGGTTTCGTGGCCACCCTCACCGGCGAGGCGAGCCATGCGCTGGTCGAGCAGGCGCTCACCGTTCTGCGCAACCTGGAGCACCGCGGTGCCACCGGCTCAGAGCCGGACTCGGGCGACGGCGCGGGCATCCTGACCCAGGTCCCGGACGCGTTCTTCCGCGAGGTGACCGACTTCGAGCTGCCCGAGGCCGGCGCGTACGCCGTCGGTATCGCCTTCCTCCCGGAGGACGGGATCGCGGAGGCCGTCTCACGGATCGAGACGATCGCCGCCGAGGAGAACCTCACCGTCCTCGGCTGGCGCGAGGTCCCGGTCGCCCCCGAGCTGCTCGGCGCCACCGCCCGGTCGACCATGCCGGTCTTCCGCGAGATCTTCGTCGCCGACGGTGCCAGCACCGGCATCGACCTCGACCGCAAGGCGTTCGTGCTGCGCAAGCGCGCCGAACGCGAGGTCGACGTCTACTTCCCCTCGCTCTCCGCGCGCACGATCGTGCACAAGGGCATGCTGACCACCGGCCAGCTCGAACCGTTCTTCCCGGACCTGTCCGACCGCCGCTTCGCCTCGGCCGTCGCCCTCGTCCACTCGCGCTTCTCCACGAACACCTTCCCCTCGTGGCCGCTCGCACACCCCTACCGTTTCGTCGCGCACAACGGTGAGATCAACACCGTCAAGGGCAACCGCAACTGGATGGCGGCCCGCGAGTCGCAGCTCGTCTCGGACCTGTTCGGCAACGACGACAAGGCCCTCGAGCGCGTCTTCCCGGTGTGTACGCCGGACGCCTCCGACTCGGCGTCCTTCGACGAGGTGCTGGAGCTGCTCCACCTCGGTGGCCGCTCCCTGCCGCACTCCGTGCTGATGATGATCCCGGAGGCGTGGGAGAACCACGACTCCATGGACCCCGACCGGCGCGCGTTCTACCAGTTCCACTCCAACCTGATGGAGCCCTGGGACGGCCCGGCCTGCGTCACCTTCACCGACGGCACGCAGGTGGGCGCGGTCCTCGACCGCAACGGTCTGCGTCCCGGCCGCTACTGGGTCACCGACGACGGCCTCGTCGTCCTCGGCTCCGAGGTCGGCGTCCTCGACATCGACCCCGCCAAGGTCGTCCGCAAGGGCCGCCTCCAGCCCGGCCGGATGTTCCTCGTCGACACCGCCGAGCACCGCATCATCGAGGACGACGAGATCAAGGCGCAGCTCGCCGCCGAGGCCCCCTACGCGGAGTGGCTGGAGGCCGGCGAGATCGAGCTCTCCGACCTGCCCGAGCGCGAGCACATCGTCCACACCCACGCCTCGGTCACCCGCCGCCAGCAGACCTTCGGCTACACCGAGGAGGAGCTGCGCGTCATCCTCGCGCCGATGGCCAAGGCGGCCGCCGAGCCGATCGGTTCGATGGGCACCGACTCGCCGATCGCCGCGCTGAGCGAGCGTCCGCGCCTGCTCTTCGACTACTTCACCCAGCTGTTCGCGCAGGTGACCAACCCGCCGCTGGACGCGATCCGCGAGGAGCTCGTCACCTCGCTGCGCAGCGCCCTCGGTCCGCAGGGCAACCTGCTCGACCCGACGGCCGCCTCCTGCCGCAGCGTCGTCCTGCCCTTCCCGGTCATCGACAACGACGAGCTCGCCAAGCTCATCCACATCAACGCCGACGGCGACATGCCCGGCTTCAAGGCCGCGACCCTCTCCGGTCTGTACCGGGTCTCCGGCGGCGGTGACTCCCTCGCCGCCCGCATCGACGAGATCTGCGCCGAGGCCGACGCCGCCATCGACAACGGCGCCCGTCTGATCGTCCTGTCGGACCGGCACTCCGACGCCGAGCACGCGCCGATCCCCTCGCTGCTGCTCACCGCGGCCGTCCACCACCACCTCATCCGCACCAAGCAGCGCACCCAGGTGGGGCTGCTGGTCGAGGCCGGTGACGTCCGCGAGGTCCACCACGTCGCGCTGCTCATCGGGTTCGGCGCCGCGGCCGTCAACCCGTACCTCGCCATGGAGTCGGTGGAGGACCTGCTGCGCGCGGGCACCTTCCTGAACGGCATGGAGCCCGAGCAGGCCATCCGCAACCTGATCTACGCGCTCGGCAAGGGCGTGCTGAAGGTCATGTCCAAGATGGGCATCTCGACCGTCGCCTCCTACCGCGGCGCCCAGGTCTTCGAGGCCGTCGGACTCGACGCGGCCTTCGTGGAGAAGTACTTCAACGGCACCGCCACCAAGATTGGCGGCGTCGGCATCGACGTCATCGCCCAGGAGGTCGCCGCCCGGCACGCCAAGGCCTACCCGGCCTCCGGTATCGCGCCGGCCCACCGCGCCCTGGACATAGGCGGCGAGTACCAGTGGCGCCGCGAGGGCGAGCCGCACCTGTTCGACCCGGAGACGGTCTTCCGCCTCCAGCACTCCACGCGCACCGGCCGCTTCGACATCTTCAAGATGTACACGGACCGGGTGAACGAGCAGTCCGAGCGCCTGATGACCCTGCGCGGGCTCTTCGGCTTCACGTCGGACCGCCCGTCGATCCCCCTCGACGAGGTCGAGCCGGCCAGCGAGATCGTCAAGCGCTTCTCCACCGGCGCCATGTCGTACGGCTCCATCTCCAAGGAGGCGCACGAGACCCTCGCCATCGCCATGAACCAGCTGGGCGGCAAGTCCAACACCGGTGAGGGCGGCGAGGACCCGGAGCGCCTGTACGACCCGGCGCGCCGGTCGTCCATCAAGCAGGTCGCCTCCGGCCGCTTCGGTGTCACCTCCGAGTACCTGGTCAACGCGGACGACATCCAGATCAAGATGGCCCAGGGCGCCAAGCCCGGCGAGGGCGGCCAGCTGCCCGGCCACAAGGTCTACCCGTGGGTCGCCAAGACCCGGCACTCCACCCCGGGTGTCGGCCTGATCTCCCCGCCGCCGCACCACGACATCTACTCCATCGAGGACCTGGCCCAGCTGATCCACGACCTGAAGAACGCGAACCCGCAGGCGCGGATCCACGTGAAGCTGGTCTCCGAGGTCGGCGTCGGCACGGTCGCGGCGGGTGTGTCCAAGGCCCACGCGGACGTGGTGCTCATCTCCGGCCACGACGGCGGTACCGGCGCCTCCCCGCTCACCTCGCTCAAGCACGCCGGTGGCCCCTGGGAGCTCGGCCTCGCCGAGACCCAGCAGACCCTGCTGCTCAACGGCCTGCGCGACCGGATCGTCGTCCAGACCGACGGCCAGCTCAAGACCGGCCGTGACGTCGTCATCGCCGCGCTGCTCGGCGCCGAGGAGTTCGGTTTCGCGACCGCGCCGCTCGTCGTCTCCGGCTGCGTCATGATGCGCGTCTGCCACCTGGACACCTGCCCGGTCGGCATCGCCACCCAGAACCCGACGCTGCGCGACCGGTTCGCCGGCAAGGCCGAGTACGTCGTGAACTTCTTCCAGTTCATCGCCGAAGAGGTCCGCGAGATCCTCGCCGAGCTGGGCTTCCGCTCCATCGAGGAGGCCGTCGGCCACGCCGAGACCCTCGACGTGACCCGCGCGGTCGACCACTGGAAGGCGCAGGGCCTGGACCTGTCCCCGCTCTTCTACGTGCCCGAGCTGCCCGAGGGCACCCCGCTGCACCAGGTCATCGAGCAGGACCACGGCCTGGAGAAGGCCCTCGACAACGAGCTGATCAAGCTCGCCGCCGACGCGCTCGCCGCCGACTCGGCGACCGACGCCCAGCCGGTGCGCGCCCAGGTCGCCATCCGCAACATCAACCGCACGGTCGGCACCATGCTCGGCCACGAGGTGACCAAGAAGTTCGGTGGCGCGGGCCTGCCCGACGACACCATCGACATCACCTTCACCGGCTCGGCCGGTCAGTCCTTCGGCGCCTTCCTCCCGCGCGGTGTCACGCTGCGCCTGGAGGGCGACGCCAACGACTACGTCGGCAAGGGCCTCTCCGGCGGCCGGGTGATCGTCCGTCCCGACCGGGGCGCCGACCACCTCGCCGAGTACTCGACGATCGCGGGCAACACCATCGCCTACGGCGCGACCGGCGGCGAGCTGTTCCTGCGCGGCCGTACCGGCGAACGGTTCTGCGTCCGCAACTCCGGTGCGCTGGTGGTCTCGGAGGGCGTGGGCGACCACGGCTGCGAGTACATGACCGGCGGTCACGCGGTGGTCCTGGGCGAGACGGGCCGCAACTTCGCGGCCGGCATGTCCGGCGGTGTCGCCTACGTCATCGACCTGAACCGCGACAACGTCAACGTGGGCAACCTCGGCGCGGTCGAGGAGCTGGACGACAGCGACCGGCAGTGGCTGCACGACGTGGTGCGCCGCCACGCCGAGGAGACCGGCTCGACGGTCGCCGAGAAGCTGCTCGCCGACTGGGACGCGTCCGTGGAGCGCTTCAGCAAGATCATCCCCAGCACGTACAAGGCAGTGCTCGCCGCCAAGGTCGCCGCCGAGCAGGCCGGTCTCTCCGAGACCGAGATCACCGAGAAGATGATGGAGGCGGCGATCAATGGCTGACCCGAAGGGCTTTTTGAACCACGGCCGTGAGGTCGCCAAGTCCCGCCCCGTCGACGTGCGCCTGAAGGACTGGAACGAGGTCTACGTCCCCGGCTCCCTGCTGCCGATCATCAGCAAGCAGGCCAGCCGCTGCATGGACTGCGGCATCCCGTTCTGCCACAACGGCTGTCCGCTGGGGAACCTCATCCCCGAGTGGAACGACTTCGCCTACCGCGAGGACTGGTCCGCCGCCTCCGAGCGGCTGCACGCGACCAACAACTTCCCGGAGTTCACCGGGCGGTTGTGCCCGGCCCCGTGCGAGTCGGCGTGCGTGCTCGGCATCAACCAGCCGGCCGTGACCATCAAGAACGTCGAGGTCTCGATCATCGACAAGGCGTGGGACAGCGGTGACGTCGAGCCGCAGGCCCCCGAGCGCCTGTCCGGCAAGACCGTCGCGGTCATCGGCTCGGGCCCGGCCGGTCTCGCCGCCGCCCAGCAGCTCACGCGGGCCGGTCACACCGTCGCCGTCTACGAGCGCGCCGACCGCGTCGGCGGCCTCCTCCGGTACGGCATCCCCGAGTTCAAGATGGAGAAGCGGCACATCAACCGCCGTATCGAGCAGATGCGCGCGGAGGGCACCCGCTTCCGTACCGGGATCGAGATCGGCCGCGACCTCAAGGCGACCGACCTCAAGAAGCGCTACGACGCGATCGTCATCGCCGCCGGTGCCACGACCGCCCGTGACCTGCCGGTCCCCGGCCGGGAGCTCAAGGGCATCCACCAGGCCATGGAGTACCTGCCGCTGGCCAACAAGGTGCAGGAGGGCGACTTCGTGGCGCCCCCCATCACCGCCGAGGGCAAGCACGTCGTGGTCATCGGCGGTGGCGACACCGGCGCCGACTGCGTGGGCACCGCCCACCGCCAGGGCGCGGCCTCGGTCACGCAGCTGGAGATCATGCCGCAGCCGGGCGCGGAGCGTGCCCCGCACCAGCCGTGGCCGACCTTCCCGATGCTCTACAAGGTCACCTCCGCGCACGAGGAGGGCGGCGAGCGGGTCTACTCCGTCTCGACGACCCACTTCGAGGGCGACGAGGACGGCAACGTCCAGTGGCTGCACCTCACCGAGGTCGAGTTCATCGACGGCAGGCTGACCCCGAAGCCGGGCACCGAGCGCAAGATCCCCGCCCAGCTGGTCACCCTCGCCATGGGCTTCACCGGCACCGACCGGGAGAACGGCCTGGTCGAGCAGTTCGGCCTGGAGCTCGACGAGCGCGGCAACATCGCCCGCGACGCCGACTTCCAGACCAACGTTCCCGGCGTGTACGTCGCCGGTGACGCCGGTCGCGGCCAGTCGCTCATCGTGTGGGCCATCGCGGAGGGCCGCTCGGCCGCCCGTGGGGTCGACCGCTTCCTGACCGGTGCCAGCGACCTGCCGGCCCCGATCCGTCCGACGGACCGCTCCCTGGTGGTCTGATCCGGCGTCCGCTCCGGCGGCACCCCAGACGTCCCGTACAAAGGCGTACGGAACACTGACGGCGCGCGCCCTCCCTGTCCCCGACCGGACGGAGGGCGGGCGCCGTCGCATGCGCGGACCCCGTACGCCAGGCGTCCCCCCAAGGCACCCCGCGCCCCCTAAGGCACCCTGAACGTCTCCCCGTACACCTGCCACGTCAGCGGCGTCTTCAGGTCCAGGTTCCCGTCGTACAGGAAGCGCCGCTGGGCGGTGTCGACGCGGCTGGTGTCTATGTCGGCCTTCCTGGTGCGCATCGCCTTCACGCGGATGTCCAGGAAGATGTCGAGGTAGGCCTTCTCGGAGCCGCCCTCGGAGGGCAGGTCGGCCTCGTGCAGGGCGCGTTCGCGCAGGCCGTAGAAGCTGGTGGCGCCGGTGCCGGGGCCGTGGAAGACCATGGCGTCGTAGTAGACGAACTGGCCCAGCGTGCCCAGGCCGTCGAGCTTGGCGAGGCGGACCGCGGGGTCGAAGTAGACGCGGTCGCGCTCGGCGTCCTGGGCGTCCCGGAAGGCCTCGACCTGGGCCTCCGCCTTCCAGGCCTTCGTGAAGCCGGGGTCCAGGCCCTCGTGGGAGTCCGTGCCGTCGACCTCGCGCAGGGCGGGGAGGTAGCGTGCCAGGCCGTTGCCGGGGTGGGCCTCGGTGTAGCGCTCGACCAGGGTCAGCAGGTCGTGGGTGCCGGTGCAGAAGCCGATGATGCCGGCGGTGTAGCCCTGGCCGTCCCCGATGTCCTCGATGTAGCCGTAGGCGGAACGCCAGTCGAGGGTGGAGTTCTCGGCGCTCGCCACGATCTGCTGGGCCAGCTCCTTCTTCGCGGGCGCGGCGAGCCCGGCCGGCAGCGCGGCGATCGCCTTGTCGTCCGCCGACCGCTCCTGTTCGGCCCGGTCCTTGGCCTCCGCGAGCGCCGCCTGCGAGGCGGACACCGGCGGTCGCACCGGAGCGTCCCCCGAGTCCGTGGGGGCGAGGAGGTAGGCCGCCGCGGTGATGACGACGGGTACGGCGGTCACGACGAGCAGGACGCGCGGTCGTCTCACTGGCTCAGCTCCGAGATTCTCAGGACGGACAGGGCCACGAGCAGCGCCAGCAGCGCCACACACGCGCTCGCCTGGACCAGACCGCGCCGGGGCCCCGGGGGAGCGTACGCGTACGCCAGCGTCACCGCACCACCCGTGAGCAGGCCGCCGAGGTGGCCCTGCCAGGAGGTGAGGCCGGCGGAGAGCAGCAACCACAGCAGGAGGAAGCCCACGAAGCGGTTGACCGGCCCCATGTCCGCGCCCACCCGGCGGGCCAGCACGTAGTACGCCGCGCCCAGCCCGAAGATCGCCCCCGACGCGCCCAGCGACTGCGTCCCGGGATCGGCGAGGAGCAGTTCGGCCACGGAACCGCCGACCGTGGCGAGGAGGTAGAGGGCCAGGAACCGGACCCGGCCCAGCATCGGCTCCACCGCCCGCCCGAGCTGCCACAGCGACAGCATGTTCATCACGATGTGCAGCAGGCCAAACGTTCCCTCAGTGGGCTCCAGGTGCAGGAACCCGCTGGTCAGCAGCCGCTCCCACTCGCCGGCCAGCACGCCCTCGGCGTGGAAGCCGGGCGGGTGGGCGGACTGGTAGACGTAGTGACCGCCGTCCGGGCCCACCAGACCGGCGGTGAGCATCGAGAAGCGGTCCACGATCCGCGGGAGCGCGATCTCGCCGGCATAGGCCACAATGTTGATCGCCATCAGGGCGTACGTCACGACCGGCACCGCCGAGACCCGGCCGCCGACGACCGTACGGGCCTGGCGGACCGACCGCGCGCCCTCCTTCACGCACTCCACGCAGTGGTGCCCGACGGCCGCCTCCCGCATGCAGTCCGGGCAGATGTACCGGTCGCAGCGGGTGCAGCGGACGTGGGACTCCACCGTGGGGTGGCGGTAGCAGGTGGTGAGAGTGGACTCGGGTTCCACGGCCGGCTCCTCGGGGACGGGACGATGGTTGAGCCGGTGGGGTCGGCGGCGACCCAAAATAGCCAATGGCCGTGTACAGAGCGAAAGTGGGGGAACATGGCGGCGATCAGTCTCAGCAAGGTGGAGGAGACGGCACCCGCGCTGGTCAGCCTGTACAAGAGCGCCGGTGTGTCGCTCCGCAAGCACGGGCTGGACGGGCTGCGCGCCGCGGTCTACCTGGTGATCGACTACTCCGGGTCCATGAAGCCGTACTACAAGGACGGCAGTGTGCAGGCGCTCGCCGACCGGGTGCTGGGGCTGTCCGCGCACCTCGACGACGACGGCAGGGTGCCGGTGGTGTTCTTCTCGACGGACGTGGACGCCGAGACGGAGATCGCGCTCGCCGACCACCAGGGGCGCATCGACCGGATCGTGGCCGGGCTCGGGCACATGGGCAAGACCAGTTACCACCTGGCCATGGACGCGGTCATCGACCACTACCTGGACAGCGGCTCGCGGGAGCCGGCCCTGGTCGTCTTCCAGACCGACGGCGGCCCGATCAACAAGCTCGCCGCGGAACGCTACCTGTGCAAGGCGGCCAGGCTCCCGCTGTTCTGGCAGTTCATCGGGTTCGGGGACACCAGCAGCAAGCAGTTCGACTATCTGCGCAAGCTCGACGAGCTGTCCGTGCCGGACAAGCGGGTGGTCGACAACGCCGGGTTCTTCCACGCCGGAGCGCAGCCGCGGAAGGTGTCCGACGCGGAGCTGTACGACCGGATCGTCGGGGAGTTCCCGAAGTGGCTGGTGGCGGCGCGGGCCCAGGGGATCGTCCCGCCGGGCGCCTGAACCGCCGTCTTCTCGGCGCGAGTTGGTCCCTCTCCCCCCGCAAGGGGTCGCACTTGTCCGGCCCGTCCGCCCCCGTGGCTCAGAAGCTGCTCCCGCCGTTGGCTAAGTCGCACCGCCGTGCCACTCTGAAAGTGATCCGGCGAAAGGCGACGGCCCATGGACGGCGCACGATCGGTGAACGAGACGCGGGGGCGCACGCCCGCGAAGGGCGAGAAACTCGCCGACTGGGCGGACGGGCGGCTCGGCCTGTTCGGACTGGCCAAGGCCAACATGCGCAAGGTCTTTCCCGACCACTGGTCCTTCATGCTCGGCGAGGTCTGTCTCTACAGCTTCCTCGTGATCATCCTCACCGGCATCTACCTCACCCTGTTCTTCGAGCCCAGCGGCGTCGAGGTCGTCTACAACGGCTCCTACGAGCCCCTCAACGGCATCGTCATGACCCGGGCGTTCGAGTCCACGCTCGACATCAGCTTCGACGTGCGCGGCGGGCTGCTGATCCGGCAGATCCACCACTGGGCGGCGCTGGTCTTCGTCACCGGCATGCTGGTGCACATGATGCGGGTGTTCTTCACCGGCGCCTTCCGCAAGCCGCGCGAGGCCAACTGGGTGTTCGGCTGGACCCTGTTGATGCTCGGCATCCTCACCGGGCTGACCGGCTACTCGCTCCCCGACGACCTGCTCTCCGGCACCGGCATCCGCTTCGCGCAGGGCGCGATCCTGTCGGTCCCGATCCTCGGGACGTATCTGTCCTTCTTCCTGTTCGGCGGGGAGTTCCCGGGCCACGACATCATCCCGAGGCTGTTCCCGATCCATGTCCTGCTGCTGCCCGGGATCATGCTGGGACTGGTGGTCGCGCATCTGATCCTGGTCTTCCACCACAAGCACACGCAGTACCCGGGGCCCGGACGGGACGAGCGGACGGTCGTGGGGATGCCGTTCCTGCCGGTCTACACGGCCAAGGCGGGCGGGTTCTTCTTCCTCGTCTTCGGCGTGCTGGCCCTCATGGGCGGCCTCGCGCAGATCAACCCCGTCTGGGCGTTCGGCCCCTACCGCCCGGACCTGGTCACCACGGGCGCACAGCCCGACTGGTACCTCGGCTTCTCCGAGGGGCTGATCCGGGTGATGCCGGGATGGGAGATCAGCGCCTTCGGCCACACCCTGGTACTGGGCGTCCTCATCCCCTTCTCGCTCTTCCCGCTGATCCTGCTCGCCATCGGCGTCTACCCCTTCGTCGAGGCGTGGATCACCGGCGACAAGCGCGAGCACCACATCCTGGACCGGCCGCGCAACGTCCCCGTGCGCACCGGGCTCGGCGTGGCCTGGCTGAGCCTGTACGGGGTGCTGCTGATCGGCGGCGGCAACGACATCGTGGCCCTGCATCTGCATCTGTCCATCAACGCCATCACCTGGTTCGTGCGGATCTCCGTGTTCGTGGTGCCGGTGCTCGCGTTCTGGGTGACCAAGCGGATCTGTCTGGGGCTCCAGCGCCGAGACCGGGACAAGGTGCTGCACGGCCGGGAGACGGGCGTCGTCAAACGGCTGCCGCACGGGGAGTACGTCGAGGTCCACCAGCCCCTCGCCCAGGAGCAGTTGCACACCCTCACCCAGCATGAGCAGAACCCGCCGTACGCGATCGGGCCGCTGGTCGACGGCAACGGGGTGCGGCGGCCGGTCACGGTCTCCGAGCGGGTGCGGGCGCGGCTGGCGCAGGCGATGTTCGGGCCGGAGACCCGGATCCCCAAGCCGACGGTGGAGGAGTACCGGCAGATCACCAGCGGCGACCGCCACTGAGGACGACGGCCCGGCACTCGTCCGGGCCGCCCCAGGCCGTGCGCAGGGCGCGGGCCTTGGTCAGCCAGAGGTGCAGGTCGTACTCCGCGGTGTAGCCGATGGCGCCGTGCAGTTGGAGCGCGGTACGAGCGGCCCCGTACGCCGCCTCGCAGGCGCCGACCTTGGCGGCGGCGACGTCGCGCTCGGTCAGGGTGAGCGCGGCGCCGAGGACGAGAGGGCGGGCGAACTCCAACGCGATCTTCACGTCGGCCAGTTGGTGCTTGACGGCCTGGAAGGAGCCGATGGGGGCGCCGAACTGGGTCCGCCGCCTGACGTGGGCGACCGTGCGGTCCAGCAGTGCCAGGCCGACACCGAGGGCTTGGGCGGCGGTGACGAGGCGGGCGAGGAGGAGGGCGGGCGGGAGGGACGGGGGGTCGGTGGCGAGGAGTTCGCCGGTGCGGGGGGTGGGGGAGAGACGACGGGCGGGGTCGAGGGAGCGGTGCGGGGGGCCGTCGGGTGGGGGTGCGAGGCGGAGTTCGGTGGGTGCGGGGGCCGGACGGGCCGGTGACACCCGGAGCGCTGTGAGGCGGATGTCGGACACGCTCGCGTCCAGCATGTACCGGCCTGTCGTCGTCGTGGCCATCGCCTCCCCGGCCGCCAGTGCGGGCAGCAGACGTTTCGCCGGGGCCGGATCGTCCAGCCCGGCGAGGAGCGTCGCCGCCGCGACCGTTTCCACCAGGGGGCCGGGTACCGCGTGGCGGCCCAGTTCGATGAAGGCCAGGGCCAGTTCCACGGGGCGCGGGCCCAGCCCCTCGTGCGCCTCCGGTACCGCCAGGGCGAAGACCCCGGCTTCGGCGACACGGGACCACAGGGCGCGCCCGCTCGCGTGGGCCCCCCGGCTCCAGTCCCGTATCACCGCCGGGGTGTCCGCGGCCGTGAGCATGGCGTCCAGCGAGGTGACGAAGGCGCGCTGCTCGGTGTCGAGGAGGAGGCGCATCACCGGCGTCCCTTCGGCAGGCCGAGCAGACGCTCGGCGATGATGTCGCGCTGGATCTCGTTGGTGCCCGCGTAGAGGGGGCCGGCGAGGGCGAAGACGTAGCGCTCGGACCAGGGGGTGTCGGCCAACTCGCCCGCCGGGCCCAGGAGATCGAGGGCCGTCTCGTGCAGGGCCAGGTCCAGCTCGGACCAGAAGACCTTGTTCAGGCTGGACTCCGGGCCGAGCGACGCGCCGTCCAGGACGCGGGAGGCGGCGGCGTAGGTGTACAACTCGTAGGCGCGGGCGCCGATCAGGGCGTCGGCCACACGGTGCGCGGCCCCCTCGGGCGCGCCCTCGGCCTGCCAGAGGGCGCGCAGCCGGTCCGCGGCGGTCAGGTAACGGCCCGGGGAGCGCAGCTTCAGCCCCCGTTCGTTCCCCGTCGTCGCCATCGCGATCCGCCAGCCCTGCCCCGGCTCGCCGATCACGTCCGCGTCCGGCACGAACACCTCGTCGAGGAAGAGCTCCGCGAAGGCCGGCCTGCCGTCGAGGCGGGCTATCGGGCGGACGGTGACGCCCGGGGCGTGGAGGTCGAACATCACGTACGTCAGGCCCTGGTGCGGCTTCGGGGCGTCCGGGTCGCTGCGGAACAGGCCGAACGCGCGGTCCGCGAAGGCCGCCCGCGACGACCACGTCTTCTGCCCGCTCAGCAGCCAGCCGCCGTCCGCGCGGACCGCCCTCGCCCGCAGCGACGCCAGGTCGGAGCCGGCCTCCGGCTCCGACCACGCCTGCGCCCAGACCACCTCGCCCGCGGCCATCGGCGGCAGCACCCGCGCGCGTTGCTCGGGCGTGCCGTGGTCGAAGAGCGTCGGGGCGAGCAGGCTGATCCCGTTCTGGTTGACGCGGCCGGGGGCGCCCGCCGCGTAGTACTCCTCCTCGAACAGCAGCCAGCGGACGAGTCCCGCCGCCCGCCCGCCGTACACCGTCGGCCAGTCGACCACCGACCAGCGGTCCGCGGCCAGTTCGGCCTCCCACGCGCGGTGCGCGGCGAAGCCCTCCGCCGTCTCCAGGGAGGGCAGCGGCTCGGAGGGCACGTGCGCGGCGAGCCAGGCGCGGGCCTCGGCACGGAAGGCCTCCTCGTCCCGCGTGAAGTCGAGGTCCATCGGCGGCAGCCCTTCGACGACGCTTCCCTAACAAGTGTTTGGTAGGTTAGCGTGGCCCTATGACAGGCGTCGAGAGTCCGGCGTACGAGCCAGGGCACGGGCTGCTGAGCGGGCGCACCGCCGTCGTCACCGCGGCGGCCGGCGCCGGCATCGGCGGGGCCACCGCGCGGCGCTTCCTGGAGGAGGGCGCGCGGGTGCTGATCAGCGACGCGCACACGCGCCGGCTCAAGGAGTGCGAGGCCGAGCTGGCGGCGGAGTTCGGCGCGGGCTCGGTGGCCGCGACGCCGTGCGACGTGACCGACGAGGCCCAGGTGCGGGCCCTGTTCGAGGCCGCCGCGGACGCCCACGGACGACTCGACGTCGTCGTCAACAACGCCGGCCTCGGCGGGACGTCGGACCTCGTCGACATGACCGACGAGCAGTGGTCCCGCGTCCTCGACGTCACACTGAACGGCACCTTCCGGTGCACCCGGGCCGCCCTGCGGGCGATGCGGGCGACCGGCGGCGGCGTGATCGTCAACAACGCCTCCGTCGTGGGCTGGCGCGCCCAGGCGGGACAGGCCCACTACGCGGCCGCGAAGGCCGGGGTCATGGCACTGACCCGGTGCGCGGCCATGGAGGCCGCCGCCTACGGCGTGCGCGTCAACGCGGTGGCGCCGAGCCTCGCGATGCACCCGCACCTCGCGAAGGTGACCACCGCGGAGCTGCTCGCGGAACTGACCGCGCGGGAGGCGTTCGGACGGTACGCGCAGCCCTGGGAGGTGGCCAACGTGATCGTGTTCCTGGCGTCCGGCTACTCGTCGTACATGACCGGGGAAGTTGTCGCTGTCAGCAGCCGGCATCCCTAGGGCCAGAATGATGTCGTGCCGACCAAGAAGAAGCCGCAGGTGACCCCCGCCGCGCCCGCCCGCCGCCGGGAACTCCTCGACACCGCCGCCGAGGTCTTCGCCGAACAGGGCTACAACGCCACCACCGTACGGAAGATCGCGGACCACGCGGGCATGCTCGCGGGCAGCCTCTACTACCACTTCGACTCCAAGGAGTCGATGCTCGAGGAGATCCTGCGGACCTTCCTCGACGAGCTCTGGGACGGCTACGACACCGTCCTCGCCGCCGAACTCGGGCCCCGCGAGACGCTGGAGGCCCTGGTCACCGAGTCGTTCCGGGAGATCGACCGGCACCGCGCCGCCGTCGCGATCTACCAGAAGGAGAGCAGGCACCTGGTCGCGCAGGAGCGGTTCGGGTTCCTCGCCGAGTCGCAGCGCAAGTTCGAGAAGGCGTGGCTGTCCACGCTGGAGCGCGGGGTCGCGGCCGAGGTGTTCCGGGCCGACCTCGACGTCCGGCTCACCTACCGCTTCGTCCGCGACACCGTCTGGGTCGCCGCGTCCTGGTACCGGCCCGGCGGACAGCACAGCCCGGAGGAGATCGCCCGGCAGTACCTGTCGATGGTGCTGGACGGGATCGCCGTACGCACCTAACCCACTGGGGAGTCGCCATGGCCGAGGCCTACATCGTCGAAGCGGTCCGGACGCCCGTCGGGCGGCGCGGGGGAGGACTGAGCGGGGTCCATCCGGCCGACCTGGGCGCGCACGTGCTCAGCGCGTTGATGGAGCGGGCGGGGGTCGACCCGGGGGCCGTGGAGGACGTCGTGTTCGGCTGCCTCGACGCCGTGGGACCGCAGGCCGGGGACATCGCGCGGACCTGCTGGCTGGCGGCGGGGCTCCCCGAGGAGGTGCCGGGCGTGACCGTGGACCGCCAGTGCGGCTCCTCGCAGCAGGCGGTGCACTTCGCGGCCCAGGGCGTGCTGTCCGGGACGCAGGACCTGGTGGTCGCGGGCGGGGTGCAGAACATGTCCATGATCCCGATCGCCTTCGCGACCCGGCAGGCCGCCGAGCCGCTCGGACTCACCCAGGGCCCCTTCGCCGGGAGCACCGGCTGGCAGGCACGGTACGGCGGCAAGCCGGTCAACCAGTTCGTCGGCGCCGAGATGATCGCCGCGAAGTGGGGGATCAGCCGTCAGGACCAGGAGGAGTTCGCGCTGCGGTCCCACCAGCGGGCGGTGCGGGCGATCGACGAGGGGCGCTTCACCCGGGAGACGGTGGCCCACGGGGACGTCGTCGTCGACGAGGGCCCGCGCCGGGACACCTCGCTGGAGAAGATGGCCGCGCTGAAGCCGGTCGTGGAGGGCGGCACCATCACCGCCGCCTGCTCCTCCCAGGTCTCCGACGGCGCGGCGGCCATGCTGCTGGCCTCGCAGCGGGCGGTACGCGAACACGGCCTGCGGCCACGGGCCCGGGTCCACCATCTGTCGGTGCGCGGCGAGGACCCCATCCGCATGCTCACCGCGCCCATCCCCGCCACCGCCCACGCCCTGAAGAAGACCGGCCTGTCCATCGCCGACATCGACCTCGTCGAGATCAACGAGGCCTTCGCCCCGGTGGTGCTGGCCTGGCTGAAGGAGACGGGCGCGGACCCCGAGAAGGTCAACGTCAACGGCGGCGCGATCGCACTCGGGCATCCACTGGGGGCCACGGGGGTGAAGCTGATGACGACCCTGCTGCACGAACTGGAGCGCACGGGCGGGCGGTTCGGGCTCCAGACGATGTGCGAGGGCGGGGGACAGGCGAACGTGACGATCATCGAGAGGCTGTGAGCCTGCGCGGCGCCGTCACCGAGGCAGGCCGTCCAGCGTCTCCTCCGCGGTGCCGTCACCGAGGCAGGCCCTCCAGCGTCTCCTCCGCCTCCTTCATGATCCGCTCCACCAGCTCCGCGCACGAGGGCAGGTCGTCGATCACCCCGGCGACCTGCCCGGAGGCCATGACGCCGAGATCCGTACGGCCGTCCACCATCGCCGACCTGAGCAGCATGGGGGTGTTCGCGGCGAGGAGGAGCTGGCTCCACGTCAGGTCCTTGCCGTGCCTCATCGCCAGGCCGTCGTGGACCATCTGGCGCCAGGTGAGTCCGGACAGGCGCCGGAAGCCGGTCGCGTGGCGGATCGCGCGCAGCAGGGACCGCGCGCGCCCCGAGTTCTCCAACCCGGTCACCAGGTCCGTACGCAGCATGCGGTGCGGCAGACCGTCCACGGCCTGTGTCACCGTCACGTCCTTGACCGTGGCCGCGAGATAGCGCGCCTTCACCGCCTGCGGCACCGTCGAGTCCGACGTGAGCAGGAACCGCGTGCCCATCGCGACGCCCGCCGCGCCGTACGCCAGCGCCGCGACCAGCCCCCGCCCGTCGAAGAAGCCCCCCGCCGCCACGACCGGGATGTCCACCGCGTCCACCACCTGCGGCAGCAGCACGGTCGTCGCCACGTCCCCGGTGTGTCCGCCGCCCTCCCCGCCCTGCACGATCACCGCGTCCGCACCCCAGGCGGCGACCTTCTCGGCGTGCCGCCGGGCGCCCACCGACGGGATGACGACGAGACCCGCCGCCTTCAGCTCGGCGATCAGCTCGGCGGAGGGCGCGAGGGCGAAGGACGCCACCCGCACGCCCTCCTCGATCATCAGGCGCACCCGGTCGCCGGCGTCCACCGCGTCCGCGCGGAGGTTGACCCCGAAGGGCGCGTCCGTGCGGGACCTGACCTCGCGCACCGCCTCCCGCAGCCGGTCCAGGCTCATGGTCGCCGAGGCCAGGATGCCGAGGGCGCCCGCGTTCGCCGCGGCCGACACCAGGCGGGGGCCCGCGACCCAGCCCATGCCGGTCTGCACCAGGGGATGGCTGACGCCGACGAGCCGGGTCAGTGCCGTGTCCATCAGGCGGCGACCTCCCGGGCGCGACCGCCGGCGGGGTCGAGCACCTCCCGGACCAACCTCAGCTCGTCGGCGGTCGGTTCACGCGTGTACGGCACGTCGTCCGGGACGCTCAGGGCGAACCCGGTCGCCTCGGCCACCTGCTCGACGGTCACCCCGGGGTGCAGCGAGGCCAGCCGCATGGAATGGTCGGGTGTGGCGAAGTCGAAGACACCGAGGTCGCTGACGACACGCGGGACGCGGTGGAAACGGGCGCCCGCCGCATGGTCGTACCCCACCCCGCACACCAGGTCGACCTTCTCCACGAAGACCCGCCGGGAGTGCCTGGGCACCCAGTAACTCGTCGGGTTGTTCAGCGTGTTGACCGGCGCGCCCCGCACCCCGAGCAGCTGCCGCCTCGGCCTCGCCCAGTCGCCGATGCAGGAGATGTTCTGGTTGCCGAACCGGTCGATCTGGCTCGCGCCCATCATCACGTGCCGTCGGCCGCCCGTGACCAGGGCCAGATGCTGCCGGTAGGGCAGCCAGCCCTCGACGGTGCCGTCCGGGCGGACCAGCATCGCCTCCCCGTCGGTCAGCAGCAGTTCCGGTGCGAAGGTCAGCCGGGCGAGCCGGGCACCGAGGGAGGGGATCAGACCCATGGGGCTCGCGAGGATCTCGCCGCTGTCCCGCCAGGCCTCGGCGCAGGCGATCACGCAGTACTCGGCGCGGGTGACCCCGTTCACGGCCCCTCCTTCAGGTAGCTCTCCGCGAACTCCGGCCACGGGGTGGTCGCGTACGCCTTCTGCGCGGACTCGTCCCGGCCGTAGTCGGGCGCGCAGGACGTGAAGTGCGCCCCGTTCGGCGCCTCCACGACACCGGTGACGGTGTGCCGCTTGATCAGCAGCGACTGCGGCGCCGCCTCCTTGGTCAACTCGGCGGTGTCGACGATCCGTTCGCACGAGACGTAGGCCGCGTCCGCCGCCTCGCAGAACAGGTCGTCGAAGTACGGGTCCGGGCCCAGGTACTGCCCGTTGCCCAGCCGGTCGGCGCGGTTGACGTGGACCAGGGCCGCGTCCAGGCGCAGGGCGGGCATCGCCACGAAGGTCTCCGCGTCGTTGTACGGTGAAGTCACCGTGCGCAGGCCGGGGTTGACCCGCATGACGTCCGAGCCGAGGCCCGCGCGCACGGGAAGGAAGGGCAGGCGGTGGGCGGCGGCGTGCAGCCCCCACATGAACATCGCCTCGTCGATCTCCGTCAGCTCCAGGCCGCCGCGCTCGCGGGCCGCCCGGTAGTGCGGGTCCAGGGGGATCGAGTCGAGGGTGACGAAGGCCGCCACCAGCGTGCGGATCCGTCCGGCCGCGGCCAGCATGCCGACGTCCGGGCCGCCGTAGGAGACGATCGTCAGGTCGGTGACATCCGACCGGAGCAGCGCCCTGACCAGGGCCATCGGCTTGCGGCGGGAGCCCCAGCCGCCGATGCCGAGGGTCATGCCGCTGTGCAGCCGGGCCACGGCCTCGTCCGCGCTCATGGTCTTGTCACTCACCTAGCGGCCCTCCTTCCCGAACCGGTCACGGACGCGGTCGGCGACCCCGAGGACGCTCGCCTCGTAGGTGAAGCCCTGCTCGAAGCGGTAGCTGCGGCGTACGTCGACGGGGTCGACACCATTGATGGCGGCCTTGGCCAGGCGCAGCAGCTCACCGTCCTTGGCGGCGATCTCACCCGCCAACTCCATTGCCGTACCGCGCAGTTCGGTGTGCGGTACGACGCGCCACACCGACCCGTGCGCGTGCAGCTCGGCCGCGGTCACCGTGCGCGAGGTGAAGTACAGGGCCCGCATGAGGTGGGGCGGGACCAGCCGGGCCAGATGCGTGGCCGCGCCCAGCGCGCCCCGGTCCAGCTCGGGCAGCCCGAAGGTGGCGTCCTCGCTCGCCACGACCACGTCCGCGTTGCCCACGAGACCGATGCCGCCGCCCAGGCAGAAGCCCTGCACCGCCGCCACCACCGGGACCTCGCAGTCGTACACCGCCGAAAAGGCCTCCTGGCAGCCGCGGTTGGCGCCCACCAGCGCGCGCTGCCCGTGGGCCTGGATCTCCTTGATGTCGACGCCCGCGTTGAACCCCCGGCCCTCGGCGGCCAGCACCACGCACCGCACGTCGGGGTCGCGGCCCGCCGTGCGCACGGCGTCGGCGAGGGCGAACCAGCCGTCCACCGGCAGGGCGTTCACCGGCGGGAAGTCGACCGTGACGACGGCGACGCCGCCCTTCTCGGGCCCCTTTTCCGGGGCGGAGGTGGAGACACCCATGGAAGCATCAGCTACCTTTCCACCAAACGTTTGTTAGGTGGAGGGTAGCGGCGAATGGAGCTCAAGGGGAAGGTCGCGGTCGTCACGGGCGGTACGCGCGGAGTGGGCGCCGGGATCGCGCGCGCGTTCGCGGAGGCGGGCGCGACGGTCGTGGCGTGCGCCCGCAGGGCACCCGAAGTGCCGCTCGACGGGGTGGAGTTCGCCCCCCTGGACGTACGGGACCCGGCCGCCGTGCACGCCTTCGTCACCGGGCTGCCCCGCCTCGACGTCCTCGTCAACAACGCGGGCGGCGGACCGTACCGGCTGCTGGCGGACGCGGAGGCCGAGCGCCACGCCCGCGTCGTGGAACTCAACCTCCTCGCCCCGCTGGCGGTCTCCCTCGCGGCGTACGAGCACCTGAGACGGTGCAAGGGCAGCGTCGTCATGATCGGCAGCGTCAGCGGCGGCCGCCCCTCACCCGGCTCGGCGGCGTACGGGGCCGCGAAGGCGGGGCTGGAGAACCTGGCCCGGTCGATGGCGGTGGAGTGGGCGCCGGACGTTCGGGTGAACACGCTGGTCGTGGGCATGGTGCGCACCGAGCGGGCGCACCTCCACTACGGCGGCGCCGACGGGGTCGCGGCGGTGGCCTCCACGGTCCCCCTCGGACGTCTCGCCGAACCCTCGGACATCGGCGCCGCTGCCGTCTTCCTCGCCTCCGACGCCGCCGCGTACATCACCGGGGCCTCGCTGCCGGTGCACGGGGGCGGGGAGCGACCGCTGTACCTGGACGCCGCAACCGCCCGCAAAGGGGGCCGGGATGACGCAACCGCCCAGGAAGGGAGCTGAGATGAGCGGAATCTGCGAGGGCAGGGTCGTCGTCGTCACCGGGGCGGGCCGGGGACTGGGCCGGGCGCACGCGCTCGCCTTCGCCGCCGAGGGGGCGCGCGTCGTGGTCAACGACCTCGGCGTCGGCCTCGACGGCTCGCCGGGTGCCGACAGCCCCGCCGCCCAGGTCGTCGCCGAGATCCGGGCGACCGGCGGCGAGGCGATCGCCCACGGCGGCGACATCGCCACGACGGACGGGGCCCGCTCCCTGATCGCCACCGCCCTGGAGGCGTACGGCCGGCTCGACACCCTGGTCAACAACGCCGGGTTCCTGCGCGACCGGATGCTGGTCAACCTGGACGAGGACGACTGGGACGCCGTGCTACGGGTGCATCTCACGGGGCACTTCCTGCCCCTGAGGCACGCGGCGGCGCACTGGCGAGCGGAGACCAAGGCGGGGCGTACACCGCAGGCCCGGGTCGTCAACACCAGCAGCGGGGCGGGGCTGTCGGGCTCGGTCGGGCAGGGGAACTACAGCGCGGCGAAGGCGGGGATCGTCGGCCTGACGCTGGTGGCCGCCGCCGAGTTCGCACGCTACGGCGTCCAGGTCAACGCGATCGCCCCGGCGGCCCGGACCCGGATGACGGAGCGCGCCTTCGCCGAGACCATGGCGGCACCGGACGCGGGCTTCGACGCGATGGCCCCGGAGAACGTCTCCCCGCTGGTCATCTGGCTGGGATCGGCGGCGAGCGCGGGGGTCACGGGGAGGGTCTTCGAGGCGGAGGGCGGCCGCATCACGGTGATGGAGGGCTGGAGACCAGGCCCGAGCGCCGACAAGGGAGCGAGGTGGACACCGGCGGAGGCGGGGGAGACGGCACGGAGACTGCTGGTCGAGGCGGAGGTACCGAGGCCGGTGTACGGGGCGTAGGCCTCCGCGGAGGGGCGCGGCCGGGCCCCACCGCCGGCAGTCGGCGACGCACCCCCTCGTGAGGGGGCGGGGCCAGGCCCCACTGCCCGCAGCCGGAGGCGCACCCCCTACGTGTCGCACTCCAGCACGGTCCGGCACACCGCGCACCGCGCCCTCATCCGCCCCTGGACCGGCACCCTGATCCGCTGATGGCAGGTCGGGCAGGGGAAGGACACGCGCAGCCCGCCTGCCTCACCCTCCGGCGAGAAGGCGTACGGCGCCCCCGGATGCGGCGTCCGCGCCCGCCGGTCCCGCGCGTACCGCCGCCGCCCCGCCCACCCCGCGGCGGTCAGCGGGGGCTGCTGCTCGTCCTCCCGCGCCCGGCCCATGCCCTTCACGTACGCCGTGTAGGCCTGCGGACTGGTGAACCACACCGACGGGTCCTCACCGAACATCAGCGCCCGCTTGGCCAGCACGTACCCGAACTCCTCCGGGGTCAGATACCCCAGCTTCTGCGAGGACGCCGCGTCCTCCCGGTACGCGTCCAGAAGCAGCCACCCGGCGCCCAGGTACGTCGTCGCCGTGTCCGTGAGGATCTCGTTCTCCCTGAGGTCGGGGAACGACAGCCCGAGCCGATGCAGGTACACGTGCATCACCTCGTGCGCGAGAGCCGCTCCGATGTCCCGCCGATGGGTCCGGAAACGGTCGTTCAGCTCGACGAAGTACTCGGGACCGGCGGCCAGTTCGACATTGGCCGCGTAGGTCATCTCCCGGAAGCCGACGATCATCCGGGCGTCCGGGAGCCGGTAGTGTCGCACCAGCTCGCGGGCCACCCGCTGCGCACCGAGATGGAGATCGTCCGTGTCGCAGAACGCCACGTCGGCGGGGGCCACGCTGGCCGAGAACGTCTGCACGGTGTCGTACGACAGCCGCTTCCAGAGCGCGGTGATCGAGGCCCGCACCGTCTCCAGGTGCGGGTAGCCGTGCTCGACCGGTCCGTCGTTCGCCACGCCCGTACCCCCAAGAGGCCGTGAACCCGGTTCCACTCTACGAGGGTGCGCGCGCTGTATCCCCAGCCGCGACCCGAGACGCGCCCCAGTCGCGCCGCTGGGCCGGGGCCCGGGTCACCGGCTCCTGACGTACGGCGCCCGCGCCGCCGTCCCCGCCAGTTCCAGCAGCCACACGTCGTTGCCGCCCTCCCGGAGCACCGGGCCGGGGACGAACAGCGTGCGCTGGGGGCCGGTGGACCAGTAGCGGCCCAGGTTGCAGCCGTTGATCCAGACGAACCCCCGCGTCCAGCCCGGCAGTTCGAGCAGCGCGTCACCCGCGCCGCGCACGGTGAGGGTGCCGCGGTAGAGCCCCGGGGCGCCGGGCTCGCCGCGCGGCCCGGGAGCGCCGGGCCCGGTGAGGGGGAGGAGGGGCACCCGCTCGACGTCGGCCGGGGCGTCCAGCGCGTCCAGACGCAGCCCACGCGCGCGTACCCCGTGCAGATACTGCCGCTCGTGCAGCAACCCCCCGGTGATCCCCTTCGCCTCACCGGTCCGCGGTCCGTAGGTGACCCGGCCCAGGGACTCCACCCACAGCTCCACACGCGCGTGCCCGCCGACCGGCTCCCTCAGCCGCTCGTCCCCCTCGGTGAGCACCCCGGCCGGTTCCCCGTCGACGTACACCACCGCCAGGTCCCGCAGTCCGCGCGCGGTCAGCGGGTACGGCTGCCGGGGCCCGGGGACGGTCACCTCGTAGCGCACCACACCCCGGTCCACGTCCAGTTCCTCGAAGGTGGGCGGCACGGGGGAGAGGGTCTCCGGGCCGCCGAGGGTCTCCAGCACCCGTCCCAGGGGCGCCCAGTCGGTGAGCGCGACCTCGGCGGGAGCAGCCAACTGCGCCGGGTGCGCCGGGAGTTCCGGCAGGGGCGCGTCGGCGTACTCGGCAAGCACCTCACGGAAGGCCCAGAACTTCTCCGTCGGGAGGCCGAGTTCGTCGATCGGCGCGTCGTAGTCGTACGACGTCACGTCCGGCTCCAGCGTGCCGTCGTGCAGATCACCGCCCCGGTTCGCCCCCGCCCACCCGGCGAAACTCGTCCCGCCGTGCGCCATGTAGAGGTTCACGGACGCCCCGCACTCCAGGATCTCCCTGAGGGCCGCCGCCGCGTCGCCCGGATCACGTACGACGTGCTCGGCGCCCCAGTGGTCGAACCAGCCGCACCAGAACTCCATGCACATCAGCGGCCCGCCCGGGCGGTGCCGGCGCAGGGTGTCGAAGGCGGCGCGGGCGCGGGAGCCGAAGTTGACCGTGGCGAGGACGCCCGGGAGCGAGCCGCCGCTCAGCATGTGGTCCTCGGGTCCGTCGGAGGTGAACAGCGGGACCGTGACGCCCTCGGCCCGCAACAGGTCGGCGAGCCACCGCAGGTACCCGGCGTCCGAGCCGTAACTGCCGTACTCGTTCTCCACCTGCACCAGGATCACCGGACCGCCGCGGCCCCACTGCCGGTCGACCACCTGAGGCAGCAGCCTGCGGAACCAGCGCTCCACGTGCCCCAGGTACTCCTCGTCCCCCGTGCGGGGCCGCCCCGTCAGCCAGTGCGGCAGGCCGCCGTTCTCCCACTCGGCGCAGATGTACGGGCCCGGCCGCACGATCGCCCACAACCCCGCCTCGCGGGCCGCGTCCAGGAAACGACCGAGGGCCCCCACGTCGTCGTAGGCGCCCGGCCGGGGCTCGTGCAGGTTCCACGGCACGTAGGTCTCCACGCAGTTCAGGCCCATCGCCCGCAGCATCGCCAGCCGGTGCCCCCACTGGGCCTCGTGCACCCGGAAGTAGTGCAGCGCACCGGACAGCAACCGCACCGGCCGCCCGTCCAGCAGGAAATCGGTGTCCCCGACCGTGAACTCGCTCATGCCGCCACCCTCGCCTCTGGCGCGCGTCGGGGTCCATGGACAAAGATCGGCGCAGCTTGGACGGAACGAGAGGGACCGCGCCGATGTACCAGACCTGGATGCGGTTCCTCACTCCCGGCCCCGCCCACCACCGCCTCGGCCTCGTCTGCCTCGGCGTCGGCCTCCAGCACGGCGCCCTGCCGACCGTCGGACCCCGCACCCTGGACCACCACGTCGCCGTCGTCGTCAGCACCGGCGGCGGCTGGTACGAGGACGCGCGCGGCCGGCGTACGACCGTGACCGCGCCCGCGCTGCTGTGGCTCACCCCCGGCGTCCCGCACCACTACGCGCCCGACCCGGACACCGGCTGGGACGAGGGCTTCGTCGACTTCACCGGGCCCGCCGCCGACACCTACACCGAGCTCGGCTACATCGAGCCCGACCGGCCCGTCGTGCCCCTCCTGGACGCCGCCGGACCGCGTGCCGTCATCGGCCGCATGGCCCGCGCCGCCCGCCGCGACAACCCGCTGCTGGAGGTCGAGACCGGCGCCGCCGTCCACGAACTCCTCGTCGCCCTGCGCCGGGCCCGCGCCGACCTCACCCCCCACGGCCACCAGGTCCTCAAGGCCCTCGCCCGGGACGCCTGCACGCCGATGACGGTCGCCGACCACGCCGCCCGGCACGGCATGACCCTCGCCGAACTGCGCACCGCCGTCCGCCGCGGCGCCGGTTGCAGCCCCAAGGACTACCTCCTCGGCATCCGCCTCGGCCGCGCCAAGGAACTCCTCGCCGGCACCGAACTCCCCGTCGCCGCCGTCGCCCGCCGCGTCGGCTACGACGACCCCGCCTACTTCTCCCGCCTGTTCACCCGCCGCGTCGGCACCGCCCCCGTCCGCTTCCGCGCCCAGCAGAGCCGCACCGTCCCCGGCGGCTGGAGCGACCGGACACCCGACCCCGCCGACCCGCCACGGCTGCCGGGGACGGACCCGGACGCCCTGTGAGGCGTCCGGTGTCGGTGATCCGCCCGAGATCTCCCGCCGCGGCGCCACGTAGGCTGGTCCGCCATGACCACCAGCAACAACGCAACCGGTGACGTCGACCCCGCCGTGCGCGAGGAACTCAGCCGGCTGCGCGACAGCATCGACAACATCGACGCCGCCGTCGTCCACATGCTCGCCGAGCGCTTCAAAGCCACCCAGCAGGTCGGCCACCTCAAGGCCAAGCACCAGCTCCCGCCCGCCGACCCCGCGCGCGAGGCCCGGCAGATCGAGCGGCTGCGCAGCCTCGCCGAGAACGCCCGACTCGACCCGGCGTTCGCCGAGAAATTCCTCAACTTCATCATCGCCGAGGTCATCAGGCACCACGAGCGGATCGCCGACGGCACGGCCGACAGCAGCCCGACCCCAGGCAACTGACCTCGGCGTACCGCACAAGGACGTGACAGGCGGGCCCGCGGGAGGCATGCTGCGCTGTGCACTCCTTGTCAGCTGACGAGCACTCCCCGTCAGCACCTCGGACCCAAGGTGGTTGTCCCACGCGGGAGGGACGTCGGGCCATGCCGTCGGATGCCAGGATCCTCATCGTCGACGATCACGAGGACACGCTGTACGCGCTGGAGAGCGCCCTCGCCCCGCTGGGGTACCGGCTCGGCCGCGCCACCAGCGGCGACGAGGCACTCAAGCAGGCCCTGCGCGGAAAAGTCGGCCTGCTGCTCCTCGACGTCCGCATGCCCGGCGTCAACGGCCTCGACGTGGTCCGCTACATGCGCCGCCTGGAACAGACCCAGCACATCCCCGTCGTCCTGCTCACCGGCTTCGGACCCGACCACGAACTGGCCGCCACCGCCTTCGCACTCGGCGTCGCCGACCTGATCAGGAAACCCGTCGACCCCTGGGCCCTACGCACCAAGGTCCGCCACCTCTACGACAGCCACCGCCGCCAGCTCCTGCTTGAAGAAGAGATCCGCGAACTGCGCGCCCTCGTCAAGGGCCACGACGAGACCGGCGACCGCCCCGCGCGACCCGCCCCGCCCCACCCGGACACCCGGGTCCCGTCCCAGCGCGCGGACGGGGCGCGCGACGGCAGCCTGGAGCAGGACCGGACATAGGCCGCGTACCGATCCGCCCCTGTGCCCGGCCGCCCCCATCAGGCAGCATGTCGTGCATGTCCGTACTGACGCGCGACGAAGCGCAGACCCGTGCCAAGCTCCTCGACGTCCACCGGTACACGATCGACCTCGATCTGACCACCGGGGACGACACCTTCGACTCCCGCACCGTCATCCGCTTCACCGCGACGACCGACGCGGACACCTTCGTCGAGCTGAAGCCCGCCGAACTGCGCTCCGTCACCCTCGACGGACAACCCCTCGACCCCGACTCCCTCGACGCCGACCGGCTGCCCCTGAAGAACCTCACCGCCGGCGAACACGAACTCCACATCGACGCCCGCATGCGCTACTCCCGCACCGGCGAAGGCATGCACCGCTTCACCGACCCCGCCGACGGCGAGACCTACCTCTACACGAACCTGTGCATGGACGACGCCCCCCGCGTCTTCGCCGCCTTCGACCAGCCCGACCTCAAGGCCGTCTTCGAACTCACCGTCACGGCCCCCGAGAACTGGACCGTCCTCGCCAACGGCCGCACCGAACACCTCGGCGACGGCCGCTGGCAGGCCACCCCCACCCCGCGGATCTCCACCTACCTCGTCGCCCTCGCCGCCGGCCCCTACCACTCCGTCACCACCGAACACCGCGGCCTGCCCTTCGGCCTGCACTGCCGCCGCTCCCTGGCCCCCTACCTCGACCCGGACGCCGACGAACTGTTCGAGATCACCAAGCAGTGCTACGACCGCTACCACGAGAAGTTCGACGAGCCCTACCCCTTCGACTCCTACGACCAGGCGTTCGTCCCCGAGTTCAACGCCGGCGCCATGGAGAACCCCGGACTGGTCACCTTCCGCGACGAGTTCGTCTACCGCTCCGCCGTCACCGACGCCGAGCGCCAGACCCGCGCCATGGTCATCGCCCACGAGATGGCCCACATGTGGTTCGGCGACCTCGTCACCCTGCGCTGGTGGGACGACATCTGGCTCAACGAGTCCTTCGCCGAGTACATGGGCTACCAGACCCTCACCGAGGCCACCCGCTTCACCGACACCTGGACCGACTTCGGCGTCGCCCGCAAGGCCTGGGGCTACGAGGCCGACCAGCGCCCCTCGACCCACCCCGTCGCCCCCGACCCCGAGCTGGTCCCGGACACCGCCTCCGCCATGCTCAACTTCGACGGCATCTCCTACGCCAAGGGCGCCTCCGCACTACGGCAGTTGGTGGCCTGGCTCGGCGAGAAGGACTTCCTCGCCGGCATCAACACCCACTTCGCCCGGCACAAGTTCGCCAACGCCACCCTCGCCGACTTCGTCGACTCCCTCGCCAGCAGCACCGAACGCGACGTCCACGCCTGGGCCGAGACCTGGCTGCGCACCACCGGCGTCGACACCCTCAAACCCGAGGTGACCCCCGGCGACGAAGGCACCTGCACCCTCCGCGTCGAGCACCTCGGCAGCCGCCCGCACCGCATCCGCGTCGGCCTCTACGACCAGGACGTCACCGACGAAGGCCGCCAGCTCGTGCTGCGCGAACGCCTCGACCTCGACATCCCGCACAGCACGCCGCAGCCCATCGGCAAACGCCCCGCGCTCCTGCTGCTCAACGACGGCGACCTCAGCTACGCCAAGGTCCGCTTCGACACCGCCTCCTTCGACACCGTCCGCGCGAACCTGTCCGGGCTGCCCGACCCGCTCACCCGCGCCGTCGTCTGGAACGCCCTGCGCGACTGCGTCCGCGACGGCGAACTGGCCCCCACCGCCTACCTGGAGGCCGCCCGCACCCACCTCCCGCACGAGACCGACCTCGCCCTCGTCCAAGGCGTCCTCGCCTTCGCCTCCGTCCAGGTCGCCGGCCGCTACCTCACCGCCGAGGAACGCCCCGCCGCCCTCGCCACCCTCACCGACCTGTGCCGCGACCTGATCCGCCGCACCGAGGACGGCGACCACCCCGGCCTGCGCCTGATCGCCGTACGCCACTTCATCGACGTCGCCGCCCACCCCGACACCATCGCCGCCTGGCTCGCCGACGGCACCGTCCCCGGCGGCCCCGAACTCGACCCCGAGCTGCGCTGGCGCGTCCTGGCCCGGCTCGCCGTCCTCGACGCCACCGACGAGGCCGCCATCGCCGCGGAGTTGGAGCGCGACCCGTCCGCCACCGGGCAGGAGGGCGCCGCCCGCTGCCGGGCCGCCCTGCCCGACGCGGACGCCAAGCGCACCGCGTGGGAGGCCATGTTCACCGGCGACGACCTGTCCAACTACCTGTTCATCGCCACCGCCCAGGGCTTCTGGCAGCCCGAACAGGCCGAACTCCTGGAGGAGTACGTCCCGCGCTACTTCGAGGACGCCGTCGCCCTCGCCACCCGCCGCGGCCCCGCCATCGCCGACGCCGCCGGCCGCTGGGCGTTCCCCGCCCACGCCGTCGACGCGGCCACCCTGACCGCGGGCGAGGCCTGTCTGCGCGACGCCGATCCCCTCCCCGCCCTGCGCCGCAAACTCGCCGACCAACTCGACGACCTGGCACGCGCATGGCGAGTACGGCAGGCCTAGGGCCTGTGGTGAAGGTGGCCTCGTCGTCGGAGGGCGGCCGCGAGAGCGCGTGCCGGGCGTCGCGCGGCAGAGGCCACTCTCGCAACCGGCCCTAGGACCTCAGACGTAGGCCGCGGTTGCTCCCGGGAGACGACGCGGGAAGGCGATCGTCCGCTCTAGGCTACGGACAGTCAACGACGATCCACCCTGGGAGACAGCCCCGTGATCTTAGTAACCGGCGCCACCGGAAACGTCGGCCGTGCCCTCGTCGACCGCCTCCTCGCCGCAGGCCGACCCGTACGCGCCCTCACCCGCGACCCCCACAAGGCCGCACTGCCCGACGGGGTGGAGGTCACGCGCCTCCACCCCGACCCGGCCGCCTTCGCGGGCGCCACCGAACTCTTCCTCTACGTCCAGGCCGCGAACGCCGACCTCCTCACGGCCGCCCGCGAGGCCGGCGTCCGCCACGTCGTGCTGCTGTCCGCCGGATACGTCAAGGAGGGCGCCGACGACCACAACCCCCTGCGGATCATGCACGCCGACGCCGAACAGGCGGTCCGCGACAGCGGCCTGGAATGGACCTTCCTGCGCCCTCACGCCTTCGCCGTCAACGCCCTCTCCTGGGCCGGCCAGATCCGCGCCGGCGACACCGTCCGCGGCGTCTTCGCCGACGCGACGAGCGCACCCATCCACGAGGACGACATCGCCGCCGTCGCCGAACGCGCCCTCCTCGACATCGGCCACGAAGGCGCCGTCCACATCCTCACCGGACCCGCCGCCACCAGCAACAAAGACCAGATCGCCGCGATCGGCCGAGCCCTCGGCCGCGACCTGGAGTACGTCGAACTCCCCCCGGAACAGGCCGCCACCGAACTCTTCTCCCACCTGCCGCCCCACCTCACGCAGTTCCTGCTCAAGAGCTGGGCCGCCACCGTCGGCGCGACCCCGGAGATCACCCACACCGTCGAGAAGATCACCGGCGCCCCCGCCCGCACCTTCGAGCAGTGGGCCCACGGCCACGCCGAGGACTTCCGGGGCTGACCCCGCCACGAAGTACCCCCTTTCGGGTCTGAATCGCCGAACCCCCCGGGCGCGCCCACGCAACCGCGTACAAGCTGGCACCATGCGCACCCCGCCACTGGCCTCAGGACCCGAAGGCCCCCGCGCCCTGCGCCCGTTGCTCACCACCGTCCTCGACGCACTCAGCGACGGCACACGAAAGCGCGGGGGCCCACTCCCGGCCGGCGGCCCCGAGACAGTCGCGGCACGAGTACGGGACGCGGTCGGCGACCTCCTCCCGGACGAAGGCGACCCGGAAGCCCTACGGCACCTGGTGCGGACCCTGGCGGAAGGCGCAGCAGACCCGGCAGACCCCCTGTGCGCCGCCCACCTGCACTGCCCACCCCTCGCCGTAGCGGCAGCGGCAGACCTCGCCGCATCCGTCCTCAACCCGTCCCTCGACTCCTGGGACCAGGCACCGGCAGCGTCAGAGCTGGAGAGACTGCTCACCCGGGTACTCGCGAACGAGGTCTACGGGCACCCACGCAGGGACGCGGGGCCGCATCGGCATGCGGCTCCTCCGCAGGGCGCGACAAGCCCCCACCGGCCCGCAGCCGACAACACGCCCGACGCCCTCGTCACCACGGGCGGCACCGAATCAAACCAACTGGCCCTGCTCCTGGCCCGAGAAGCCCTCGGCGCAGACGTCCGCCTGGTCTGCGGCACCAACGCCCACCACTCCCTGCCCCGCGCCACCTGGCTCCTCGGCACACCCCAACCGGTCCTCGTGCCCACCCCCGCAGGCACCCTCGACCCCGCCGCCCTGAACACCGCCCTCACCGACCACCCCGGCCCCCACCTCGTCGCCGCCACCGCGGGAACCACCGACGCCGGCCTCATCGACCCCCTCCCCGACATCGCCGCCGTCTGCCGCACCCACGGCGCCCGCCTCCACATCGACGCGGCCTACGGCGCAGGACTCCTCTTCAGCACCCGGCACCGGGACAAACTCACCGGCCTCGACACCGCCGACACCGTCACACTCGACCTGCACAAACTCGGCTGGCAACCCGCCGCCGCCGGAATCCTCGCCGTCCACGACGCCCGCGACCTCACCCCACTGCGGCAACGCGCCGACTACCTCAACGCCGACGACGACACCGACGCCGGCCTGCCCGACCTCCTCGGCCGCTCCCTGCGCACCACCCGCCGCCCCGACATCCTCAAGATCGCCGCCACCCTCCAGACCCTCGGACGCACAGGCCTCGGCCACCTGGTCGACCAAGTCTGCGCACGAGCCGCCGAGTTCGCCGACCTCGTCCACACCCACCCCGGCTTCGAACTCCACGACCGGCCCACCATCAGCACCGTCCTGTTCCGACCCGTCCACACCACCGACGACGACCTCGCCGCCACCCGCCGACACCTCCTCACCCACGGCCGCGCCGTCCTCGGCCGCGCCCGCCTCGACGGCCGGCTCTGGCTCAAAGCCACCCTCCTCAACCCCCACACCCGGCCCGACGACCTGGCCGCACTCCTGAAGACCGTGGAAGGAACCCCCCACCGATGACCCCCACCCCTCCCCACCACGAGCCCGACGCACCCCGCGACCTGGTCGGCATCGGCATCGGCCCCTTCAACCTCTCCCTCGCCGCCCTCGCCCACCCCCTCCCCGAACTCGACACCGTCTTCTACGAACAGCGCCCCGGCTTCGACTGGCACCCGGGCCTCCTCATCGACGGCGCCCGCATCCAAGTCCCCTTCCTCGCCGACCTGGTCACCCTCGTCGACCCCACCAGCCCCTGGACCTTCCTCAACTACCTCAAAAGCCGCGAGAGACTCTTCCCCTTCTACTTCGCCGAGCGCTTCCACATCCAACGCGCCGAATACGACGCCTACTGCCGCTGGGTCGCCGAGAACCTGCCCGGCCTCCACTTCGGACACCAGGTCGACGCCGTCCGCTGGAACCCCGAACGCGACCTGTTCGAAGTCGACTTCACCCAACTCGACCCCGACGGCGAAGCCGAGGCCCTCGGACGGACCTACACCCGCAACATCGTCCTCGGCGTAGGCACCGAGCCCCACCTCCCCGAACCCCTCAAACCCCTCGTCGAAGCCACCGGCGTACCCGTCATCCACGCCGCCGACTACCTCGCCCACCGCGACGCCTTCCAACGCGCCGAACACGTCACCGTCGTCGGCACCGGACAATCAGGCGCCGAGATCTTCCTCGACCTGCTGCGCACCCGCCCCCCGGGCCGCGAAGGCCTGCACTGGCTCGGCCGCACCGAGGCCTTCGCCCCCATGGAGTACTCCAAGCTCGGCCTCGAACACTTCACACCCGACTACGCGCACTACTTCCACGCCCTGCCCGAAGCCGAACGCGACCGGCTCGTCACCTCCCAATGGCAACTCCACAAAGGCATCGACGCCGACACCATCGCCGCCATCCACGACGAGCTCTACCAGCGCACCCTGCACGGCGGCTGGCCCGACGCCGTCCTCACCCCCGGCGTCCGCGTCCGCACCGCCGGCCGCGTCGCCACCACCAAGGTCGAACTCCACCTCGAACACATCGAGCAGAACACCCGCTCCCGCCTCACCACCGACGCCGTCATCCTCGCCACCGGCTACCGGGAACGCCCCCTCGACCGCATCCTCGCCGGCCTCGACCCCTACCTCCGCCGCGACAGCCGCGAACGCCCCCGCATCGACGAACAGTTCAGACTCGTCCTCGACCCCTCCGTCACCGGCACCCTCTACGTCCAGAACGCCGAACGCCACACCCACGGCGTCGGGACCCCCGACCTCGGCCTCGCCGCCTGGCGCAGCGCCACCATCCTCAACACCCTCACCCAGAAAGACCCGTACCCGCTGCCCCCGCGAACGGCCTTCACCACCTTCGGACTCGACCCGCGCCCCCAGATCCCCGCCGCCCGCCAAGCCCCCACGCTCACCCCCCTGACCGAAGGCCGCTGAACGCGCGCGACGCCGGCGCGAAAGTCCGCGCCGGCGCCGCATACGGAACGCTGCCGAAGCCTCAGAAGACCGGCGTCCCGTTGCGGGTGAGCCTCCAGTCCACCGACGCGAAGTCCGCCGGGTCCAGCACACCCTTCGCCGTCACCCACTCCGCGATCCGAGTACGGATCTCCGTCGACTCCGCCCACACCTCGGGCGCCGACGCCACATGCGGGAACGCGCCACCACCGTTGGCACGGTAGTTGTTCACCGCGAACACGAACTTCTGCGTCTCGTCCAACGCGGCACCGTTGTACGTCAGGTTCTTGATCCGCGAACCCGCCGCCTGCGCGATGTCGATCTCGTACGCCAGACCCGACACATAGTCGTAGTTGTAGTCCGGGCGGTTGTTCGCGTTCGTCAGCTTCTCCACGTCCACCGCGGCACCGGCCGGGGTCTGCACGAAATACTCCGCCGAATACTCCAGGTACGCCTTGAGCTGCGCACCCGTCATCACCTTCGCGACCAGCGTGTTGTCGTACACGTACAGGCTCGACAGGTCCCGGATCGTCACCTCGCCCGCCGGGATCTCCGAGGTGCGGGAGAACGGCGAAGCCTGCGCGATGACCGGCAGCGAGGCGTACTCGGTGCCCGCCAGAGCCGCCTTCACCACATCCTCCTGAACCTTCGTGATCAGGTCGATGATCGGAGCGTCCTTGTACCGCGCCTCGACCGTCGTCAGCGTCGCGGTGGCCGTACCGACGACCTGGTTCACATACTCCACGACGATGTCATGGTCGTCCCTCAGCAACTTGGTGATCTTCGGGTCGTCCGCGACCGTCCTGGAGTCACGCACCGTCGCCTTCACCGACTCCACCGTCCAACGCCCCTTGGCGAAGACCAGCTCGAAGTCGAACAACGACAACCGCTGCGCATAGCAGAGCGGCTCCGACAACACGACCGTCCTGCCCGTCTTGTCGTTGGTGACCAGCAGCTCCGCGATCTCGGTGTGCGCGTGACCGACCAGGATCGCGTCGATGCCCGGCACCTGCTGCGCGACCAGCGCCGCGGAGTTCTCGATGTATGGCAACTGGTCACCGTAGGAGGAGGTGCCAGAAGAACCCGAGTGCGCCGAGACGACCACCACGTCCGCACCCATCGACCGCAGCTTCGGCACCCACTTCGCCGCCTGCTCCTCCAGACCCGGGAACACCAGCTTGCCGTCGACATACGCCTTGTCCCAGATCGCGATACCCGGGTTGGTCAGACCAAGGACGGCGACCTTGACCGGCGGCAGACCCGGCGGACAGAACGTCTTCATGAAATAGGGCGGGAAGGCCGGCCTCAGCGTCTTGGCGTCCAACGCGTTCGCGCCCAGCAGCGGAAAGTCACACTGGTCCTCGAACTTCCGCAACGTCTCGATGCCGTAGTTGAACTCGTGATTGCCGAGCGCCACAGCGTCATAGCCGATCGCGTTCATCGCCGCCGCCATCGGGTGGACCGGGCCACCGGGAGCGGTGATCGGATCGACCTTCGCGTAGTAGTACGTCAGCGGCGTCCCCTGAATGGTGTCGCCCGCGTCGATGAGCAGCGTGTTGCGCCGGCCCTTCTCCGCACGGACCTGGTTCACCAGCGTCGAGACCCGGGCCAGCCCCTTGGCATTGCCCTTGGCGTCCGTGTACTCCGCGTCCTTGAAATAGTCCCAGTTGAAGATGTTGCCGTGCAGGTCCGTGGTCCCCATCACCGTCAGGGAGTACCGCTTCGCCGGCTTCGGCCGCTTCACACCCGACGCCTCCGCGGCCTCGGCAGCAGGAGCCCCCACGGCACCAGCCAGCGCGACACCCGCCCCGGTCACGGCGGACTTCTCCAGGAACTTCCTGCGGTTCAACGGCATGTCTTGATCTCCTCCAGGAACGGCCAATGACGCGCGTAGATTCTGACCCGGCCACCCCGAGCGGCAACACCCCCTCCAGGTTTCGATCTGGTGACCCAACCTGTGACATCCGCCGCCACCCACCGGCCAAGCAGTGACACAGTGGGTCGTATGACCACACCCACCACCGACAACCCCCACCCCCACCAGCCCTACGGCACCCCCGACGCACCCCGCATCGCCGTCCGCGGCGAAGCGCAACTCGAAGTCGACCCCGAGATCGCCCGCCTCGGCATCAGCGTCACCGCCCGCGGCAAAGACCGCCGCACCGCCCTCGACGACCTCACCCGCCGCAACGCCACCGTCCTCGACCTGATCAAGTCCTACGGCGACGCCGTCGATCGACTCGAAACCGGCACCTTCTCCCTCACCCCCCAACTCAAGGACAAAGGCCGCGGCGAACGCGTCCACGCCTACCACGGCCACGTACACATCACCGCCGAACTCACCGACTTCACCACCCTCGGCGAACTCGCCACCCGCCTCGCCGACCTCGAACTCACCCACGTCGACGGCCCCTCATGGGCCCTGCGTCCCGACTCCCCAGCCCACCGCCAAGCCCGCCAGCAGGCAGTGAAAGAAGCCGTCCAACGCGCCCGGGAGTACGCGGAAGCACTCGGCACCACCCTGGCCGCCCTCGTGGAACTCGCCGACATCGGCGCCGAGAACACCCAACCCCTCGCCCCCACCGGCAGCAGACGCATGCGCTCCATGTCCTACGCCGCCGACGAGGACACCGCCGCCGCCCCCCTCGACCTCGAACCCCAGCGCCAGCACGTCCACGCCCAGGTCAACGCCCGCTTCACCATGGCCCCGCCACAACTGTGACCGCACACAGACGCGAACCCGAGTGCACGCCCGAATTCCTGCCCGAATTCACGAACGGGAACGCTCATCGGAGCACCCCGCCGCACAATTCAACACTTGTCAAAAGCCTTTCACCCAAAGGTTGTTGAGTAGTCACCCCACGCCAAATCCCTACCCGCCGGTAAGGCCTAGGCTCGCACCATGCGCCGAGCAAAGATCGTCTGCACCCTGGGCCCCGCCACCCACTCGTACGACCAGATCAAGGCACTGGTCGAGGCCGGAATGGACGTAGCCCGCTTCAACCTCAGCCACGGCTCCTACGCCGAACACGAGGAGCGCTACCAGCGCGTCCGCAAGGCCGCCGACGAGACCGGCCACAGCGTCGGCACCCTCGCCGACCTTCAGGGCCCGAAGATCCGACTCGGCCGCTTCACCGAAGGACCCGTACTCCTTGAACGCGGCGACACCTTCACCATCACCGTGGAAGAAGACGCCGAAGGCGACCAACGCCAATGCGGCACCACCTACACCGGACTCGCCACCGACGTGACCACCGGCGAACGCATCCTCGTCGACGACGGCAAAGTCTGCCTCGAGGTCACCGCCGTCGACGGACCCCGAGTCCACACCACCGTCATCGAAGGCGGCATGGTCTCCGACAACAAAGGCCTCAACCTCCCCGGCGTAGCCGTATCCGTGCCGGCCCTGTCCGAAAAGGACGAAGCGGACCTGCGCTGGGCCCTGCGCACCGGCTTCGACGTGATCGCCCTGTCCTTCGTACGCAGCGGCCGCGACATCGAGGACGTCCACCGCATCATGGACGAGGAAGGCCGCCGCCTCCCCGTCATCGCCAAAGTGGAAAAACCCCAGGCCGTCGACGCCATCGACGACATCGTCGACGCCTTCGACGGCATCATGGTCGCCCGCGGCGACCTCGGCGTCGAAATGCCCCTCGAACAAGTCCCGATCGTCCAGAAGCGCGCGATCAAACTCGCCAAACGCAACGCCAAACCCGTCATCGTCGCGACCCAGATGCTCGACTCGATGATCGACAACTCCCGCCCGACCAGAGCCGAGGCCAGCGACGTCGCCAACGCCGTCATCGACGGCACGGACGCGGTCATGCTCTCCGGCGAGACCAGCGTCGGCAAATACGCGATCGAGACGGTACGGACCATGGCGAGGATCGTCACGGCCGCCGAGGAAGACATCCTCGCCAAGGGCCTCCCGCCCCTGACCGAACGCAACAAACCCCGCACCCAGGGCGGCGCGGTCGCCCGAGCCGCCGCGGAGATGGGCGACTTCCTCGGCGCGAAGTTCCTGGTCGCCTTCACCCAGTCCGGAGACACCGTGCGCCGCCTGTCCCGCTACCGCTCCCCGATCCCGCTGCTCGCCTTCACCCCCGAACCGGCGATTCGGTCCCAGCTCAGCCTGACGTGGGGCGTGGAGACGTTCCTGGGCCCCCAGGTCGACTCCACGGACGCGATGGTCGACCAGGTGGACGAGCTGCTGCTCAAGTACGGCCGCTGCGAGAAGGGCGACGTGGTCGTGATCACGGCCGGCTCACCCCCCGGGGTCTCCGGGACGACGAACCTCGTCCGGGTCCACCACATCGGCGAGGACGACAGTCCCAAGTAGTCAGTGTTTCGGGCCTACGTGGATGTCCATGAGGGCGACGGAGGCTTTGCGGGCGATGGAGATGTTGAGAGGGTCGCTGCCGCGAGCGAGGCTGGTCCATTCGACGCCGACCAGGTCGAGCGTGTTGGTGAAGAGCTTCCTGATGTCGTCGGACTTGTTGGTGAAGAAGTACCGGGGGTATTCATAGCGCTTGCGCTCACCGGCGACCATGCGGGTCGTCCAGTTGGTGATGCGGCAGCCGTCGGAGTGGATGAGGCCGCGGATGAACTCCCAGGGGTGGGCGTCGACGATTTCCTGTTGCCAGGGTTCGAGGGCGATGAGGCGCTCGTGCTTCTTGCCGGGGCCGTGTTGAGGGAAGAGGTGGGGCCAGTGTGGGTAGTACCCGACTACCGACACGTAGCCCTGAGCCTGCACGCGGTATGCGTTGCCTGAGGGGTTGACCGAGCGCATCGCGGCTGCGCAGGCGTCAATCAGCCCTGGCCATGAGTCTGCGCACGCGATACGCAGATAGTGGCCAGACCCCCGAGGGTGGGCACTGATACAGCCGTCGCCGAGATAGAGACCCAGTAGGTAGGAGTACGAGACCTCGTCGGTGGGTGGTCCGGGCGGTGGAACCGTCATGCGGGGCAGGGGTTCCAGCCGGACCTGCCAGGAGCGAACCGCTGCACGCGAGATGCCGGTCTCTCGGCTAACCGAGTTGAGGCTTCGGCCCTGTGCAACCAGCGCGAGTGCTCGCTTGCGTGTGCTGAGGTCGCACATGTGGACACCATGCGAGGCTGATCGCGGCAACACGCAGCAAAAAACGGATGTTCACGAGAACGTGCCCATCCGCTTCGAAATTGCGACCTTGGAATCAAAAGAAAAGTACCCCGGGTCGGATTCGAACCGACGCTGGATGGTGTTTGAGACCATTGCCTCTACCGCTGGGCTACCGGGGCGCCCTGTAAAACAAAGGTCGACGGTCACCCGCCGTGTCCCCACCTTACCGCAGCTAGGTACGCTCTTGTGAGCAGTACCCCCGCCCCTGAACGAGGAGCCCCCGTGACCGCCCCCGAGTCGCCCCAGCCCGTAGACGCGCCCGACGACGACAAGTCGCACGTGCCTCCGCTGACGACCCGTGTCGTCATCGCCGAGGACGAGGCGCTGATCCGCCTCGACCTCAAGGAGATGCTGGAGGAGGAGGGCTACAGCGTCGTCGGTGAGGCCGGTGACGGTGAGCAGGCCATCGAGCTGGCCCGTGAGCACAAGCCGGACCTGGTCATCCTCGATGTGAAGATGCCCAAGATGGACGGCATCTCCGCGGCCGAGAAGATCGCCGAGGAGCGCATCGCCCCGGTCCTGATGCTCACCGCTTTCTCGCAGCGCGACCTGGTCGAGCGGGCCCGGGACGCCGGTGCCATGGCGTATCTCGTCAAGCCCTTCAGCAAGAGCGACGTCGTTCCGGCGATCGAGATGGCCGTGTCCCGGTTCACCGAGCTGAAGGAGTTGGAGGCGGAGGTCGCTGACCTGACTCTGCGTCTGGAGACTCGCAAGCTGGTCGACCGGGCGAAGTCGATTCTGCAGACCGAGTACGGGCTGACGGAGCCGGCCGCGTTCCGTTGGATCCAGAAGACGTCGATGGACCGGCGTATGTCGATGCAGCAGGTCGCTGAGGCCGTGATTCAGGATGCCGAGGAGAAGAAGGCGTCCAAGGGCTGACCCGGAGCGGGACAGAGCGAGACGGAGCGAGGCCCGCGTCCCCGGCAGGGGGACGCGGGCCTCGTCGTGTCGCCGTGAGGTGCTAGTCCTCGCCGAGGTAGGCCTTGCGGACCGACTCGTCGTGCAGCAGGTGCTGCCCGGTGCCGGACAGCACGATCTTGCCGATCTCCATGACGTGGCCGTGGTCGGCCAGGGAGAGGGCCGCCTGGGCGTTCTGCTCGACGAGCAGGATCGTGGTGCCCTGGGACTTCAGTTCGGCGATCGTCGCCATGATCTTCTGCATCATGATCGGGGACAGACCCATGGACGGCTCGTCCAGCATCAGCAGCTTCGGCTGTGACATGAGCGCGCGGCCCATGGCCAGCATCTGCTGTTCACCGCCCGAGAGGGTGCCGGCGGCCTGCTTGCGGCGCTCTCCCAGGATCGGGAAGAGGTCGTAGGCGCGCTGGATGTCCTTCTCGATGCCCTGCCTGTCGTTGCGGAGGAACGCTCCGAGTCGCAGGTTGTCCTCGATCGTCATGCGGGGGAAGATGTGCCGGCCCTCGGGGGAGTGGGCGAGGCCGAGCGAGACGATCTGGTGGGCGGGGGTCTTCTTCAGTGACTTGCCGTCGAACTTGATCTGGCCGCCGACGGGCTTGAGCAGGCCCGACAGGGTGCGCAGGGTCGTGGTCTTGCCGGCGCCGTTGGTGCCGATGAGGGTGACGACTTCGCCGGCCTCGACCTTGAACGAGATGCCCTTGACGGCCTCGATCTTGCCGTAGGCGACTCGGAGGTCCTCGACTTCGAGCAGTGCGGTCATCGGTCGTTCTCCTTGCCGGGCGCGGCGTCCGAGGAGGCGTTGGCCTCCGCCGTCTCGACTTCTGCGGCTTCTTCGTCGCCGGGGGCGTTCTCGAAGGGCTCGCCGAGGTAGGCCGCGACGACGCGTTCGTCGCCCTGGACGGTGGCGCTGTCGCCTTCGACGAGTTTTTCGCCCTGGACCAGGACGGCGACGCGGTCGCAGAGGTTGAAGATGAACCGCATGTCGTGCTCGATGACGAGGACGGCGATGCCCTTGTCGCGGATGGCGAAGACGAGTTCCTCGGTTGCCCGTGTCTCTTGCGGGTTCATGCCGGCTGTGGGCTCGTCGAGCAGCAGCAGGCCCGGCTCGCTGGCGAGGGCGCGTGCGATTTCGAGCTTGCGCTGTTCGCCGTAGGGGAGGTTGCGGGAGAGGTGTTCGGCTTTGTGGGCGAGGCCCACGAAGTCGAGGAGTTCCATGGCGCGTTCGCGTGAGGCGCGTTCGGCTTTGTGGAAGCCGGGGCCGCGTAGGAGTGCGGACCAGAGGCCTTCTTTGGTGCGGGTGTGGCGGCCGACGAGGACGTTTTCCAGGACCGTCATGTTGGCGAACAGGCGGATGTTCTGGAAGGTGCGGGCGATGCCGGCGGCGGTGACCTTGAAGGACTTCGGCGGCAGGACGGTGCCCTTGTAGCGGACTTCGCCCTCGGTGGGGATGTAGAGGCCGGTGAGGCAGTTGAAGAAGGTGGTCTTGCCGGCGCCGTTGGGTCCGATGAGTCCGACGATCTCGCCGCTGTTGACGGTGAGGTCGACGTTGCGGACGGCGGTGAGGCCGCCGAAGCGCATGGTGACGCCGCGGGCGTCGAGGACGGTCGTCCCGGTGAGGGTGGTGGTGTCGGTGGTCATGTGTCAGGCCCCTGTCTTGCCGAGGACTGCGGGCGCTGCGGCCTCTTCGTGGAATTCGAGCTGGCGGCGCCGGTTGGGGATGAGGCCCTCGGGGCGGAATCGCATCAGCAGGACGAGCGCGAGTCCGAAGGCGAAGAGTTGGTAGTCGCCGAGGAACTGGAGCTTGGCCGGGATCAGGTAGAGCAGGGCGGCGCCGACGAGGGGGCCGGCGATGGTGCCCATGCCGCCGAGGACGACTGCGGCGAGGAGGAAGGCCGAGTTGGGTGGTACGACGTGGGCGAACTGGTATTGCTCGGGTGTCACGGTGTAGGTGACGTGGGCCTGTACGGCGCCGGCGAGGCCGGCGAGGGAGGCGCCGAGGGCGAAGGCGATGAGTTTGACGCGGAAGCCGTTGATGCCCATGGCGAGTGCGGCGGTCTCGTCTTCGCGGATGGCGATCCAGGCGCGGCCGATGCGGGAGTCGCTGCTGCGCTGGAAGACGACCACGACGACGAGCGTGATGAGCAGCATCAGCAGGAAGTAGTTGGCGAAGCGCGCGATGGTGAACCCGAGGATGGTGTGTTCGGCGCCGAAGTCGAAGCCGAGGATGTTGAGGTTCGGGATGGAGGAGATGCCGTTGGAGCCGTTGGTGATGTCGGGTCCGGAGGTGCCGTCCATGTTGAGGACGGTGATGCGGAAGATCTCTCCGAAGCCGAGGGTGACGATGGCGAGGTAGTCGCCGCGCAGTCGGAGGGTGGGGGCGCCGATGAGGACGCCGAAGACCATGGCGACTGCGGCGCCGAGGATGGCGGAGAGCCAGAACGGCAGGTGGACGTCGAAGGGTGAGGAGGGGGAGCCGGAGACCATGGCCGCGGTGTAGGCGCCGACGCCGAGGAAGGCGACGTATCCGAGGTCGAGGAGGCCGGCGAGGCCGACGACGATGTTGAGGCCGAGGGCGACGGTGGCGAAGATCAGGATGTAGACGCCGATGGTCGCGTACTGGTCGTCGGACTGGGTGAAGGGGAAGAGTGCGGCGGCGATGAAGGCGCCGAACATGGTGATGGTGCGGTGTTTGCCGGTGATGGCCGAGACCCGGGCCACGAGCCCGGCCTTGGCGAGGGCGGCGAAGCCGAAGCCGACGGTGATGAGGAAGCCGACGAAGAGTTCGTCGTATTCGGTGCCGATGCCGTAGGTGAAGACGGTCAGGCCGACGGCCATGGCGGCGACGATGACGAGGATCTCGGCGTAGGCGGGGAGTTCGCGTGCCTTGGTGGGGGTTCCGGAGGCGACGGCGGACTTGAAGATGGTCCAGTTGTGGCGTGCCTTGTGCCGGAACTGCTCCCATCCGGTGTCGTCGGGGTCGGTGGGTTCGGGCTCGGGGCGTTCGAAGGGCAGTGCGTAGGCGCCGAGGACGGCGGCGAGGGTGACGATCGCGGCGATCCAGCCGCCGGGTTCGAGGTTGACGACGCCGCCGAGCTGGACGCTGATCGCGATGACGGTGTACCAGGCGGTGGCGAAGGTGCCGAGCGCGGCGAGTTTGATGGCGCTGTCGGCTCCTGCGGGGGTGAGCCAGCGCAGGCCCTTGACGCGGTAGGAGGCGAGGCCGAGGAGGGTGGTGAGGGCGCCGCCGATGAGGACGAGGACCTGGAGGCCGCCGGGGTAGCCGGTGACGGTGAGGTCGCCGGGGAATTCGCTGGTCCAGGTCCAGGCGAGGAAGGTGGAGATGATGGCGAGGATGCCGCCGCCGGTGGCGAGGGCGCGGCCGATGTTCTCCGGGATGCCGATGAGGCCGGTGGGCTCGCTCTTCTTGATCGGCGTGCCGGGGGTTTCGGTGGTCTGTGTGGTCATCGGTGTCACGCCCTGTCAGCGACGCGCTCGCCGAGCAGGCCTTGTGGCCTGACGAGGAGTACGAGGATGAGGAGTACGAAGGCCCAGACGTTGGCCCAGGACTGGCCGCCGAGGAGGTCGAAGCCGGGCACGTCGGCGATGTAGGCGGTGGCCATGGTTTCGGCGAGGCCGAGGACGAGGCCGCCGAGCATGGCGCCGTAGATGTTGCCGATGCCGCCGAGGACGGCTGCGGTGAAGGCCTTGAGGCCGAGGATGAAGCCCATGCGGAACTGGACCTGGCCGTATTTGAGGCCGTAGGCGACGGCTCCGACGGCGGCGAAGAGGGCGCCGAGGGCGAAGGCGACCACGATGATGCGGTCGGTGTTGATGCCCATGAGCTTGGCGGTGTCGGGGTCCTGGGCGGTGGCCTGCATGCCTCGGCCGGTGCGGGTCTTCATGACGAAGTAGGCGAGGATCGCCATGCTGATGGGGGCGGCGATGAGCAGGAAGACGTCGCCGGTCTGGATGGTGACGCTGCCGATCTCGAAGGGGCCGCCGTCGATCTCGGGGAAGTTGATGGATTCCTTGGCCCCGGGGTACCAGGCCCACACCGCCTGCTGGAGGGCGAGGGAGAGGCCGATGGCGGTGATGAGGGGTGCGAGGCGTGGGGCGGTGCGCAGGGGTCGGTAGGCGAACCGTTCCGCCCCTACGGCGACGACGACTGCGGCCATGATGGCTCCGAGGAGCATCAGGGGCAGTGCGATCCACATGGTGGTGCCGTCGGGCAGTACGTAGAGGTAGACCGTGAGGGCGCCGAACCCTCCGATCATGAAGATCTCGCCGTGGGCGAAGTTGATGAGCTGGACGATGCCGTAGACCATTGTGTAGCCGATGGCGACGAGCCCGTACATGGCTCCTAGTAGCAGGCCGTTGACCAGCTGCTGCGGCAGTTCGTTCACCGCATGTCCTCCGAGACTTCGGATGTTCGACGGATGTGTGGCCGGGTGTGTGGCCGAGTTGAGGCCGGATGCGAGTCCGCGCGGGGCGCCAGTGGAACAGCGCCCCGCGCGGCTCGTTCAGGTGGTGCTGCGGGTCTCTATCAGCCGGTGTAGGTGCCGGACTTCACGGCCTTCCAGGCACCGTTCTCGACCGCGTACACGGTGAGCTGCTTGTTGGTGGCGTCACCGTACTCGTCGAAGGAGACCTTGCCGGTCACACCGTCGAACGACACGTTCTGGACGGCGGCGGTGATCTTCGCGCGGGCGTCCGAGGGGAGCTTGCCGTCGTTGTCCTCGACGACCTTCTTCACGGCGAGGATGATCGCCCAGGCGGCGTCGTAGGAGTAACCGCCGTAGGCCGCGTACTCCTGCTTGTAGCCGGCCGCCTTGTAGTCGGCGACGAACTGCTTGGCGGAGTCGAGCTCCTCGACCGGGGCACCGACGGAGGTGGCGAGGTCACCGGTGCTGCCCGCGCCGCCCAGCTCGATGAAGGTCGGGTCGTAGATGCCGTCGCCGCCGACGAGCGGGATCTTGGCGCCGGAGGCCTTGATCTGCTTGCTCAGCGGGCCGGCCTGCGGGTATTCGCCGCCGTAGTAGACGACGTCGGCGCCGGAGTTCTTGACCTTGGTGGCGACCGCGGAGAAGTCCTTGGTGTCCGGGTCGATGTGGTCGGTGCCGACGACCTTGCCGCCGAGCTTCTTGAACTCCGCGGTGAAGGTGGCGGCCAGGCCGGCGCCGTAGGTCTTCTTGTCGTCGATGACGAAGACCTTCTTCTTCTTGGCGTCGTTGAAGACGTACTGCGCGGCGAACGGACCCTGGATGGCGTCCGTGGTCGCGGTGCGGAAGTACGACTTGTACGTCCGGACCTTCTCCTTCTGCCAGTTGACGCCCTGGGTGAGCGCCGGACCGGTGTTGGCCGGGGAGATCTGGACGAGCTTGGCGTCGTCGAAGACCTTCTGCATCGACTCGGCGACGGAGGAGTTCAGGGGGCCGACGGCGCCCAGAACGGCCTTGTCGCTGACGAGCTGGACGGCGTTGGACTGGCCCGAGGAGGGCTGCGCCTGGTCGTCGAGGGCCTTGATCTCGAAGGTGACGCCGTCCACGAGCTTCTGCTTGTTGGCGTTCTTCGCGGCGAGGTCGACGGAGTTCTTGATGCCCTGACCGAGGGCGGAGAGGTCACCCGTCAGAGGGGCGTCGACGCCGATGACGACCTTGGTGCCCCCACCGGAGTCCGAGTCACCGCTGTCGCCGTCGCGCGAACCGCAGGCGGTGAGGGTGAGTGCTCCCGCCGCCAGCGCGGCGGTGATGGTGATGAGCGAACGTTGACGCACGATTCGTCCTTTCACTGGCGCGGCGCTCCCGCCTGGAAGCGGCCGAGTCGCTGCGCGGGTCCTGACGTGACAATCCGGTGGCGCGGTGACTGGCCGTGACTCTAAGCGTGTGCGGGGATCGTGGAGGAGGGTCTGGCCGAGGCTGTGACGCTCTTGTTATGACACGTCGTAATGCAGAGCGGTACTGAGTGGGTGGAACCGCGGAATTCAGGCGGATTCGCCCGGTCCACATTGTGAGAATCCGCAGGACCCGACCAGGGTCGTTCAGGTGTCTCGGCTGTTTTGGTAATTACCGGAAATCGTTGCTACAGGCGACTTGTAGGGCCTGGGAAAGCTGCTGCGCATAGCGCTGCCCGAGGATGAAACTATGAACTTCTATTGCGCGCGTATTACGTAGAGTTACGTCGAGGAAGGGGAGTCCGGCGTTCCATGGCACTTTCCGGCATTGCGTCACCCGCATCGTGACGATGATCTTGCGGCTCGATCCGGCACCGGTCCGGAAGGGTGCCGCCGGGCTCGATCGCACGGACAGGCCGGCGTACGGCTGGGAGATCCGGGTCACGCCGACCGGGGGTCCGGCCAGGACGCTCAGCTCCACCCCGAAGCGGAAACTCCGCTCCGGCGCACCCTCGGGCCCGGGCTCCCAGCCCAGATAGCGCAGGTCGGTGACCTGGGAGGGGTACGGCGGCGGAAGCGGCGCCGGCGGCCGGGGGCGCGTGGCGTACAGAGTGCCGCCGCCCCCGAGGAGGACGGCGCCCGCGAGGGCGGCCGCGACGGCACGCCGGTGCCGCTCGTAGAACGCGCCCACGCGCCCTCGGCGGCGGCGCGTGACGGGCGGGGCGGCGTCGAGGACGTCCCACGCGTGCGTGCCCTCCCCGGGCTCTACGGGGCCCACGCCGCTCATGCCGGGGTCCGGACGTCGCGGGCCTGGTGGGCGGCGCGTGGAGGGTGCCAGGAGGGCTCGGAGGCGGCCCGTGGAGGGCGTGGGGCGGAGGACTGGCCGGTCGGGCGCGGAAGGGGGCTGGAGGGCTCGCAGGCGGCGCGTGGAGGGCGGCTGGGGGGCTCGGCGGCGGCGCGTGGCGGCGGGCCTGTGCGGGCGGTCGGGCAGGCAGCCTGTGTGGGGCGGGTGCGGGTGGCCGTGCAGGCTCGTGCGGGTCGGGCGTCGGTGGTCGCGCGGGCCCGAGTGGGGAGTGTGCCGGCGGTCGCGCAGGCCCGTGCGGGTCGTATGCCGGTGGCCGTGCAGGGCCGTGTGGACCGTGTGCCGGTGGCCGTGCAGGCTGCCCGTGCGGGTCGTGTGGCGATGGCCGTGCGGGCCCGCGCGGGTCGTGTGCCGGTGGGCGGACGGACCGCCCCGCCCCGGAGTGCCGGGGCTCCTCCCGTTCCCATGCCTCGACGCTAGGCCGTGGGGGAGGGGGCGGGCCAGGGGGGCGTCCGCGTCAGCCGGTCGTCGTCGCCGTGACGTGGGCGGCGTCGCCGGGGTTCACGTCCCGCAGCAGGCAGGTCAGCCGGGCGGTGCACACCCGCCGCCCCTCCTCGTCGCTGATCACGATCTCGTACGTCGCCGTGGAGCGCCCCCGGTGCACGGGCGTGGCCACGCCGGTCACCAGCCCGGAGCGCGCCCCGCGGTGGTGCGTGCAGTTGAGGTCCACGCCGACGGCGATCTTGGAGGAGCCGCCGTGCAGCATCGAGCCGACCGAGCCGAGCGTCTCGGCCAGGACGGCGGAGGCGCCGCCGTGCAGCAGCCCGTACGGCTGGGTGTTGCCCTCCACCGGCATCGTCCCGACGACACGGTCCGCCGACGCCTCCACGATCTCCACGCCCATGCGGGTGCCGAGGTGTCCCGCGGAGAACAGCGCCGGCAGGTCGACACCGAGGGCGGCGTACTCGTCGATGACCTCTTGCGGGAACTTCGCGTGCTTCTGCTCGCCCATGGGGCCCGGCTCCGTTTCGTCGACATCGCTCACTCGGCTGAGCAAACGCTCAGTCGGTCGCCGATTGTTCCAGACGCACCACGACGGACTTGCTGGCCGGGGTGTTGCTGGTGTCGGCGGTGGCGTCCAGCGGCACCAGCACGTTGGTCTCCGGGTAGTACGCGGCCGCGCAGCCCCGCGCGGTCGGGTAGTGCACGACCCGGAAGCCGGGCGCCCGGCGCTCCACGCCGTCCTTCCACTCGCCGACGAGGTCCACGTAACAGCCGTCGGCGAGGCTCAGCTCACGGGCGTCGTCGGGGTTGACCAGGACCACCCGGCGGCCGCCCCGGATGCCGCGGTAACGGTCGTCCAGGCCGTAGATCGTGGTGTTGTACTGGTCGTGCGAGCGCAGCGTCTGGAGCAGGAGGCGGCCCTCGGGCAGTCGCGGGTACTCCACGGGCGCCGCGGTGAAGTTGGCCTTGCCGGTGGCCGTCGGGAAGCGGCGTTCGTCGCGCGGGGCGTGCGGGAGGGTGAAGCCGCCGGGGCGGGCCACGCGCGCGTTGAAGTCCTCGAAGCCGGGGACCACGCGCGCGATGCGGTCGCGGATCGTGGCGTAGTCCTTCTCGAACTCCTCCCACGGCGGGCGGGAGCCGGGGCCCAGCACGCGCCGCGCGAGCCGGGCCACGATCGCCGGCTCGGACAGCAGCTGCGGGCTCGCGGGCTCCAGACGCCCCCGGGAGGCGTGCACCATGCCCATCGAGTCCTCGACGGTCACGAACTGCTCGCCGCCGCCCTGTACATCGCGCTCGGTGCGGCCGAGGGTCGGCAGGATCAGGGCGCGCGCGCCCGTGACAACGTGGGAGCGGTTGAGTTTCGTCGACACGTGCACGGTGAGCCGGGCCCGCCGCATGGCCGCCTCGGTGACCTCGGTGTCGGGTGAGGCGGAGACGAAGTTGCCGCCCATGGCGAAGAACACCTTCGCCTCGCCGTCGCGCAGCGCCTCGATGGCCCGTACGACGTCGTAGCCGTGCCGCCGGGGCGGTGCGAAGCCGAACTCCTTCTCCAGCGCGTCCAGGAAGGCCGGCGCGGGGCGCTCGAAGATGCCCATCGTGCGGTCGCCCTGCACGTTGGAGTGGCCGCGGACCGGGCACACGCCCGCGCCCGGGCGGCCGATGTTGCCGCGCAGCAGAAGGAAGTTGACCACCTCGCGGATGGTCGGCACGGAGTGCTTGTGCTGGGTCAGGCCCATCGCCCAGCACACGATGGTGCGTTCGGAGGCGAGGACCATGGCGAGCGCCTGCTCGATCTCCGCGCGGGTCAGTCCCGTCGCGGCGAGCGTCTCGTCCCAGTCGGCCGCGCGGGCAGCCTCGGCGAACTCCTCGAAGCCGTGGGTGTGTTCGTCGACGAAGGCCTGGTCGACGGCGCCCTTGTCGAGGATCAGCTTGTTCAGGAGGCGGAAGAGCGCCTGGTCGCCGCCGATCCGGATCTGCAGGAACAGGTCGTTCAGGGCTGTGCCCTTGAGCATGCCCTGGGCGGTCTGCGGGTCCTTGAAGCGCTCCAGGCCCGCCTCGGGCAGCGGGTTGACGCTGATGATCTTCGCGCCGTTCGCCTTGGCCCGGTCCAGGGCGGAGAGCATCCGCGGGTGGTTGGTGCCGGGGTTCTGGCCGGCGACGATGATCAGGTCGGCCCGGTGGAGGTCCTCCAGCAGCACGCTGCCCTTGCCGATGCCGATGGTCTCCGACAGGGCCGAGCCGGAGGACTCGTGGCACATGTTGGAGCAGTCCGGCAGGTTGTTGGTGCCCAGCTCCCGCGCGAACAGCTGGTAGAGGAAGGCGGCTTCGTTGCTGGTGCGGCCGGAGGTGTAGAAGACGGCCTCGTCGGGGGAGCCGAGGGCGGCGATCTCCTCGGCGACGATGTCGAAGGCGCGCTCCCAGGTCACCGGCTCGTAGTGCGTGCCCCCCTCGGGGAGGTACACGGGATGGGTGAGCCGCCCCTGCTGCCCCAGCCAGTAGCCGCTCCGCCCCGCGAGGTCCGCGACCGGGTGCGCGGCGAAGAACTCGGGGGTGACCCGGCGCAGGGTGGCCTCCTCGGCGACCGCCTTCGCGCCGTTCTCGCAGAACTCCGCCGTGTGCCGGTGCTCCGGCTCCGGCCAGGCACAGCCCGGGCAGTCGAAGCCGTCCTTCTGGTTGACCCGCAGCAGGGTCAGGGCGCTGCGCCTGACCCCCATCTGCCGCTGGGTGACCCGCAGCGTGTGCCCGATCGCGGGCAGCCCCGCCGCCGCGTGCTTCGGCTCGGCGACCTGCGGAGCGTCCTGAACCGGATCACCCTTGGGCGGCTTCGTGGCCATCGGACCGTCTCCTTCGCACACGCATGTGAGGTACCTCTCCGATCCTCGCACGGGGGAGTGACAGTGCGGTTCGCCGGGCGTGCGGGGGCCGCCGCGCGGGCGCCGTCGGTGGCGGGCGGGCCGGAGTGTCAGTGGCTCGTGGCAGGATCGGGGGCGTGGCAGAGACAGCAGCGAAGCAGACCGACACCAGCCCCGGCGGCACCCGCCCGCGCCTGATGCTCATGGACGGGCACTCGCTGGCCTACCGCGCGTTCTTCGCGCTGCCCGCGGAGAACTTCACGACCGCGACGGGCCAGCCGACGAACGCGATCTACGGCTTCGCCTCGATGCTGGCCAACACCCTGCGCGACGAGGCGCCCACCCACTTCGCGGTGGCCTTCGACGTGTCCCGCAAGACCTGGCGCTCCGAGGAGTTCACGGAGTACAAGGCCAACCGCTCCAAGACCCCGGACGAGTTCAAGGGCCAGGTCGAGCTGATCGGCGAGCTGCTGGACGCGATGCACGTGTCGCGGTTCGCGGTCGACGGCTTCGAGGCCGACGACGTCATCGCCACTCTCGCCACCCAGGCCGAGGCCGCGGGGTTCGACGTGCTGATCGTCACCGGCGACCGTGACTCCTTCCAGCTGGTCAGCGAGCACACCACCGTGCTCTACCCCACCAAGGGCGTCTCCGAGCTGACCCGGTTCACCCCGGAGAAGGTGTTCGAGAAGTACGGCCTGACGCCCGCCCAGTACCCCGACTTCGCGGCCCTGCGCGGCGACCCGTCCGACAACCTGCCCGGCATCCCGGGCGTCGGTGAGAAGACCGCCGCGAAGTGGATCAACCAGTTCGGTTCGTTCGCGGAGCTCGTCGAGCGCGTCGAGGAGGTCAAGGGCAAGGCCGGCCAGAACCTCCGCGACCACCTGGAGTCGGTCAAGCTCAACCGCCGCCTCACCGAGATGGTCCGCACCGTCGAGCTGCCCCGGACGGTCGCCGACCTGGAGCGCGCGCCGTACGACCGCAAGACCCTCGCGATGCTCCTCGACACCCTCGAGATCAGGAACCCCTCGCTGCGCGAGCGGCTGCTGGCCGTCGATCCGGGCGCCGAGGAGGCCGAACCGGCCCCGGCCGCCACCGCCGGCGTGGAGATCGACGGCACCGTCCTCGGCACCGGCGAGCTGGCCGGCTGGCTCGCCGAGCACGGCACCGGCACCCTCGGCGTGGCCACGGTCGACGCCTGGGCGCTGGGCGCCGGCTCGGTCGCCGAGATCGCCCTCGCGGCGCCCGGGGGAGTGGCCGCCTGGGTGGACCCCACCCAGCTCGACGAGGCCGACGAGACGGCGTTCGCCGCCTGGCTGGCCGACGCCGACCGGCCCAAGGTCTTCCACAACGCCAAGGCCGCGATGCGGGTCTTCGCCGAGCACGGCTGGAGCATCGACGGCGTCCGTATGGACACCGCGCTCGCCGCGTACCTGGTCAAGCCGGGGCGCCGCTCCTTCGACCTGGACGCGCTGTCGCTGGAGTACCTGCACCGGGAGCTGGCGCCCGCCGCGGCGGCTGACGGCCAGCTCGCCTTCGGCGCGGACGACGGCGCCGAGGCCGAGGCGCTCATGGTGCAGGCCCAGGCCATCCTGGACCTGGGCGAGGCCTTCGAGACCCGCCTTCAGGAGGTCGGCGCCGCGGACCTCCTGCGCGACATGGAGCTGCCCACCTCCGCCCTGCTGGCCCGCCTGGAGCGGCACGGCATCGCCGCCGACCGGGCCCACCTGGAGGCCATGGAGCAGATGTTCGCCGGGGCCGTCCAGCAGGCCGTGAAGGAGGCCCACGCGGCCGCCGGGCACGAGTTCAACCTGGGCTCGCCCAAGCAGCTCCAGGAGGTCCTCTTCGGCGAGCTGGGTCTGCCGAGGACGAAGAAGACGAAGACCGGCTACACCACCGACGCCGACGCTCTCGCCTGGCTGGCCACCCAGACGGACAACGAACTGCCGGTGATCATGCTCCGGCACCGCGAGCAGGCCAAGCTCCGCGTGACGGTCGAGGGCCTGATCAAGACCATCGCCGCGGACGGCCGTATCCACACCACCTTCAACCAGACGGTGGCGGCGACCGGCCGGCTGTCCTCGACGGACCCGAACCTCCAGAACATCCCGGTCCGCACCGACGAGGGCCGGGCGATCCGCCGCGGGTTCGTGGTCGGCGAGGGCTTCGAGTCCCTGATGACCGCGGACTACAGCCAGATCGAGCTGCGGGTGATGGCCCACCTGTCCGAGGACGAGGGCCTCATCGAGGCGTTCACCTCCGGCGAGGACCTGCACACCACGGTCGCCTCGCAGGTGTTCGCCGTCGAGCGCGACGCCGTCGACGCGGAGATGCGCCGCAAGATCAAGGCGATGTCGTACGGCCTGGCGTACGGGCTGTCCGCCTTCGGCCTCTCCCAGCAGCTGAACATCGAGGCGGGCGAGGCGCGTGCCCTGATGGACACGTACTTCGAGCGCTTCGGCGGGGTGCAGGACTATCTGCGCCGGGCCGTCGACGAGGCTCGGGCGACCGGCTACACGGCGACCCTCTTCGGCCGCCGCCGCTACCTGCCCGACCTCAACAGCGACAACCGCCAGCGCCGTGAGGCCGCCGAGCGGATGGCCCTCAACGCGCCCATCCAGGGCACCGCCGCCGACATCGTCAAGATCGCCATGCTCAACGTCGACAAGGCGCTGCGCGCGGCGGACCTGACCTCCCGCATGCTCCTCCAGGTCCACGACGAAATCGTCCTCGAGATCGCCCCAGGCGAGCGCACGGCGGTCGAGAAACTGGTCCGCCACGAAATGGCGAACGCGGTCCAACTGCGGGCCCCCCTCGACGTCTCGGTAGGCGTAGGCCCGGACTGGGAATCAGCGGCGCACTAGCGGGCCCTGGGGGCGCGGGGAACTGCGCGCCCAGCCCCCACGCACCCCCCGCCTGTCCCCGGCGGGGGGGCGAAGGGCGACGGCGCACCCCCCAGGGGCGCGGGGAACTGCGCGACCAGCCCCCACACACCCGCACCCACCCACGACGCCACGCACCCCCCACCCCCCGGCGGCGGGCGAAGGGCGACGGCGCACCCCCCAGGGGCGCGGGGAACTGCGCGACCAGCCCCCACACACCCGCACCCACCCACGACCCCACGCACCCCCCACCCCCCGGCGGGGGGCGGAGCCCCCTGGGGATGGGACGGGTAAGGGCGGCGGGGGCGAGAACAAGCCCCCCGCCCACCCCCCGTCACCCACGTGGTCCCCGACAACACGCTCCCCACCCCCCGGCCCGTAAAGATGCCGACATGGGTATACGCACGCTCCACCGCCAGACGGCTCCGGCGCAGGCGACCACCGATGCGACCGCGTCCACCCCACCGCCCTCGGTCCCACCCTTCGCGGCAGCGGCCAGCACCGCCCGCGTCCCGACCGACCTGGCCACCACCCTGCGCGGCGCCGCGACCGACCTGCGTCAGCGACTCACCCGGCTGGACTGGCGCCGCCGCGCCGAACAAGCCACCCGCCTGGGCTGGCGCCGCCGCGCCGAACAAGCCACCCGGCTGGACTGGCGCCGCCGCGCAGAGCAGGCCCGCGGCTGTCTCGCACTCCTCCTCACGACACTGCCCCGCTCCCGCCCGGTCCGGACCGTCACCGTGTTCGTCGCGACCACCGCCACGGTCACCGACCGCCCCGACGGCTCAGCTCCCGCCCAGGACCGGGCACCGGGACCGGACGCCACACCCTGACGCCGACGGCGTAGACCAGCACCCCGAGGACCAGCCCCGCGCCCACCCCGAAGCACAGGGTCGGGATGAGCTCCCAGGGCTTCGCGGTGGACCCCCAGTAGTCCCACCACCGCGAGGCCCGCTGGACCGCCCCGACGAGCGCGCAGCCACCGATGACGACGGCGGCCCAGCAGCGGTCCGGCCCGGACAGCGCGGGCACCCCGACCGGCTCGGACGCCGGCGCCCGCCGCAGCGCGTACCCGAGGAACACCGCGATCACCACGGCGGCCGCCGCCGAACTGCCGTACTGGAGATACCAGTACAGCGGCGAGCCCGCGATCGTGTCGCCCAGGACCGGGAACAGGCGCATCCCCCACCGGTCGTGATGGGTGAACGCGTCCCACACGACATGCGTCAGCGCCCCGAGCGCCGCCGAGACGTAACCCCGCACGCCGAGCGAGAGCCGTGCACGCGCGCGGGGCGCGCCGCAGCGCAGCAGGCCGGCCACCCGCCCCTGGCGCCGCGCCGGAAGCAGCGCCACCAGTGGTTCGCGGATCAGCAGCCACAACCCCACCAGGGTCCACGCGACCAGCACGTCGACGGTGAAGACGCCAGGGAACGAGTGGGTGAACGCCCCGAACTCCATCGCCCCCGACAGCGCGCTCGCCGCGAAGTAGGTCATGTCGGGTGCGAAGGACCCCGCCACCAACATCGACGGGACCAGCCCTGCCCGGCCGGTCCCGTCGGTGCGCAGGGCGGGCAGGACAGCGGCCGCGTGGCTCAGAGTGAACGGCAAGAAAGCTCCCCGGTCTGGTCGGTCGGACCGGCTCAGTATGGCCAACTGGTGAAAACCGGGCGCGAACGGGTGCCCGCACAAAGCAAGTTGTCGTAGGGTCGCCTGGGTCACCGCGCCGGGGAGCGAGGTCGGCCGCGGAACCGAACTGAAGAACACGGCAAGGAAACGCTCCACGAGGGCAACCCGCACCACGGGTCGATCGTCACACCATGGCGAGCACGTCGAACGGAGACGGGCGCTCGGGCGTCCACGGGAGGGGTTCACTTTATGTCGGCGCAATTCGGCAGGAGGCTGCGCAAGGGGGCGGTGGCCACCACCGTCGCCGCAGCGGCGGTCGCGGCACTGTCCGCGTCCCAGGCACCCGGGGTGACCGTCGACGGCGACGGCAGATCGACCGCCGCGGACGCCCAGCCCACGCCCGATGTGGCGGCCACCGACTCCGCGACCGGCAACTCCCGCTACTACACGGACCTGCCGCCGCTCACCAGTCCGAACCCCTCGCCGACCGTGGGCACTCCCGTGGTCGGCGGAGCGAGCGAGGCCGGGATCCCCGCGACCGTGCTCGCCGCCTACAAACAGGCCGCCTCCTCCCTCCAGGCCTCCAAGCCCGGCTGCAACCTGCCCTGGCAACTCCTCGCCGCCATCGGCAAGGTGGAGTCCGGCCAGGCGCGCGGCGGCCGCGTCGACGCGGACGGCAACACCATCGGCAGGATCCTCGGCCCGAAGCTGAACGGCCTCGGCTTCGCGCACATCAGCGACACCGACGACGGCGCGTACGACGGCGACAGCGTCTACGACCGGGCCGTCGGGCCGATGCAGTTCATCCCGTCCACCTGGGAGTGGGCCGGTCGCGACGGCAACGGCGACGGCAAGAAGGACCCCAACAACATCTACGACGCGGCGCTCGCGGCCGGTCACTACCTGTGCCGCTTCGGCTGGGATTTGTCCACCCAGTCCGACCTCAACCGCGCGATCCTGAGCTACAACAACTCGCAGGAGTACCTGAACACGGTCCTGTCGTGGCTGGAGTACTACCGCAAGGGCACCCACGAGATCCCCGACGGCACGGGCACCCTGCCCAGCACGCCGAGCGACAGCGGCGCCGACCCCACGCCCCTGCCCCAGGTCCCGTCCACGCCCGGCACGCCCAGTACGCCCGGCAGCCACACCCCGAGCCCGAGCCCCACCCCGCCGTCGCCGAGCCCGACCCCGCCGGCCGATCCGAGCCCGACCCCGCCGCCGAGCCCGAGCCCGACGCCGACCCCGACGGACACCGTGCACCACCTGGAGGACGCGGGCACCGCGAAGCTCACCGCGCAGGCCGGGGACGCCTTCGCCAAGCGGATCAGCACCCGCGCCGAGACCTCGGCCGGAAAGGCGGTCGGCAAGGTGCGGATCCGCTTCACGATCGTCGGGGACACCGACACCACCTTCACCGGTGGGGAGAGCGTCGCCACGGTGGTCACCAACAGCTCCGGCGTGGCCGTCGCGCCCGTGCTGAAGGCGGGCGAGAAGACGGGCACGTTCACCGTCCGTGCCACCGTCGTGGGCCGCGCGGTCAGCGCTCTCGCCTACACCGCGACGGTCACCGAGCGCGTCGCCGACACCCTGGTGCGTACCAGCGACACCGCGCTGACCTGCACCCCGGGCGGCGAGTTCGCCGACCAGGTCGAGGTGAGGGCCACCAGCGACGGCGCCGTCGCGGACGGCGTCGCCGCCACCGCCACCCTCGTCACCTCGGCGGACGACGCGACCGCCAACACCAAGGGCCCCTACTTCAAGGACGCGGCCGGCAAGCCCGTACGCGCCCTCACGGGCCTGGAGACGGACGCGAAGGGTCTGCTCAAGCTCCCGAAGCTCTACGCGGACGACACCACCGGCAGCTTCCTGCTCCGCATCGAGACCGCCGGCGGCGCGTCCCTGACGGTCGAACTGACCGTGGCCGCCGCGGCCGACACCTCGGCCTCCCCGAGCCCGTCGGCGAGCCCGAGCGCGTAGCACGTCCTCGTACGACCAAGGCGGCGCCCCTCCACGCGGGGGGCGCCGTCGTCGTGCGCGACGTGTTCTCATCTCGCCGACCCGTTGCTACGGTGCGGGATCTGACGACCTATCAGTTCCAGTCCGTCGGGAGGCCGCATGCGTGCCCTGATCGCCGCCGCGATCGGCCTGGCCCTCGCACTCGCCCTGGTCCTCACGATCACCGCGATGGGGTCGCCGACCGGTGAGACGTCCCCGAAGCCGCTGCTGACGACGGTGCCGTCACACCCGTGACCGCCCCCGGAGGGAGGCCGAGATGCGCCGCACGGCCAGCCTGATCCTGCTCGCCCTCGCCGTGTTCTTCGCGGCCCTGTCCCCGGGCCTGCGCTGGTACGCCTTCCCGCGCCTGGCCAAGATCCCGGCGAACCACTACCAGGACATGGTCCTGGAGGCCAGGGACGCGACCCTCATGGACACCTCCATGCGGGTCAAGAAGGTCTCCAAGATCACCGTCGTGCAGACCCTCCGGGGCAACGTCGAGGAGTCGGAGAAGATCGAGAGGACCCTCGGCCGGGACGTCGTCGTCTGGGACGGCCTGTCCTACGCCCAGGGTCCCGACGGCGAACAGGTCGCCCACATCCCCGAGCGGTACATCTTCGACGCCCACACCCAGGAACCGATCCACGCCACCGGCGAGATGGTCGACGGCGACCCGGTCACACGCGAGGGCCTCGAGTTCAAGTGGCCCTTCCTGACCGAGAAACGGGACTACGAGTACTTCGACGCCCAGACCCGCACCTCCAGCCCCATCCACTACCGGGGCACCCAGGACTTCCGCGGCCTGGAGGTCTACTACTTCGAGCAGACCATTCCCTGGACCCAGGTGAAGTGGCCCAAGAAGCTGCCCATCGCGGGCATCACCGCCGAGCAGCTCGCCAAGACGGGTACGACCCGCTGGTACACCACGGTCCGCAAGTTCTGGGTCGAACCCGTCACCGGCGCCCCCGTCTACGGCGAGGAGATCCACCGGGAGGAACTGCGCGGCGGCACCCTCCTCGGCGACCGCGACAAGGTGACGGCCTTCGCCGGGCACGTGAAGATGCGCGAGGACTACATCGAGCACACCGTCGACATGGTCCGCTCCCAGCGCACCCTGCTCCTCCTCATGACCTCCTACCTCCCCTGGGGCTTCGCGGCCCTCGGAGTGCTCCTGGTCGCCCTGTCGCTCTACCTGGAGGCGCGCAGCCGCCGCCCGGACGAACCGGAACCCGCCGACGACTCCGCACCCGAACCGGTCACCGCCTGAGCCGCGCGTTGGTGTGCCGCGTCGGCTCGGCGCCCGCCGGGTCCTCGGGCCACGGATGCTTCGGATACCGGCCGCGCAGCTCCGCCCGGACCCCCTTGTAGCCGTCCTTCCAGAAGGACGCCAGATCGGCGGTGACGGCGACGGGGCGCCCGGCGGGGGAGAGCAGATGGACGAGCAGCGGCACCCCGGCGACCACGGGGGACTCCTGAAGCCCGAACATCTCCTGCAACTTGACCGCGAGTACGGGTTGCTCGGGATCCGTGTAGTCGATCCGGATCCTGGACCCACTGGGCACGGTGATCCGCTCGGGGGCGAGCTCGTCGAGCCGCGCGGCCTCTCCCGAGGTCCACGGCAGCAGCCGGCCCAGCGCCGCCCCGGCATCGATCCGCGCCAGGTCGGCCCGCCGCCGGGCCCGGCTCAGCTCCGGCTCCAGCCACTCGTCCACGCGCGCGTGGAGAGCGGCGTCACCGACGTCCGGCCACGGCTCACCGACATGCAGCCGCACAAAGGCCAGCCGCCGCCGCAGTACGTCGGCCTCGGGCGACCAGCGCAACAGCCGCAGCCCTTCCCTCCGCAGCCCCTCGACCAGCGCGTCGCGTACGAGAGCGGCGTCCGGGTTCCTGAGCGGGCGCACCGTCAGCTCGATCGCCCCCAGCCGCTCCACCCGGCGCGCGACGACGTCACCGTCGGCCCAGTGCACCTCGTCCCGTTCGTCGAGCAGTGCCTGGGCGGCGTGCCGCGCGGTGTCCTCGTCCACGGCCGCACCGAGCTGCACGCGCGCGTGCCCCTTCCCCACGGGACGGTCGGCGACCGCGACGGCGATCCACGGGGTGCCGCGCAGCGCACCGCCGTCACGGACCTCCGCGCGGGTGCCGGAGACCATGAGATGGGAGCCGCCGTCGGCTCTGGCGACCCGCTCGGGGAAGGCGAGGGCGGCGACGAGTCCGGCGAGGGCGTCATCGGTGCGAGAAGGCGAGGGGGCCGGGTCGGGCGCGAGGGCCTGAAGCCGCCGTACCTCCGCCCGCCAGCGCCCCGCGTAGGCGTCACCCCCGCGCCGGGCCGTCCGTACCGCGGCCGCCAGGTCGTCCCCGTACTCCCGCGGCGGCTCCTCACTCAGCAGCGCGACCACCTCGGCCACCTCACGCGAGGCCCCCGCGTCCAGCAGGGCCCGTCCCAGCCGGGGGTGCACCCCCAGCCGCGCGAGTCGCACCCCTCGCTCCGTGGCCCGCCCGCCGGGATCCACCGCCCCGATCGCCGACAGCACGCTCCGCGCGGCGGCCATCGCACCGGCCGGCGGCGGGTCCAGCAGCGCCAGCCCGCCGGCGTCGGGGTCGCCCCAGCAGGCCGCCTGGAGGGCGAACGCCGTCAGGTCGGCCACCTTGATCTCCGGCGCCGGGAACAGCGGCAGACGGGCGTCCTCGGCCTCCGCCCAGCAGCGGTACACCGTTCCGGGCGCCTCCCGCCCGGCCCGCCCCGCGCGCTGTCGCCCCGCCGCCCGGGAGGCCCGCACCGTGGCCAGCGCGCTCAGCCCGCGCGCGTGGTCGACCCGCGGCTCGCGCGCGAGTCCCGCGTCCACGACCACCCGCACCCCGGGCACCGTCAGCGAGGACTCGGCCACGGAGGTCGCCAGCACCACCCGGCGCCGCTCACCGGGCGCCAGCACCGCTTCCTGCGTGGCCGCGGGGGCCCGGCCGTGGACCTGGAGCACCTCCACGTCACCCAGGCCGCCCAGCTGCCCGGCGACCCGCGCGATCTCGCCCACGCCCGGCAGGAAGCACAGCACGTCCCCCTCCCGCTCGGCCAGCGCCCGCCGCACCACGGACGCCACATGCGTCAGCAGCGCCGGATCCACCCGCATCCCGTGCGGCGGCCGCACCGGCCGTACCGGCGGCGCCCAGACCACCTCCACCGGATGCGCCACGCCCGCCGCCTCGACCACCGGCGCCCCGCCCAGCAGCCGCGACCAGCCCTCCGCGTCGGTCGTCGCCGATGCCGCCACCAGCCGCAGCTCCGGCCGCAGCGCCTGCCGTACGTCCCACAGGAAGGCCGCCGACGTGTCCGCGTCCAGATGCCGCTCGTGACACTCGTCCAGGACCACCGCGTCGACGCCCGCGAGCTCCTGGTCCCGCTGGAGCCGCTGGAGCAGCACACCGGTCGTGACGACCTCCACGCGCGTGTGCCGCCCCACGACCCGCTCCCCGCGCACGGTGTAGCCGACGTGTCCGCCGACCTTCTCGCCCAGCAGCCACGCCATCCGCCGCGCAGCGGCACGGGCGGCGATCCGGCGCGGCTCGGCCACGACGACCCGCCGCGCGGGAGCGCCGGGCTCCAGCAGGCCCGCCAGGGCGAGCGGCACGAGGGTCGTCTTGCCGGTCCCGGGCGGGGCGACGAGGACCGCCGTGCCGTGTCCCTCCAGGGCGTCGGTCAGCTCGGGCAGGGCGTCGCGTACCGGGAGGGCGTCGAGGGCGTCGTAACGGATCACACGGTCAGTCTCGTACGCACACGAAGATCGCCGAGCCCGGGATCAGATTCCCGCGCAGCGGCGACCAGCCACCCCACTCGGAGGTGTTCCAGGCCGGCCACTCCGGCTCGACCAGGTCGACGAGACGGAACCCGGCGGCCACCACGTCCCGCACCCGGTCGCCGATCGTGCGGTGGTGCTCCACGTACACGGCCCGGCCGCTGTCGTCCTGCTCGACATAAGGCGTGCGGTCGAAGTACGAGGCGGAGACGGTCAGCCCCTCGGGGCCGGGCTCGTCGGGGAAGGCCCAGCGGATGGGGTGGGTCACCGAGAACACGAAACGGCCGCCCGGCCGCAGCACCCGGCGCACCTCCTTCAGGACCAGCACCGGCTCCGCCACGAACGGCAGCGCCCCATAGGCCGAGCACGCCAGGTCGAAGGAGGCGTCCGCGAAGGGCAGGGCGCCGGCGTCGGCGCAGACCAGGGGGAACGTGCCGCCGATGCGCAGGGCGTGCTGGAGCTGCCGGTGGGAGATGTCGAGCGCGACCGGGCGGGCACCTTGGGCGGCCAGCCAGCGCGAGCACTGGGCCGCCCCGGCGCCGATCTCCAGGACCTCCCTGCCCTTCAGCTCCTCCGGCGGGCCGAGCAGCTCGGCCTCCACCTCGTCCAGACCCTCGGGACCCCACACGAAACGGTCGTCGCCGAGGAAGGTGCCGTGCTCGACCTGGTAGTCGTCGGCGTTGCGGTCCCACCAGCCCCGGTTGGCCCGGGAGCTCTCCGTGACGTCCGCCGTGCGCCGGACGGCGTCCGGCTCGTCGTCGTGGGGTGACTGCGGCTCGGGCGATACGCGCTCTTGGATGATCGGCTCCCTCGTCGTACTCTTCCGTCCAACCCGTCGACGGAGGCCGTCACGAAAGGGGCACCATCGGGCCCGCGTGGCCTCGTGAGACAGGTTTTGTGCCGGGTATGCGGCGATCCGCCCCGGGTGTGCGCCTTCGCGCATTGACCCTGCCCGGCTGCCCCCGTATGCTACAAGTTGCGCTGCGGGCCTGCGCACCTCAGACGTAGCAGGCTGCGCTCGCATCTGTTGTATGTCCCCTCGGTTGTCGAGGCGCCGCCAGAGCTTTCTCGGTGTGGCGCTTCCTTGGCTGTCCGGCTTCTTCAGAGCGAAACGGGCTCCCGGCGTAAGCAGTACCTACGACTCTCTGTCCGTACCGGAGCCCTTTCCCACATGACGAGCAGCACCGAGACCACCTCTACCACCCCGCAGGTAGCGGTCAACGACATCGGTAACGAGGAAGCCTTCCTCGCCGCGATCGACGAGACGATCAAGTACTTCAACGACGGCGACATCGTCGACGGCGTCATCGTGAAGGTCGACCGGGACGAGGTCCTGCTCGACATCGGTTACAAGACCGAAGGTGTCATCCCGAGCCGCGAGCTCTCGATCAAGCACGACGTCGACCCCAACGAGGTCGTCGCCGTCGGTGACGAGATCGAAGCCCTTGTTCTCCAGAAGGAGGACAAGGAAGGCCGCCTGATCCTCTCGAAGAAGCGCGCCCAGTACGAGCGTGCCTGGGGCACCATCGAGAAGATCAAGGAAGAGGACGGCATCGTCACCGGTACCGTCATCGAGGTCGTCAAGGGTGGTCTCATCCTCGACATCGGCCTCCGTGGCTTCCTGCCGGCCTCCCTCGTCGAGATGCGCCGCGTTCGCGACCTCCAGCCCTACGTGGGCAAGGAGCTCGAGGCGAAGATCATCGAGCTGGACAAGAACCGCAACAACGTGGTCCTGTCCCGCCGCGCCTGGCTGGAGCAGACCCAGTCCGAGGTCCGCCAGACGTTCCTCACGACCCTCCAGAAGGGTCAGGTCCGCTCCGGCGTGGTCTCCTCGATCGTCAACTTCGGTGCCTTCGTGGACCTGGGTGGCGTCGACGGTCTGGTCCACGTCTCCGAGCTCTCCTGGAAGCACATCGACCACCCCTCCGAGGTTGTCGAGGTCGGCCAGGAAGTCACCGTCGAGGTCCTCGACGTCGACATGGACCGCGAGCGTGTCTCCCTGTCGCTGAAGGCGACCCAGGAAGACCCGTGGCAGCAGTTCGCCCGGACCCACCAGATCGGTCAGGTCGTGCCCGGCAAGGTCACGAAGCTGGTTCCGTTCGGTGCGTTCGTCCGCGTGGACGAGGGCATCGAGGGTCTGGTCCACATCTCCGAGCTGGCCGAGCGCCACGTGGAGATCCCGGAGCAGGTCGTCCAGGTCAACGACGAGATCTTCGTCAAGGTCATCGACATCGACCTCGAGCGCCGTCGCATCAGCCTCTCGCTGAAGCAGGCCAACGAGGCGTTCGGTTCCGACCCGGCCTCGGTCGAGTTCGACCCGACCCTGTACGGCATGGCCGCGTCGTACGACGACCAGGGCAACTACATCTACCCCGAGGGCTTCGACCCCGAGACCAACGACTGGCTCGAGGGCTACGAGACCCAGCGCGAGGCGTGGGAGCACCAGTACGCCGAGGCGCAGACCCGCTTCGAGCAGCACCAGCAGCAGGTCATCAAGAGCCGCGAGGCCGACGCTGCCGCCGCTGCCGAGGGTGGCGACACCGCCGGTGCGGCTCCGGTCGCGGGTGGCGGTGGCGGTTCGTACTCCTCCGAGGGTGCGGACACCTCCGGTGCCCTGGCTTCCGACGAGGCGCTCGCCGCGCTTCGCGAGAAGCTCGCGGGTGGCCAGAGCTGAACGCTCACTGAGCACTAGCTCCTGACTGAGGGGCCGTACCTTTCGAGGTGCGGCCCCTCAGCCGTGCCCGGAACAGAGCGCTCCCGCGCGTGCGAGCGGCGCCGACCGGGTACGTACTCGGCACGGCCGTCACGAAGGCCGCCGACGCGGGACCGACACCGCGTGCCCACGTACCCGCGTATCGGCGTCATGGCGCCCCCGGTCCGACACCGTCGTCGACATCCCGCACACCGGTGACAGCCCGGCTCCCCGCACCCTCCCCCCAAGGTCGCGACGGCCTCCACGCGCGCGTGCCCGGCCTCGTGACGCAGTGGAGCGGGGCAGGAGCGGGCGGCAAGAGGTGCCTGATCAGGGCCACGAGCGGGAATGCCCACGTCCCAGGGCGCGTTGTGCAGTACGAACACGAGGAGGAGCGGTCACTGTGCTTGATCCGCAGGGTTTGTACGCATGGGAGCCGAAGGGCCTGGCCGTCGTCGACATGGCACTCGCCCAGGAGTCGGCCGGCCTTGTCATGCTCTACCACTTCGACGGATACATCGACGCGGGCGAGACCGGCGACCAGATCGTCGACCGGGTCCTCGACTCGCTGCCCCACCAGGTCGTCGCCCGGTTCGACCACGACCGGCTCGTGGACTACCGCGCCCGCCGCCCGCTGCTGACCTTCAAGCGCGACAGCTGGACGGACTACGAGGAGCCCACCATCGACGTGCGGCTCGTCCAGGACGCCACCGGGGCGCCCTTCCTGCTGCTGTCCGGACCCGAGCCGGACGTGGAGTGGGAGCGCTTCGCGGCGGCCGTCCAGCAGATCGTGGAGCGGCTCGGCGTCCGACTGTCGGTGAACTTCCACGGCATCCCCATGGGCGTCCCGCACACCCGCCCCGTCGGCCTGACCCCGCACGGAAACCGCAACGACCTCGTGCCGGGCCACCGCAGCCCCTTCGACGAGGCGCAGGTCCCCGGCAGCGCCGAGGCGCTCGTCGAGTACCGCCTCATGGAGGCCGGGCACGACGTCCTCGGCGTCGCCGCGCACGTGCCGCACTACATCGCCCGCTCCCCGTACCCGGACGCGGCACTGACCGTCGTGGAGGCCATCACGGCCGCCACCGGCCTGGTCCTGCCCGGCATCGCGCACTCCCTGCGCACGGACGCGCACCGCACCCAGACCGAGATCGACCGCCAGATCCAGGAGGGCGACGAGGACCTGGTCGCCCTCGTCCAGGGCCTCGAGCACCAGTACGACGCCGCGGCGGGCGCCGAGACCCGGGGCAACATGCTCGCGGAGCCGGCGGACATCCCGTCGGCGGACGAGATCGGGCGCGAGTTCGAGAAGTTCCTGGCGGAGCGGGAGGGCGACGGCTGAATCCGGGCGGCGGCTGAGCCCGGGCGGCGGCTGAGCCTGGGCGACGGCGGCCTGTCGGGTTCGGTGCCGGGTGATCCGGTGGCGCGACGGCCGATCGGGTTTGGTGCCCGGTGATCGGATGGCGCGGGGGCCTGTCGGGTTTGGCGCCGGGTGATCGGATGGCGCGAGGGCTGATTCGATAGGGTGCCGGTGACCGCGGCCCGCCCTTCTCCGCTGACGTGGAGATGATCCGGTGGGCGTCACCGGTGGTATGACCGGCGGTATCGGAGTCGGCAAGTTCTCCCCGCGTCGGCGGGGGTCGTGAGGGTGGAGGCGCGGCCATGCTGTCCGTGGGGCTGACCGGCGGTATCGGCGCCGGCAAGAGCGAGGTGTCGCGGCTGCTCGTCGAGTGCGGTGCCGTGCTGATCGACGCGGACCGCATCGCGCGTGAGGTCGTCGAGCCCGGTACGCCCGGGCTGGACGCCATCGTCGAGGCCTTCGGACCCGAGGTGCTCGCCGCCGACGGTGCTCTGGACCGGCCGAAGCTGGGCTCCATCGTCTTCGCCGACCCCGACCGGCTCGCCGTACTGAACGCGATCGTGCACCCGCTGGTCGGCGCCCGCTCGCGCGAGCTGGAGTCGGCCGCCGCCGCGGACGCGGTCGTCGTCCACGACGTCCCGCTCCTCACCGAGAACGGCCTCGCGCCCCTGTACGACGTCGTGGTCGTGGTCGACGCCAGCCCCGAGACGCAACTGGACCGCCTGGTCACCCTGCGCGGCATGACCGAGGAGGACGCCCGCGCGCGGATGGCCGCCCAGGCGACCCGCGAGAAGCGCCTGGAGATCGCCGACATCGTCATCGACAACGACGTCCCCCTGGACGACCTGCGGCGCCGGGTGAAGGACGTATGGGTCGATCTCGCACGACGGGCGCGCGCGTCCCACGACCCGTCCCTACCGCCCCAGGAATAGCGGCCCCCGGTCCGGGCGTTGAACCCCCTGAGTGAGGGAAGGACTCTGCCGTGCCCGAGACCAGCGGTTCGACCGGACGTACCCCGGAGACGCATGTCATCGACTTCCGTGCCGCCGAGCAGCTGCTCGCCGCGCGGGACCCGCAGGGTGCGGTGAAACTGCTCGACCAGGTCATCGCCGCGCACCCCGAGAACACCGCCGCCCGCCTGCTGCGCGCGCGTGCCTTCTTCGCGGCGGCGCAACTGCGGCCCGCCGAGTTGGAGTTCACCATCGTCCTGGAGCGCGAGCCGGACAACGCGTTCGCCCACTTCGCGCTCGCCCGGACCTACGAGCGGCAGGCACGCCCCGAGCAGGCCAAGCGCCACTTCCGGCTGGCCGCCGCGCTGGACCCGAACCCGGAGTACCTGAAGGCGGCGCGGTTCGAGTCGTGACGGCTCGCCGGGCCTGGGGTTCTGCCGGGCCTGGGGTTCCGCCGAGGGCAATCGCAAGGTGCCGTCACGGCTGCCGGATCTCCGGCTCTCCGTTCCGTCACCGGTTCCCCGGCGGTCGGTAGGGCGGGATGCCGGGGCCTGGCTGGTAGTGCGGGCCCTGGCGGATGTGCCGGACGATCAGGGTGAGATCCACGGTGATCACCAGCCACAGCACCCCGCAGGCGACGGCCCACCCGGTGCGGCCCGCCAGCGCGAACGCCGCCGTGCCGAAGGTGGCCCAGGCAAGCCCCCACACGCTCAGCCAGAAGCGCGCCCGCAGCGCACTGCGCGCGGTCGTCGGCTCACTGCCGGTACGCATCGGGATCATCACTCCTTCTTGAAACATACTCTTCGGTGCGAAGTACGCCAAAAGCCCCGACTGCGGGGTAGGGCCCTGCGATACCGGACGCCTATGACCCGCCCGAGGTGCTGCTGGACCTCGCGGTACCCCATCCGGACATCGACGAACTGATCGCGTCGCGCCGGACACGCATGGCGGACGCCGGGGCGACGCGGCCGCGGCTCTGCGGCATGTGGTGTCGTTCCGTGCGTAACTCGTACGGGTGAAGGCGTTCGGGTGGGGAACGGCCGTGCGGTTGTGGTCCGTTGGACGGGCATGGAAATGAAAATGCGTGAGGGGTACGAGGGGACCGGACCGGGCGCGATCACTCCCGACGGCTGTGCGGTGGAGTTGTACGCACGGCTGCCGGTGGGGGAGGAACCCGACATCATCGCTGCGGCGGTGCCGGCGGGGGCGCACATCCTGGAGCTCGGCTGCGGTGTGGGGCGGATGACCCATCCACTGCTGGAGCGGGGCTTCACGGTGACCGCGGTGGACGAGTCCCCACAGATGCTGGAGCGCGTCCGCGGGGCCCGCACGATATGCGCCCCGGTCGAAGGCCTCGACCTGGGTGAGACGTTCGACGTGGTGATGCTCGCGTCGTTCCTGGTGCACGCCGGTGACGCCGAGGTGCGGCGGGGACTGCTGCGCGCCTGTACCCGGCATGTCGCGGACGGCGGGTGCGTGCTGATCCAGCGGGAGGGCGCGGACTACCACACCAATCTGCCGCGCGAGCGGGTCGACCCCGCCGGCTTCACCGTGCGGATGGTGTCGGCGGAGCCGGTCGGCGACGGGGTGAACTCGGTGCGCGCGGAGTACGAGTTCCCGGACGCGGTGTGGACCCAGACGTTCCTGGCCCGGCCGTTGACCAAGGAGCAGTTCGAGGAGGCGTTGGGGGAGGCGGGGCTGCGAGTGGACAAGTACCTGACGGACGACGGGACATGGGTGCGGGCGGTGCCGGTGGACAGGGCCTGATTCAGCGGTTGGCTCGGCGATGAGTTTTCGCGTGGGAGGCGGTCTACCTCTCTGACAGCACAACGGACCGCTTCACCACAGGAGACCCCGATGTCCGAGACCACCCTCCCCGTCGCCGCCGCCACCTCCGCCTCCGGTGGGGCCGGGGCCGTCGTCGCTGAGTCCGCGACCCCCCGTGGCCGTCGGGCCCGCATCGCCCTGCGCACTCTTCAGGTGGTGCTCGCCCTGTTCTACGCCGTCGCGAGCGCCCTGCCCAAGCTCATCGCGCACCCTTCGGCCTCCGAGGGCTTCGCCGAGATGGGCTGGGGAGACGCCGGCATGTACACCATCGGCGTGCTCGAACTGGCCGGTGCCGTCGCGCTGTTGGTCCCGCTGCTCCAGTCGGTGGCCGCGGTGGCGCTGAGCGCGCTGATGGTGGGCGCGTTCGTCGTCCAGGTCTCCGTCTTCGACGGTGAGAACGCCGCGACGCCTCTCATCCTGATCGTGCCGCTGGCCCTCATCGCCTGGGCCCGGCGGGAGCAGAACGCGCGGCTGCTGCGAGTGGTGCGGGGACGCGCCTGAGCGCGAGGCCGACGCCGCCGGCGACGTCGGCGCACGAGGCGATGACGTCCGGTGGGCCTGAGGGCCTGGTCCGGACGTCATCGCCGTGGGCGTGGGGCGTGGGTAGCCAGCCTTGGGGGCGCGGGGGCAGGGCGGGTGGGGGGTGGGGGGGGGAGGGCGGGGTGCCTCCCCCCGGCTCCTGTCATTGGCACCGGCACCGCGCGGGAGCCGTGGTCAGTGGCCCCCGGGGGCGCCGCCGAGGCCGCCGAGTCCGCGGAGGCGTTCCAGCTCGCGGCGGTCGCGCTTGGTGGGTCGGCCGGTGCCTCGGTCGCGGATGCCGGCGGGGGCGATGGCTTCGCGGGGCGGGGGCGGAGGGCTGTTGTCGATGTAGCACTGGGCGGCCACGGGCGCACCGACGCGCTTGCGGATGAGGCGCTTGACGAAGACGATCCGCTCACGGCCCTCGTGCACCAGCCGCACCTCGTCGCCGACCCGGAGGGAGTGGGCCGGCTTGACGCGGTCGCCGTTCACCCGGACATGGCCCCCCTTGCAGGCGGCGGAGCCGACGGAGCGGGTCTTGACCAGGCGTACGGACCAGATCCAGCTGTCGACGCGGACGGTCTCCCCGTGCTGGGGCCCCGCGGCCTCGGCGGCGGCCACAGCGGCGGCGACCGCCGGGTCCTCGGCCCTGGTCGAGGGCGCCGCCTCGCTCCCCGCCCCCGTCACGGGGGTGCCGGGCGGGTTGGTTGCGTCGGTGTCCGCGTGTTCAGCAGCCATGTCACGACCTTAGCCCTTCCCTCACACCCGCCCCGGCGGAATTACGCCCGGGACCGTGGGGACCGTGGGGACAGCGGGGGCCGCCAGGATCGCTGGGACACCGTCGTACGGTGGTCCCATGGACGCACTCGCCCGCCTCGACCGGCGCATCGCGGACTGCCGGGCCTGCCCCCGGCTGGTCGAGTGGCGCGAGGAGGTCGCGCGGACCAAACGGGCCGCCTTCGCCGACGAGACGTACTGGGGCAGGCCCGTACCCGGGTTCGGCCCGTCCGACGCGCGCGTGCTGATCGTGGGGCTCGCCCCGGCGGCGCACGGCGGCAACCGCACCGGCCGCATGTTCACCGGCGACCGCTCCGGGGACGTGCTGTACCAGGCGCTGTACGACGTCGGCCTCGCCTCGCAGCCGACCGCCACCGGTCCGGACGACGGCCTGGAACTGTACGGCGTCCGTGTCACCTCGCCCGTGCACTGCGCCCCGCCGGCCAACAAGCCCACACCGGGGGAGCGCGACACCTGCCGCCCCTGGCTGCTCCAGGAGTTGAGGCTGCTGCGGCCGACGCTGCGGTCCGTGGTGGTGCTCGGTGCCTTCGGCTGGCAGGCCACGTTGCCCGCGCTGGCGGAGGCGGGCTGGGCCGTGCCCCGGCCCCGGCCGGCGTTCGGGCACGGGGTGCGGGTGCCGCTCGACGGGATCGAACTCTTCGGGTGCTTCCACGTCAGCCAGCGCAACACCTTCACCGGACGGTTGACCCCGGAGATGCTGAGGGACGTGCTGAGCGCGGCCGCCGGCCGGTCGGCGGAGCCGTGATGCATGCACGTGATCAAGGGGGCGGTCCGTCGTAGGAGACCCGGGTTCGGGCGAGGACGGCCCCTTTGCCCGGGCATCGGACCGCGTCCGGGAGCCGGCCCCCGGACGCCCGCGGCTGTAGCGTCCTCGCCCTACGGCTGCCAGACGTACCGCACGTCCGGCTCGCCCTCCTCGTTCCCGTTGCCGTCCGTGTGCTCGACGGCGACGAAGCCGTGCCGTTCGTAGAAGCGGTGGGCCGGCTTGTTGACCTGGAAGGTCCACAGGTGCAGACCTCGCGGACTGCGCTCCTTGGCCAGCTCCACGAACCGGTCGCCGACGCCGCGTCCGCGCCAGTCCGGGGCGAGGTAGAGCTGGGACAGGAGGTCGCCGTCGAGGACCATCACCCCCACGATCCCGTCCGCCTCCGCCACCCATGTCTCCCGGAGCGGAACCACCACGTGCCGGAAGTAGTCCCGGACCTCGTCGTCGGACCGGGGTCTGACGACGGTGGGGAGCGCCGCCGCGAAGGAACGCAGCCACACGTCGGCCGCCGCCGTCGCGTCAGGGGCGGCAGCTCGCCGCAGGGTGATGGTCGGGTCGTATGAGGTCACGCGACGGGATCCTGTCAGGGAGCCACCCGCTCCCGCACCGCATTTCTCGCCGGGCCGAGCGGCACAGGGCGCTGACGGCTCGCGAGCGGCACAGGGCGCTGACGCCTAGGGAACGACGGCCGTCGCCGTGATCTCCACCAGCTGTCCCGTGTACCCGAGGCAGGCCACGCCGAGCAGCGTCGACGAGTGCGGCCCGGTGCTGAGCCCGGAGGCCTCCACGACCTCCCAGACGGCGGAGAGCACCGAGGTCTCGCTGCTCACGACGTACACCTCGGTGTGGAGGACGTGCGCCAAGTCGCTGCCGACCGACCGCAGTTGCTCCTCGAGATTGGCGACCACCTGCTGCGCCTGCCGCACCGGGTCCCCCTCGCCGACGATCCGGCCCTCGGCGTCGAGCGGTACGGAACCGGCGAGGAACGCCAGCCTCGTGCCGGCCTCCACGACGGAGGCATGGGAGTAGGTGGGCGGCGGAAACAGGGCGGGGGAGGTGACGCGACGGATCACGGGAACTCCAGGGGTGCGCGGAGGGCATGAGGGGCGACCTCGCGATCATCCAGGCCACCCTCTCCGGCCGCACCCGAATTTCCCGCCGACTGTCCCGTCCAGGCCGCGGCAACTCTTCGGCGCTGCCCTCCGCTTCAGGCCCCCTGCCGCCGGCCTGCCGCCCGTCGCCGTGCCGCACCCTTTCCCAAGCCGGATCTGAACTCGAGGCTCCGCTCCGCGGCCTCCACCCGTTCGAGCCGGTACAGCCGCACCGGAGGCGCGGCCAGGGCGCGCGGATCGACGCTCAGCCGGTCCGGGGGGCCGAGAAGGCGGTGCACCAAGCCGCCGTTGGTCCATCCCCGCAGTCGCAGGCCGGCCAGTGAGACGTACCGCCGACCGTCCTCCTCGTGCTCCCCACGACCCACCATCACTGCCTCCCCCGTTGACTCACCACAGGCCGGTACCCGCGGCCCGTCGTGACATTCCATGACGCTCCATCACACAGGGCACCCGGGGCACCGACGGCCCCTCTTGACACCCAGGGCGCCCAGGACGCTCCAAGCCCCGCGCGCCCGAAAACGCCCTGCGACTGAACGCAACTGCCGTGACTCACTGTGACGACACATCCCATTGAAGCGCCTGCCACTGACAATCGCCCACGGCGGACGCCGCCTGTGGACAACCGCCCAGCAGTGCGGATCCGCAGATGCAGCCTCCCGTGACGAACGGCGGCCCGGTTTCAGTCCCGTGCCCTGTGTCCCGCAGTGTCGTCGGCGGCCATCGGGGAGCGTGGGGACGGCAGGTTGATGAGGTCGCTGACGTCCGCCACCTCCTGGAGGGTGTGCGCCAGCGAGACGAGGGTCCGGCGGACCTCCCCGATGCGCTCACGCAGGGCGTCCGCGTGTTCCCAACGCCGTTCCCACGCCACCGGATCCACTCCGTCCGGGCGCTGGGACTCGTACGCCGACAGCCGCGGATGCCAGGTCGCGAGCAGGGGGCGCAGAACGCGGTTGAGGACGGTGACGGCGAGGATGCCGAAGCTGACATGGCCGGGGGCCAGGGGCGGGGCGATCTCCGGGCCGTAGCGGCGGAGGATCTCGCGGGTGGTGTCGAAGAAGGTGTAGAGGGAGGTCAGCGCCTCGCGCAGGAAGCCTTCCTCCTGGTCGAGTTCCTCGACGGACACGCGGGTGACGAGTTCCAGGTACAGCTCCCAGGCCGCGCTGCGCTCCGCGTCGGCGGGTTCCCAGGTGCCGGTGATGTCGCCGACGAACGGGATCGCCAGCCTGGCCGTGACCTGTGTCGGACCGCTCGGCCGACGCCGCTTGCGCTGTCTGTACGTCATGATCACTCTCCCCCTGGTCAGGGTAGGGCACCTCGCCCTCGGGGACGACTGGTTCGGGCGGCCGCGCTGAAGGGTGCCGTGGAGTGGGCCCTGATCCTCTTCGGAAAGGCCGAACAGGGCCAGGGTGGGGGTCTTTGGGCGCGGTGCCGCGGTACCGCCCGCCCCGGGCCGCGAATAATCTTTCGATATGCGGCCGTTGTCACTGCTACCGTCCCCGATGTGGCGAAACTCAATCAGATCATCGCAGTCGAGAAAGGCGTCAAGTCCAAGGCGCACCAGGACCTGACGGCAGCTCACCACGGGTTGCAGAAGCCCGCGTTGCTGGCCGGGATCTCGCGTACGTACCAGCCGAAGGACGAGGAGGGCGAGCAGTTGCCGCCCGAGTCGACCCGGGTGCAGGTGAAGGCCGAGGACGTGCTGCGGGAGACCGCGGCGACGTTGACGCGTCTCTTCGACGTGACCGCCACCAAGGACTGGGCCAACTGTGCCGCGCGCGCGGACGTGACGGTGGACGGGCGGGTGCTCGTCGCCGACGTGCCGGTGTCGTATCTGCTCTTCCTGGAGAAGCAGCTCGTCGATCTCAACACGTTCGTACGGAAGTTGCCGGTGCTCGACGCCTCCGAGGCGTGGGTGCAGGACCCGTCCACGGACTCCTGGAAGACCGAGCCGGTGCGGACCCTTCGTACCAAGAAGGTGCCCCGCAACCACGTGAAGGCCGAGGCGACCGAGAAGCACCCGGCGCAGGTCGAGGTCTACTACGAGGACGTGCCCATCGGTTACTGGACCACCGTGAAGTTCTCCGGTGCCCTTCCGGCGCGGCGCGTCAACGAACTCCTCGACCGCGTCGAGAAGTTGCAGCAGGCCGTGAAGTTCGCCCGCGAGGAGGCGAACGGCGTCGACGTCGTGGACCAGCGGGTCGGGGACGCCGTGTTCGGTTACCTCTTCGGATAACCCCGATTCAGGCAACCCCTTCGGGCAACCCGATTCAGGCAACCCCGATTCAGGCAACCTAGATTCGGACAGCCCCGAATTCGGGTAGCCTCGAAAACTCCCCGGCCCTGTGAGGCCGGGGTGCGCGAGGAGCGCAAGCTGAAGCTGAAGCTTGTCGTGACTGCGCGGTTCCAGTGGAGGTTCGAGTCCTCCCCGCGGCACCTTCACGCGCCGCGGTAGCCCAATCGGCAGAGGCAGACCGCGATCAATCTCAGACTATTGCTCCAGACTCAGTATTCGCCGTCGATCGCCGGATCGACCGGGCCCAGGCCCAGGGCGTCGAGATGCTGGTTCAAGTCCAGTCCGCACAGCTCGATGTGCGGTGGTCCAAAGGCAGGACGCGACGACATTACGACTGATCTGGGTCCTCAAGTGTGCCGGCGTGCCACATGGACGGCACCGACAGGGCCCGGGGGCAGGCTACGCCCTCGGGCCCGCTCCCGTTTTCCGCGCGTTTTGCGTTCATAAAGAACACGCCCTTTCCCGGCATCGTCACATTCCCGAAATACGACAGCCCCATCTCCTCCAGAAACTCCCTCTACCGTGGACACCGATCGCCCGGCCACCGTCGCCCGAAGGCAGCCCCCGCCCTCGATCAGTCGACAGGAGCCCTGTGTCCCGCACGCGCACGCCCGCCCGTACCCGCGCTCTCGCCCTTCCGCCCTGGCTCGCCCATGCCCTGCGTGCGCAGCGCGGGCCGGTGCCCTGGAGCGCGGTGACGCGGGGCGCGTTGGCCGCCGGGCCGCTGCTGCTGGGTGCGGTGCTGGTGGACCGGGTGTCGTTCGGGGTGGTCGCGGCCATCGCGGCGATGCTGGCCGGGATCAACGACCGTCCCGGCGGCCGGCGGGCCTCCGTCGTACGGCTCGGCGTGCCGGCGCTGGCGGGCGCGGTCGGGCTGTTCGTCGGGACGTACGCCGGTGATCATGCCGGAGCCGTGGCGCTGACCCTGCTGCTCACCGGTGTCGGGCTCGTCGCGGGCGGGATCAGTGCCGTCGGGCCCGTCGCCTCGGCGGCCGGTACCCAGCTGCTCGTCGCGTGCGCCATCGGGGCGGGCATGCCCCTGCCGGAGGAGGGGTGGCAGCGGGCCCTCGCCTATCTCGCCGGGGCCGGATGGCTGCTCGCGCTGCGGCTCGCCCTGCCGACGCCCGGCGCGCTCGCCGGGGACTTCCGGTTCGACGGGGAACGGGACGCCGTGGCCGCGGTCTACGACGCCGTGGCTGACCTGCTCGACGCCGCGGGCGGCCCGCACGCCACCGCCCGGCGTGCCGCGCTCACCGCCGCCCTCGACCACGCCCAGGACGCGCTCGCCGGACCACGGCTGCGCCGGTACGCCAGCTCCTCCGCGGAACGGCGGCTGCACGCGCAGTACGCCGCCGCGCTGCCCCTCGCCGAGGCCGCGACCGCGCTCGCCTGGGCGGGGGAGACCGGGGCCGGACGGGCCTCCGCGGGCCCCCGGCGGCTCGCCGTCGCCGTACGGGAGAACGCGCACACCGGGCCGCTGCCCGCGCCCTCCCGGTCGGCCCCCGCGCTGCGGGCGCTCGATGACGCCCTGCTGCGGGCAGCCGAGACCTTCGACCGGGCCGAGGGGAGCGATCTGCACACCCGCCGGCGTACCGGGAAGGGCCTGCTGCGGGCCGTCTTCGGGGCGGGCGGACGGGAGTACGGGCTGCGGGTCGCGCTCTGCTTCGGCGCCAGCGTGGCCGTCGCGCAGGCGCTGCACCACGCCCGCTGGTACGGCGAGCACGAGCACTGGTACTGGCTGCCCGCCACCACCGTCTTCCTCGTCAAGCCCGATCTCGGGCCGCTCGTCTCCCGGGTGCTGTGCCGGGCGGCGGGGACCGTGCTCGGGGCGTTGGTGTTCGCCGGGTTCGCCGCCGTGCTGCCGCGCCCCGAGGGGCTCATCGCGCTCGTCGCCCTCAGCGGGGCCCTCCTTCCCGTCGCCACCCGGCACTTCGCCGTCCAGACCGCCGTCGTCACCGTCCTCGTGCTGGCCCTCGTCATGGTCGGCGGTGAACCCCAGGCGTCCGCCGGACGGATCGGCGAGACCCTGCTGGCCTGCGCGATCGTGCTCCTGGTCGGCCATCTGCCGATGCCGGGACAACGCGGCGGCACCGTACGGTCCCGGCTCGCCGTGGCGGCCGCCGCCGCTCAGGCGTACCTCGACCACGTCCTGAGCGGGTCCGAGGACCGTGCCGCACGCTGGACCCTGCGCCGCGAGGCCTACCGCACCCTCGCCGAGGCACGCGCCGCGATCGCCCTGGCCGCCGCCGAACTCCCCCCGCTCGCCCGCCACTCGGAGGGCACGGGCGACATCGTCGTCACCCTCGAACGGCTCGTCGACACCACCACCGCGTGCGCCGTCCACCTCGACGACTCGGGCCGCGTCGACCCCGAACACACTCGGCGGCTCGCGGAGTTGGCGGACGAACTCGCCAAGGAGCGCACGCGCGCGAGGATACGGCTGCCCGAACTGCCCCTGGCCGGGTGAGCCCGGACGCGGGGCGCCCCCTCGGGCCCCGTCGTCAGATGTGCGCGGTTCGGCTCACGCGGGGCTAGGGCGCCGTCGTACGTTGGCGGGATGACCGACACTCCCGCCGACCTCGTCATCACCGGGTGCACGGCCCTTGTCCACGACGACCAGGAGCGCATCGGGTTCGAGGAGGACGTCACGATCGTCGTACGAGACGGAGTCATCGCGTCCGTCACGGCCTCCCCGGACCTGCCCCCCGGCGTCGAACACATCGACGCCCGTGGACAGGTCGCGTTGCCCGGACTCGTCAACTGCCACACCCACGCCCCGATGGTGGCGCTGCGCGGGGTCGCCGAGGATCTGCCCACGCAGGAGTGGTTCAACGACGTCGTCTGGCCCGTCGAGTCCAACCTCACCGCGCGGGACGTGGAGTTGGGGGCGTGGCTCGCGTGCGCCGAGATGATCCGTGCCGGGGTCACCTGCTTCGCGGACCACTACTTCTCCATGGAGGCCGTCGCCTCCGTCGTCGAGGCGTGCGGGATGCGCGCCCACCTCGGCGAGGCGTTCTTCTCCTCCCAGGGGCCCCAAGGGCGGGAGAGGTCGCTGGAGTTCGCGCTGCGGCACCGAGGCGCCGCCGGCGGCCGCATCACCACCGCCCTCGCGCCGCACGCCCCGTACACCGTGGACGACGCCGACCTCGCCGCCACCGCCCGACTCGCCCGCGAGCACGGTCTGCCCGTCCATCTCCACGCCGCCGAGAACCGCGACCAGACCGAGGTCAGCCTCGACCGGCACGGCGTCACCCCCATCGAGGTGCTCCGGCGCACCGGTCTGCTGGACACCGACGTCCTGATCGCCCACGGCACCGGCATCCTCGACCGTGACCTCCCCGTCCTCCAGGCCGCCACCGGCCGGGTGGCCGTCGCCACCGCGCCCCGCGGCTACCTCAAGTTCGCCTGGCCCACCACCACCCCGGTACGCGCCCTGCGTGAGATCGGGGTCCCCGTCGGACTGGCCACGGACGGCGCCGCCTCCAACAACTCCCTCGACGTATGGGAGTCCATGGCCCTCACCGCGCTGATCCAGAAGTCCACGACCGGCGACCCCCGTTGGCTGACGGCCCGCCAGGCCTTGCACCACGCCACGCTCCAGAGCGCCCGCGCGGTCGGGCTCGGCGACAGCGTCGGCTCCCTCGCGCCCGGCCGCCGCGCCGACATCGTCCTGGTGGACCTCACCGGACCGCACACCCAGCCGGTGCACGACCTCGCCGCCACCCTCGTGCACAGCGCCCGCTCCGGCGACGTCCGCACCACGATCGTCGACGGCCGGGTCCTGATGCGTGACCGCGAGCTGCTGACCATCGATGTCGCCGACGTGGTCCGCGAGTTGGGGCAGCGGCTCCCGGGCCTCCTGGAGCGGGGTCACGGCCGGCGCATCCAGGACTACGACACCTGACCACGGGCGCCCGCGCCGGGTCGGTCAGGGCAGCCGGGTCGGTCGGATCGGTCTGGCCGAGCAGAAAGTTTCCCGTGCGCCGATGAGTTCCGCTCCTCCCCACGGTCACCACCCCGAACGGACCGTCGCAGCAGGAGGGGTCATGTCGCTTCCGGAGGTCGTCTCGCGTGAGCAGTGGCGCGCGGCGCGCAAGGAATTGCTGGTCAAGGAGAAGGCGGTCACGCGGGCGCGGGACGCGCTCAACGCGGAGCGGCGCTCGCTGCCCATGGTGGAGGTCGACACCGCGTACTTCTTCGAGGGCGGCGACGGGAAGGCCACGCTGCTCGACCTGTTCGAGGGGCGGTCCCAGCTCGTCGTCTACCACTTCATGTTCGCGCCCGAGTGGGACGCGGGCTGCCGCAGCTGCTCGGCGTTCCTGGACCAGATCGGGCATCTCGCGCATCTGAAGGCGCGCGGGACGACGTTCGCGGCCGTCTCCAGAGCGCCGTACACGAAGATCCTGCCGTTCAAGGCGCGGATGGGCTGGACCGTGCCCTGGTACTCCTCGTACGGCGGCGACTTCAACCGCGACTTCGAGGTGACCCTGGAGCAGGAGGGGGAGTCCTTCGAGCGGCCGGGTCTCAGCTGCTTCCTGCGGGAGCGCGACCGGGTCTTCCACACCTACTCGACGTACGACCGCGGTCTCGACGGACTCGGCTCCACCACCAGCCTGCTCGACCTCACGGCGCTGGGGCGGCAGGAGGAGTGGGAGCAGCCCAAGGGGCGCGCGTCCGCTCTGGGGGCACCCGCGGGGAGCGATCGCGTCCGGTATCACGATGAGTACGAGGACTGACACAAAAAGTAGCGAAAGTGACCGGTAAGTAACCGGACTCTCACGCTTCGCGCCAAAGCCGTGTCGGCTAGGTCTCAGTCCCGCAACTGAGCGAGGCGATCGGTCCCCGGAAGGCGTTAACTCCTACAAGTACGACGCTTTCTGGAGGTCAGGATGGTGAACGGGCGAACCGTGCTCGAATGCTTCCCCGCGGGCGGTCCCCGTGGATCGTGGCCGGCGGAGGAGTTCGCGCACGCGCGGCGCATGGAGGGCATGCCCGCCGAGGTCGTGATGGACCTCGCCACGGACACGTTCCTGGTCATCGTGCGGGGCGAGGGGGCCGTCGACGCGCTCGCCTGAGACCCCGGGCGTCAGCTCGCCTTCGGCGCGGTGAACTGTTCCGCTTGGAGCGAGTACAGCTCCGCGTAGACGCCGCCGCTGGCCAGCAGTTCCTCCGGGGTGCCGGACTCCACCAGGCGGCCCTGCTCCAGGACGTGCACCAGGTCCGTGTGGCGCACGGACGCCAGTCGGTGGGTGATCAGGACCACCGTCTGACCGGTGCCCGCCAGGGCCCGGATCTTCTCGAAGACCTCCAGCTCGGCCCGCGCGTCCAGGGCCGCCGTCGGCTCGTCCACGATGAGGATGCGGCCACGGCGGTACGCGGCCCGGGCGATGCCGAGGCGCTGCCACTGCCCGCCCGACAGCTCGTGGCCGCCGCTGAAGTGGCGGGCCAGCAGGGTGTCCAGGCCGCGCGGCAGATCGGCCACCACCTCCTGGGCGCCCGCCTCCGAGATCGCCTCGGCGAGCCGTTCCTCGGTCAGGGGCGCGGCCGAGCGGCCGACCGCCACATTGACCTTCGCGGTGAACGGCCAGCGTTTGAAGTCCTGCGCCACCATCGCGATCCGCTCGGCGAGCAGCCGCCGGTCCGCGCCGGCCGCGTCCACACCGTCCCACAGGATCCGGCCCCGGTCGGGGGTGTACAGCCCGGAGAGCAGCTTCACGAGGGTCGTCTTGCCGGAGCCGTTCTCGCCGACGAGCGCGACGATCCGGCCGAGGGGGAGCGTCAGCGTGAGGTCGTCGAGGGCGGGCCGGGTGGACTCGCCCGGATAGTTGAACGTGACGTTCTCGAAGCGGATCTCCCGCGGCTCCTCGGGCAGCTCCCGCCCGCCGACCGGGATCGCCCATTTCTCCGCCTCGACGTACAGCCGCTGCAGATCGCCCACGAACAGGGCCTCCTGATGAAGCTGGTTCACTTCCAGGACGAGGCTGTCCAGGCTGGCGGAGCCGGACCGGATCGCGATCACGGCCGTGCCCGCGACGGAGAGCGCCATGGCCCCGGCGAGCAGCAGACCGCCGAGTGTCGCGTACGTCGCCACCGTCGCGATCCCGGTCCAGGCCGCGGCGATGAGTCCGGTACGGGCGGCCAGCCGGGCCAGCCGCGCCTGTTCCGCCTCCGCCGTCTCCGACATCACGCGGTAGTGGCGCAGCAGGAAGGGGCCCACCCCGTGCAGACGGATCTCCGGCGCGGACTCCGGCTCGGTGAGCAGACCGCTGAGGAGATGACCGGCCCGGGCGTGCTGCACCCAGGTGTGGAAGGACTCGTACCGGCGGCGGGCGACGGTCAGGGCGCTCCAGGCGCTGGGCAGCGTCATGGTCACCAGCAGCGGGAGCAGGGCGGGGTGCAGCACGGTCAGGACACCGGCGGCCGCGATCAGTGAGATGGCCGCGTTCATGACCCGGGTGGCGTAGGTGATCATGCGGCGTGCCGAGCTGGCACCGTACTGGGCGCTGTCCAGCAGTTTGTGGAAGGCGTGGTCCTCGATCGCGGCGAGTTCCACGGCGGCGGCGCGCTCCAGGTACCGCTCGGTGGCGACCCGCTCGACCTTGGGTTCCAGCCGGCCGGCGGCGTACGTCGACGCGGCCCGCAGCAGCGCGGAGACCAGCATCACCGCGGCCATGATGGCGAGGGCGGGTACGGCACCGCGCAGCCGTTCCTCGATCGGCCCGCCGCCGATCAGTCGGCCCAGCACGCTGTTCACGGCGAGCAGGCTCACGGCCTGTGCCACACCCCGTCCCGCCTCGGCCCCGAGCACCACCCGTGCGGCCTTGCGGTCCGCCTGCCAGGCCAGCCGGAAGCTGAGCGCGAGGAGCGCGGGGAGCTGGCGCAGCATCGCCCCGAAGCTCAGCTGGAGCCCGGCGCCGGCGTGGCTGTTCCAGCCCGTGTCGTAGCGCAGCGGGCCGCCGAAGAGCAGCCGCTCCGACTCGGACGGTTCAGGTGCTGGCGTGTCCCGCTTCTTGCGCACCGTCGGCCTCCCCCGATCCTGGACGGAGAGCCACTATCGCGGGAGGCAGGTGCCGGGGGCAGGGCGCAGACGGACATGCCGGGGTACGCGGGCGTGCGCCGGACGGTCCTACCGGGCGAGGGGCATGTGGCGTACGGCCGTACCGGACGGGGGCGTGTGGCGTACGGCCGTGCGGGCGCGGCGCATGGGACGTGCGGCCCTACCGGACGCGGGGCGTGCGCCGGGGCGGCCCCGTGCCGGACGACGACCATGGGTAGGGGCACCCCGGTGCAGGGCGAGGGGGCATGCGGCGAGGCTGCCGTACAGGGCGAGCGGCGGGCGCCAGGGCGGGTGGCGCTACCGGACGGCCCTATGCGCTGACCGGCCGGGACCAGGTGGGCGTCGTCCCCGTCACCCGGCAGAGGGCCAGGTACAGCGGGATCGGCGGCGTGTACGGGAGCTCGCCCTCGGGTCGGTGTATCAGGTCGGGGGCCACCGGCGCGTCCGGAACGATCGCGCCGGTGGCGTACTGGGCGGGGGCGGGCCACTCCAGGGCGTAGTCCGAGTCCGACGGGAGCAGCCACCACCAGTGCGTCTCATCGGCGTAGACGCACCCGGCTCGGGGCAGGCGGGGCATGATCAGCGGACCGAGGCGGGCGGGTACCGCCACCGCGTCGCAGCCCAGCGGGGCCGTCATGCCCTCGGGGAGGGGGAGGCGGCGGGGTGCGGCCGGGGCGTGCAGACCGCGTCGGAGGCGGACCAGCGTGTCCAGGGTCAGTGCCGTGCCGCCGGCCAGGTGCCTTACAGCCATGCGCCCCCCGTCCCGTGCTGACGGGCCGGTCCGTGGAGCCGGTCCACGGCGTGCTGGTGCGTGGTGTCCTGGTGGTGAGCGGGGTCGAGATGACGCGCGGTGTCGTGCGGGCGCTCCGCGCCTTGAGGTCGCTCCGTGCCGTGGTGGTGCTCCGTGCCGTGGTGGTGCGGAGCGGCCTCGTCGATGTGGTGCGGAGCGGCCTCGTCGATGTGGTGCGGGGCGGTCTCGTCGTGGCGGGCGTCGGGGTCGTCGTCCTGGTCGCCGGGACCGTCGGGGCGGCCGGGCTTGGGGCGGGCTCCCCAGCCCAGGTCGTTGCAGGGCCCGCAGTCGTGGCGCGGGGTGTCTGCCTTGCGGGGCAGCTCCGCCCAGACGAGCAGACCGAAGCCCTGTTCGTGGGCGCCCCAGGCGTGACAGAGGGCGTCGACGAGAAGCAGTCCCCTCCCGTGCTCCTCCTCGCCGCGCTGCGACGACGGACGCGTCTGACCCGGTGCGCAACCCTCGTCACGGACGGCTATTCGCACCAGCTCGTCGCCGTCGTGGAGCTCGCACACTATGTGGCTGCTCGCCGTGTGCACGATCGCGTTGGTGACCAGCTCGGTGACCACCAGAGCCGCCGAGTCGCAGATGTCCTCGCAGACCGACCAGCCGTTCAGCCGAGCCCGCGTCAGCCGTCTGGCCTGCGCCGGGGAACCCGGATGTGCGGCCAGCTCGAACCGGAACCGGCGCTCGGCAACGGCCCCACCAGGGGAAACTCCCTCGGCGGCACCGAGGCTGTGGGGGCCTGCGGCGGCGTCTGTTCCTAAGGGCGCGGACGGAATCACGCTTGCCACTATCGCCCCGCCGTGAACACTTGGCAAGTGTCACTCTGAAAAATGCAGAGTGCTGTGTGACGGTCTGGAAGGCCGTGGCACACTGCTCGCAACAGCATGTCGAGCGGCGCCAGTTGAGATCACCGGAGATCCGACCAGGTCTTCGAATAGGTCTTCGAATGGCGCCGTCCGCCTGCCAGGATTCTTTTGCGCCATTTTTAACGGGTCCCAGGACCCCCGGGACGTCCAGGAGGTGGAGGGTGAGCGAGCCGCGGTCCGCGCCGACGGTCGGCCAGGTCGTCCTCGGACGGCGCCTGCTGGATCTGCGCGAGCGCGCCGGTCTCAAGCGCGAGGAGGCCGCCAAGATCCTCCGCGTCGCCCCCGCCACGGTCCGCCGCATGGAGATGGCCGAGGTCAGCCTCAAGATCCCGTATCTGCAACTGCTCCTGAAGTCCTACGGCGTCTCCGAGGAGGAGGCCGACGCCTTCGTGGAGCTGGCCGAGGAGGCCAACAGGCCCGGCTGGTGGCAGCGGTTCCACGACATCCTGCCCGGCTGGTTCTCGATGTACGTCAGCCTCGAGGGCGCCGCCAGCCTCATCCGGTCCTACGACCCGCACTTCCTGCCCGGACTGCTCCAGACCGAGGACTACGCCCGCGGAGTGCTGAAGTCGGGAGCCATCGGCCAGACCAGCCCGGACGACATCGAACGGCACGTCGCACTGCGAGTACAACGCCAGGAACTGCTCACCCGTCCCGACGCGCCGCGGTTCTGGGCCGTGGTGGACGAGACCGCGCTGCGCCGCCCTGTCGGCGGCCCGGAGGTGATGCGTGCCCAGATCGACAAGCTGCTCCAGGCCACGAAGCTGCCCAACGTGACGTTGCAGATCGCCCCGTTCGCACACGGGCCGCACCCCGGCACGTACGGGCCCTTCGTGCTGTTCCGATTCGCCGTGCCGGAGCTTCCGGACATGGTCTACAGCGAGTACCTGACCGGCGCCGTCTATCTCGACGCGCGCCCCGAGGTGGCGACCCATCTCGAGGTCATGGACCGCATGGCGGCGCAGGCCGCTACGGCACATCGCACGAAGGAGATCCTCCGGGATCTCCGCAAGGAGCTGTGAATGGATCGCATCAAGCCGCGCATACCCGTCTACAACGGCATGCCCGCGCGGGAGTTGGGCAGTGAGGGCTGGCACAAGCCCTGGAGCGGCGGCAACGGCGGCAACTGCCTGGAGGCGATGAAGCTCGCCGACGGACGCATCGCCGTCCGTCAGTCGACCGATCCCGACGGCCCGGCGCTGATCTACACCACCGACGAGATGACCGCCTTCATCGAGGGCGCGAAGGCGGGGGAGGCGGACTTCCTGCTGTCGTGACGTGTTGGTCCGACGCTGACCTGAACTTCCTTGCCGTGATGGTTAATTGATGCACGCAGGTCCCCTGCCCGCGAACGGCGCGAGCAGGTCCCGCCCGACGGCGCCTCGGCCCCGCCCCGGCGCTCAGAACCAGGAGGCGATGCGGCGCGGCGCGTCCACGAGGCGGCTGACGGCCACGACGGGGAGCGGCGGTTGCTCGGCCTCGGCGGGGCTCAGGTTCAGCCCGTAGTAGATCTGCTCGATCGACGGCGGCCCGACCGCGAGATTGCGCCGCACCGCCGCCGCGGACGACTCCTCGCCGGTCCGCACGAGATACGCCGCCGCCATCGCCCCCGTACGACCGACCCCCGCGCCGCAGTGCACGAACACCTGCCCGGACGACCCGGCGACGACGTCCAGGAACCGCCGCACCTGCGCGGGCGTCGGGGTCTGCCCGTCCCGGACGGGCATGCGTACGACGTCCAGGCCGGCCTTCTTCGGCCCGGCGAGCTGGGAGGCGCTCAGGTCCTCGGCGCGCAGGTCGACGACGGTGGTGATGCCCATGGCCGCCAGCGACCGGTAACCGGCGGGGGAGGGGGCGGAGCCGCGCCAGAGTCGGCCCTGGGTGTCGACCGGCTGGAAGTGATGGACCCCCTGTACCGTGCGCGTCCCGGCCGGTGCGGGGGTGTCCTCGCGTACCAGCCAGGAGGCGGCGAGGATGCCGCCGGCACCGACCGCCCAGAGGGCGAGATAGCCGACGACGACACCGACGAGGATGCGGCGGACGCGCCGCAGGGGCGAACGGTCGGGGAAGGTGGGGCGGGGGAGGGTGGTGGCGATGACAGCCATGGGCGACCCGGGGGATGAGGGGACGTGTGGGCGCCTTCGCAAAGTAACACGTCACCCGATTGGTCGTCTTGTCCGTGTACGTCCCTAAATCTGTCCTTTATGTCCGCATGATCTTGTGATCCGGGCCCGCGGGCCGGTCCGTGACCCCTCAGTCGTCGTCCGCGTCCGCGTCACCGATGCCGACCACTGTGAGGTGAGCGCGCTCCAGGGTCGCGTCCTCCAGGCAGCCGCGCAGCCGCACCCGGTCGTGGTCGGTGAGGGCGGGCCGGACGACCCCGGCGTACAGACCGTCACCCAGGTCGCCGAGGGTCGCGTGCCGCAGCGGGACCGACGTGGAGTCCCGGCAGCGCTCCCAGACCTGCGCCGCGGCCAGTGACCGCCGCTGGTCCGTGGTGTCCGGGCCGCGCATCTCCACCTTGACGACCACCGAGGTCGCCGCGCTGTCGTCGGCGTTCTCCTCCCGGGTCTGGGTGAGGTCCGCGAGCCCCAGCACGAGCCCGCCGAGCAGGGCGACACCGACCACACCGACCGCGGTCACCCGCACGGCCCGGGCCCTCGGCAGCGCGGCCACCGGCGAGGGCAGGTCGTCCAGGTCGTCCAGGCCGCCTGGTGAGGCCGGGTCGTCCGGTGCGGCCGGGTCCGGTGCGGTGAGGACGGCCAGCCGGCCCGCGAGCCGCCGCTCGGCCGGGCGCGCGGTGGCCGACGCGACCCGCTGCACCACCCAGGCCAGCCCGGACAACAGCACACCCGTGACCATCAGCACCGGCACGAAGACGTACGTCCGGTCCGCCGGGTTCTCCAGCCACCGGAACCGGGTCTCCACGCGCTCCACGGCCGGCTGCCGGAGCCGGGCGAGCGCGTCCTCCTGCCGAGCCGCCAGCTCCCGCTGCCGACGGTCGGACGCGCGCAGCCGCTCCTCGATGCGGGTCAGCCGCCCCAGCGTCGCGATGCCGAGCAGCATGACCTCCACGACCAGCAGCAGCACTCCGCACAGCAGGGCCCGCTGCCACTGCCACCGGTACAGATAGACGACGAGATACGTCCCGGTCCCGGCCGCTGCCAGCCCGCCGAAGACGTACGCCACCCTCCTCATGGCGCGTCTCCCGGGCTCACGTCCCCGGCGGTCCCGTCGACGGTGAGGCGGGAGCCGACCGGGAAGCGGTGCACGGCCTCCGCCGCGCCGACGACGGCAGGGAGCCCGAACTCCCGTGCCAGCACCGCGAGATGGGACAAAGGGCTGCCGGTCTGCGCGACCAGTGCGGTGAGCCCGGGCAGCAGCGGGGCGAGCGCGGGATCAAGAGTCCGTACGACGAGCACGGGGTCCTTCGGCGGGGGGCCCACCCCGTCCCACACGGTCCCGACGGCCCGCCCGCCGGAGACGCCCCGCATCCCGTCACGGCCGCCACCGGTCCGCTCGGCGACGACGGCCCCGCCCTCCGTCAGCCGGAACGCGTCCGGCAGCGGCGGGGACCCGTCCGGCGGGACCCGCGTCCCGAGGTCGCCGGGCAGCGCCGCGCCGTGCAGCACCGCGGCCAGCTCCCGCCAGCGCAACAGCCCGAGTTGCTCCACGTCCAGCCCGACCCGCTGCCCCGCCTCCCGCACGAGCCGCACCTGGAGCTCCTGGACCCACCGGATACGGAGGCGGAGGGCTTCGCGGGGTGGGAGGGGGGTGGTCTCGGGGAGGTGTGGGGGGTCGGTTGGTGGGGTGGTGCCCGTCGGGCGTGAGGGGTCGGTCGTGGTGGCGGTCTCGGTGGGGTTCGGTTCGTGGGGTCCGGGCGGAGCCAGCTCCGTGCCGGTGCCGGTGCCGGTGCCGGTGCCGGCGCCCGGGCTCGTCGACTCCGGCAGCCGTGCCCGGCCGCGCAGGCTCGGTGCGGTGAGGGCCAGGATCACCGGGTTCTCGGCGATCGCCCGGTCGTCGGGGACGCCACGCGCGCGTGCCGTCCCCAGCGCGGCCAGCGCCGTACCGGCCCCCGTACGACTCTTCGCGGGCTCGGCCAGGAGGGCTCCCGCGAGGGCCTCCTGAGCGTGCAGCGAGACCAGGGCCCTACGGGACCAACGGACCTCGGCGACCAGCGCGGACGCCGGGAGCGTGGACAGGCGCGGGATCTCGGCCAGGCGGCGGTCGACGTCCGCCACGAGATCCGTCGCCAGCCCCGGCAGCGCGGCCGAGAGCCGGCCCACCCGCCATGCCGCGGCCAGCTTGCGCGCCCCCGGTGCCGGGTTCAGCAACGCCAGCCAGCGGTGCCGCGGGGGAGCGGCGCCCAGCAGCCGCAGATCGGCGGCGGCCCGCCCAGCGACGGTCGTGACCACCGGCACGGTCCGCAGCAGCCGTCGGGGCGCGCTCCCGCCGATGTCGAGCGCGGCGGCGAGCCCGCGTGCCATGGGCGCCACCCACAGGTCCTCCTCCAGCGGCGCCAGCTGCTCGGGCAGTGTCTCCGCCACCGGACCCGGCCCCAGCAGTCGCGCCCCGCGCGGTGGCCGTGCCGCCATCGCCGTGATCGGGCGGCTCTGGAACAGCCACAGCCGGCCGTCCGCGTCGAACCCGAACTCGATGTCCTGCGGTCCGCCGAAGAGCCGGCGGGCCCGCCGCGCGAGCCGCGCCAGCCGGGCCAGCTCGGAGCGGGTGAGGAGCGCGCCGCCCTCCGCGCCACCCCGGGCGCCGCCCTCCGCGCCACCCCGGGCGCCGCCCTCCGCGCCACCCCCGGCCCCACCCTCCGCGGACCCCGTCCGCAGCAGCCGTCCCCGACCGCTCAGCCAGTAGTCGGTGCCCGCCTCTTCCCCGCTGACCAGGGTGTCCGGGCCGCCCCGCACCGCGCTCACCAACATCCGGTCGGCCCGTCCCGCGACGGGATCGGCGCCGAACACGACCCCGCCGACCCGCGCCGCGAGCATCGGCTGCACGAGCACCGCCATGGGCGCCGTGGACCCGTCGGGCCGTACCGCGGAGTCGAGCACGGTCCGCACCGCCGTACGGAAGGCCGGCCAGCCGCGCACGTCCAGGACGGAGGCGAACCGGCCCGCCATCGAGGACTCCTCGGTGTCCTCCTGGGGCGAGGAGGACCGGACGACCAGCGGGCGCGAGCCGCCCTCGGAGAGCTCCTCCCAGGCGCGCCGCAGGGCGGCGAGGTCCCCGCCCCCCTGGTCGGGGATCACGAAGCCGGGGAGCACGGGCAGCCCCGCACCGGCCGCGCGTGCGAGGTTCGCGGCCTTGGACCCGGCGCTGTCCGGCAGTGCGGCGTCGGGGTGGTCGAGGGGAAGGGGGGCCGGGGCAGGGGCGTCGACCAGACCGAGGGCCACCTCGCCCCGGGGCCTGTCCCCGTCTCGCGCACCTTCTCCGTGACGTTCGTCGAGTGTCGTCATCGCTCACCCTCCAGGACCGGCCGCCTACAGGGGGGACGCGCGGGGGTGGCCCTGCGCCTGACGGCGGAACGAAGGATGTGGTGAACCGCTGCCGATCCCGGCGGAGTCGACGGCGGCACACCTCCTGTTGCAATGATCCCACCGCAGCCCGGTTCCATGTCGGTCGGAATCCGGCCTTTTCGGGCGCACGGCGAAGGAGGGCGAACGCCGTACGAGAGCGCGCGGGCGCACTCCTCGGCGGGCGGTACGCCGGGTCTCTTCCGGACAAGGGAGCCCTCTCGGCCAGGCCCCTCTGCCGGCTCCCTCAGCCGAGTTCGGTCGCGGGTGGCAGCGCCCCGCACAGCGCGTCCAGGGCCGCCCCGTAGGCGTGCTCCGAGGGGGTGGCGTAGCCGACGACCAGCCCGTCGTACGGCGGTGCCGTCACCTCCTGGGCCGCCCGCGGGTGCCGGAAGTCGGCGAGGCCGTCGAGGGCGACGCCCGCCCAGGTGGCCGCCTTCACCGCGGACCGCTCGGTGCCCGGCGGCAGCCGCAGCACCGCGTGCAGCCCGGCCGCGACCCCGGTGACCTCGATGTGCGGCGCGTGCTCGGCGAGCGCGGCGACGAGCCGGTCGCGACGGCTCCGGTACCGCTGCCGCATACGCCGCACATGACGGTCGTACGACCCGGAGGAGAGGAAGTCGGCGAGGCTCAGCTGGTCGAGGATGCTCGCCCAGGCCTCCCGCTCGCCCTTGGCCGCGAGGACGCCGTCGACGTACCGCTCCGGCAGCACCATCCAGCCCAGCCGCACCGCGGGCGACAGGCTCTTGCTGACCGAGCCGACGAAGATCACCCGCTCCGGATCGAGCCCCTGTACCGCGCCGACGGGCTTGCGGTCGTAGCGGAACTCGCCGTCGTAGTCGTCCTCCAGCACCACCCCGCCCCGCGCGCGTGCCCAGTCGACGACGGCCGCCCGACGCTCGGCGTGCAACGGTCCGCCGGTCGGGAACTGGTGGGCGGGCGTGAGCAGCACGGCCCGCTCCCGCCCCAACCTGCCCACGTCGGCGCCGTGTTCGTCCAGGGGCAGCGGCACGGTCCGCACACCCGCGGCGGCGAGCAGTTCGCGGTGGAACGGCAGGCCGTACTCTTCCACGGCCAACGGGCCGCGCAGGACCGGCGGATGCGCGGCGAAGAGCAGCCGCAGCGCGTGCGCGAAGCCGGAACAGACCACGATCCGGCCGGGCTCGGTGCGCACGCCACGCGCGCGTGCCAGGTACTCCGCGAGCGCCTCCCGCAACTCGATCCGGCCGGCCGGGTCACCGGGGCCGAACACCTCGTTGGGCGCCTGCTGGAGGGCCCGCCGGTACGAGGCGAGCCAGGCCGCGCGCGGGAACGCCGACGCGTCCGGGGCGCCCTGCCGCAGGTCGTGCCGCGGGCCACGCGCGCGTGGCGGCGTTCTCACGGGTACGCGCGCGTGCCCGCGCAGGGGCTCCGCGCGCTCCGCGACCCGGGTGCCCGAGCCCTGTCGCGCGGTGAGCCAGCCCTCCGCGACGAGTTCGGCGTAGGCGTCCGCCACCGTGTTGCGGGCCACCCCGAGATCGGCGGCGAGCGAGCGGTACGGCGGCAGGCGGGTGCCGGGCGCGAGCCGGCCATCGCGCACAGCCTCGCGCAGGGCGTCGATGAGGGCGGCCCGTCTGCCACCCGGCCCGGAGAGCTCCAGGTGCAGGTCGGAGCCGATGCGCTCCGCCGAATTGACCCACGATTCCGCCATGGAAATGCACCCTACAGCGGGTCTATCCGGACCGTAGGTTGAAGGACATGACGACGAACACGAGCACGAGCATGAGCACGGATACCGCAGTCGTGGCCCGTCTGGACTTCGCGCGGAGCGCCCCGAAGGTCTTCCGCGCCCTCGTCGGCTTCGACGCCGCCGCCCGCGAGGGCCTCGACCCGGCCCTGGTGGAACTGATCCAGATCCGCGCCTCGCACCTCAACCACTGCGCCTACTGCCTCCACATGCACACCAACGACGCCCGCAAGGCCGGCGAGAGCGAGGACCGGCTCCACATGGTCGCGGTGTGGCGCGAGGCCCGGCACTTCTTCAGCGAGCGGGAGCAGGCCGCCCTGGCTCTGACGGAGGCGGTCACCCTGGTCGCCGACGGAGGTGTCCCCGACGACGTCTACGCCGAGGCCGCGGCCGTGTTCGAGGAGGAGGAACTGGCCCACGTACTGGCCCTCGCCATGACGATCAACACGTGGAACAGGGTGGCGCTGGCGACGAAGAAGGTGGCGGGGACGGACGAGCGGGTCTGAGGCGGATCGCGTCAGAGGCGGGCGTGTCCGAGGCGGATCATGTCCGAGGCGGGCGGTGTCCGAGGCGGGCGGTGTCCGAGGCCTGTCATTGGGGTGGCGGCCGGTCGTGGTGAGGCCGGCCCCACGGGCCGTGGTGGCGGCCGGGCGGGCCGGTCACACCGCCATCGGGCGGTCGAACGGTCCGATCGGGGCGGGGAGTTGTGAACTTCCCGTCAGGTGACGGTCGACGGCCGCCGCCACCGCGCGCCCCTCGGCGATCGCCCACACGATGAGCGACTGCCCGCGGGCGGCGTCCCCCGCGGCGAACACCCCGGGCACGTTCGTGGCGAAACCGGCGTCCCGCCGGATCGTGCCGCGCGGCTCCATCGCCAGCCCCAGCTGGTCGATCATCCCGTCCTCCCGGTCCGGCCCGGAGAAGCCGAGGGCGAGCAGGACGAGGTCGGCGGGGAGGGCCCGCGCGGTGCCCGGCAGCGGCCGCCGTCGCGCGTCGACCTCGACCAGGTGCAGCGACCGCACATGCCCGTCGGCGTCGCCGGTGAAGCGGAGCGTGGACGCCGCGAACAGCCGCGCGTCCGCGTCCGCCGCCGGGGCGGTGCGCAGGACGCCGGCCTCCTCGTGGGCGGCCGACAGCCGGTAGATCTTAGGGTACGTCGGCCAGGGCTCGGCGTCCTCGTCGCGGTCGGCGCCCGGCTGGGCGTAGATGTCCAACTGGGTCACGGACGCGGCGCCTTCACGCACCGCGGTGCCCAGACAGTCGGCTCCCGTGTCCCCGCCACCGACGATGACGACATGCTTCCCGGTGGCGGACATCGGGGAGTTCCGCACGTCCCCCTCGCACACCCGGTTGGCCAGCGGCAGGTACTCCATCGCCTGCTGGACGCCGGACAACCCCCGTCCCGGTACCGGCAGTTCACGCCAGGCCGTCGCCCCCGTCGCGATCACCACCGCGTCGTACCGCGACCGCAGCTCCGCCGCACCGACGTCCCGCCCGACAGCCGTCGACGTACGGAACTTCGTGCCCTCGGCCCGCATCTGCTCGATCCGCCGCTCCAGATGGTGCTTCTCCATCTTGAACTCGGGGATGCCGTACCGCATCAGCCCGCCGAGCCGGTCGTCCTTCTCGTACACCACGACCGTGTGCCCGGCCCGCGTCAACTGCTGTGCCGCGGCCAGCCCGGTCGGCCCCGAGCCGATCACCGCGACCGTCCGCCCCGACAGCCGGTCCGGCGGCCGCGGGGGCGTGAACCCCAGCTCCCAGGCTCGGTCGGCGATGGCGGCCTCGACGTTCTTGATGGTGACCGCGGGCTGGTTGATGGCCAGCACACACCCGGCCTCGCACGGCGCCGGACACAACCGCCCGGTGAACTCCGGGAAGTTGTTCGTCGCGTGCAGCCGGTCGGCCGCCTGCCGCCAGTCGTCCCTGCTGACCAGGTCGTTCCACTCCGGGATCAGATTCCCCAGCGGGCAGGCGTCGTGGCAGAACGGGATGCCGCAGTCCATGCACCGGTCGGCCTGCTTGGTGACGATGGGCAGCAGCGCCCCGGGGACGTACACCTCGTCCCAGTCCCGGACCCGCTCCTCGACCGGCCGACGAGGCCAGTCCTGACGAGGGGTGGTCATGAATCCCTTGGGATCGGCCATGGCCGTCTTCCTTGCGTGGGCAGCGACGGGCCGTGCGTCATCGGCGGCACCCTTCCGGCCACGATACGTCCCGCCGACGCCCGGCGCAGGGCGGAGACAGCGGTGTCCCGGCGGGGCGTTTGTGTCCCCGGGGGTTTTGGGCTGCGGCCGGCGGTGGGTCGCGGCGGCGGTGGGCCGAGGCTAGGTGAGGGCGAGGACGTAGGCCAGCGCCGCGGCGGCCGAGGCGATCGTGCGGACGTGGTTCCACATCGTCCATTCGCGCACATACGTCGGCCAGTAGGCGGCCGCCTCCGACGTCCCGGCGTCCAGGCGCATCAGCGTGTCGTTGCGCGGTACGTTCGCCACGATCGTCACCCCGAACGAGCCGACCAGATACAGCGTGCTGCCCAGCAGCAGCTCCACCGTCCCCTCGTCCGGCCACAGCACGAACGTCACCACCGCGATCACCGCGCACAGCACCGCCGACCCGGCGAACAGGAGCATGAACGCGGGCCGCAACGCGGTCACGTTGATCGCCTTCATCGCGGCGACACCCTGCGCCGGTGGCAGCTCGGCGAGCCCCTTCATCACGAAGGTCGAGAAGCCGCAGAACACCCCGGCCACCAGGCAGGTCCCCAGCACACCCAGCACCGTCAGTACGAAGTACGGTCCCTCGATCATGTCGTCAACTCCCGCATCGAGCCGAGATCCTGCCCGGCACCCACCGTCACCACAAGTGAATTCCCGCACGGAGACCGCCACCATGGCCGAGGACCGCGGGCGCATGCGTGAACGTCCAGCGGAGACGTGAACGACCATCGGCGGGTTGCCGCGCCCGACACCGCGGGCCGGCCGACGCCGACGCCGGTGCGCGACGAGTGACGGCTCGGGGCCTCGCCACGATCGTGTGCCTCGGGGCCCGTCAGGGTCGCGAGCCTCGGCGTCCCGTCCCGGTCATATGGCTCGGCATCCCGCTACGGGCATACGGCTCAGCGTCCCGCCACGGTCGTGCGGCCAGGTCGTGCCGTACGGCCGTCACCCGGCCTCCGCCCCCGTCGTCCGCCAACCGCCCAGCACCGCCTCCACCGCGGCCGCGATCCGCCTCCGTGCCTCGGGTCGCGGCACCCCGTTCATCAGCAACTGGTCGTACGGCGTCTCCAGATGCCGTACGGACGCCACCACCGCCGAGACCACCGCACCCTCGGACAACGCCCGCCCCGCCGCACTGCGCCCCACCCGCCCGCTGCCCCGCACCGACGCGTGCGCCGCGATCCCCTGAGCCCGCTCGACCGGGCATCCGGGGAACAGCCGCCGTATCTCCGCCGCGAACGCCTCCGTGAAACGCACGTCCTCCGCCGCCCGTCGCCGCGCGTCCCGCATCCGGCGCCGCCGCCGCGCCTCGGCATCCGCGAGACACCGCACCTCGGCCCGGGCCAACGCCGCCTCCTCCACGAGGATGCCCTGCCGCTCGTAGCGCGCCTTGCGCCGGTTGAACCGTACGACCACCGCCGACAGCGCACTCTCCTCCCGTGCCCTACGCGTCAGCGCCGTGTCACCGCGTGGCAGGAACACCAGGTGCCCGAGGTCGGCGCAGTCCAGGCACCGTGGCGCTCCCTCCTCCAGGATCAGCAGCCGCAGAGGTCCGCCACGGCACTCGGCGCACTGCTTCCGCCTGAGGGGCTGGACGACGAGCGGCCCGGTGCGGTGCGCGGGGGTTGGGAGGCGAGCCATACCGGGTTCATTCCTCCCCCGAGCGGGCCATGAACCACGACCTCGTCGCCCGACCCGCGTACCGACCGCCCTGCGCACCGTGCCGCCGGCCGCCGGGTTCGAGGACGGCACGCATCCCGGCCGTCGGCTGACGCATCATGGGCCGTGTGCGACTCGAAGCGATCACCTGGGAGCGGCTCGGCGACGCGCTGGCCGACCGGCTGCTCGACCTGAAACCGGCCGACGGCAGCCCCTGGCCCCGCATCGCCTTCGACGGCGCCCCCGCGGCCCGCCCGGAGGACCTCGCCGAACGCGTCTCGGAAGCACTGCGCGTACGCGGCCGCCCCTCGCTCGTCGTCGGCACCCACGGCTTCCTGCGTCCCGCCTCGCTCCGGCTGGAGTACGGCCGCGAGGACGTGGAGGCGTACTACAACGGCTGGTTCGACACCGGCGCCCTCTGGCGGGAGGTTTTCGGCCCCCTGGAACCGGGCGGTGACGGTCGTGTGCTGCCCGACCTGTGGGACCCCGAGACCGACCGCGCCACCCGCAGCCCTTACGTCCAACTCCCGCCCGGTGGCTTCCTGTTGCTCCACGGCCCCCTCCTGCTGCGGCACTGGTTTCCCTTCGACCTGTCGGTTCACGTCCTCCTCTCCCCGGGCGCCCTGCACCGCCGTACCCCCGAGGCCGACCAGTGGACCCTCGAGGCCTTCGAGCGCTACGCCGACGAGACCGACCCCGCCAGCACCGCCGACGTCCTGGTACGGGCCGACGACCCCCGGCATCCCGCGTGGAACGGTTGAACAGCTCGGGCAGCCGGGCAGCCGGGCAGCCGGGCAGGTGGGGGACAGGGGGAGGCAGCGGCCGACGAGCGGCCGTGTCGGCAGTCCTGGGGGAGGAGATCCACCGAACCGCTTTTATATGCGCATGCATCTAAGTAGGGTGAGTCGCATGACGACCTCCACGAGTGATCACGTGTCCTTCGACGACTCCGTCCGTACCCTCATCGACGGCAAGAACTTCGCCAGCGTCGCCACCCTCGGACCTGACGGCGCCCCGCAGAACTCGGTGGTCTGGGTCAAACGCGAGGGCGACGCCCTCCTCTTCTCCTCCCTCGACAACCGCCAGAAGGTGCGCAACCTCCGTCGCGACCCCCGGATCAGCGTCTCCGTCTACGACCTGGCCAACCCCTACACCTCGGTCGAGATCCGCGGCACCGCCGAGATCCTCCCGGACCCGGCCAAGCGCCTCCCGCGCGACCTCTCGCAGAAGTACCTCGGCATCGACCCGCCCGCCGAGAAGGAGGACGAGGTTCGAGTGATCATCCGTGTCGTGCCGCGGAAGATCGTCGGGTTCTCGGCCTGATCGGCGCCCCTGCCTCGGGGTGCGGGTCCCCCTCGCCCCGGCGAGAATGAAGGGCGCCGGGACCAGCGGTGCGCCCCCGCGCCGCGCCGGCCGTCCGGCACCGGGAGGTACTTCATGACCACCGCCGGAGACATCATGCACCGCGGCGCCCAGTGGATCCCCGCCCACGAGACCCTGGACCGCGCCGCCCAGCTGATGCGCGAGCTCAACGTCGGGGCCCTGCCCATCAGCGACGAGAACGAACGGCTCTGCGGCATCCTCACCGACCGCGACATCGTCGTCGGCTGCGTGGCCATGGGCCACGACCCCGCCAGGGTCACGGCCGGTGAGATGGCCCGGGGCACCCCGCGCTGGATCGACGCGGGCGCCGACGTCGGCGAGGTGCTCCGCGAGATGCAGGACCACCAGATCCGCCGACTCCCCGTCATCGAGAACAAGCGCCTCGTCGGCATGATCAGCGAGGCCGACCTGGCCCAGCACCTGACGGAGGACCAGATCGCCGCGTGGGCGGAGAGCGTCTACGCGAAGAGCCCGACGCACTGATCCCCGGGGAACCTTCCAGGGGTGAGCCCCCGTCGGAAGGCGAGCCCCCGTCCGGAGCTGAGGACCCCTCCGGAGGCCACGACCCCTCCAGAGGCCACGACCCCTCCGGAGGTCCGGACCCCACCGGAGGTCAGGACACCACCGGAGGTCAGGACCCCTCCGGAGGTGAGGACCCGGGGGCGGGTGTCCGCCCGCCCCGGTCCTCGCCTCGCCCCGTCGTCACAGCCAGCCGTTGCGCCGGAAGCCGCGGTGCAGGAACAGGCAGGCCACGGCTATCACGCCGAGGACGAGGGGATAGCCGAACGTCCAGCGCAGCTCCGGCATGTGCTCGAAGTTCATGCCGTACACCCCGCACACCATCGTCGGCACGGCCACGATCGCGGCCCAGGCGGTGATCTTCCGCATGTCCTCGTTCTGCGCCACCGAGACCTGGGCGAGGTGCGCCTGGAGGATCGAGTTGAGCAGTTCGTCGAAGGCGGCGATCTGCTCCCTGGCACGCAGCAGATGATCGGAGACGTCGCGGAAGTAGGCCTGTATCTCCGGGGCGACCGCGCGTATCGGCCGGGTGGAGAGCTCGTCGATCGGCCGGGTGAGCGGGACCACGGCCCTTTTCAGCTCCAGGAGTTCACGCTTGAGCTGGTAGATGCGCCCCGGGTCGAGGCGGGCGCCGTTCTGGGAGAAGACGTCCGACTCGACCTGGTCGATGTCGGCCTGCACCAGGTCGGTGACGTGCAGATAGTCGTCGACCACATGGTCCGCGACCGCGTGCAGCACCGCGGCCGGCCCCTTGGTGAGCTGCTGCGGGTCGGCCTCCAGCTCCTCGCGCAGCGGGCCCAGTGAGCCGTGCATGCCGTGCCGGACCGTGATCACGAAGTCCTGGCCGACGAACACCATGATCTCGCCGGTGTTCACGACCTCGCTGGTCGCCGTCAGTTCCTCGTGCTCGACATAGCAGACGGTCTTGAACACCGCGAACAGCACGTCGTCGTACCGCTCCAGCTTCGGCCGCTGATGCGCCTCGACGGCGTCCTCCACGGCCAGCGGGTGCAGTTCGAAGAGTTCCGCGATGCCCGCGAACTCCTGGTCCGTCGGTTCGTGGAGGCCGAGCCACACGAAACCGTCGCCGTGCTTGCGGACCCGCTCCACGGCGTCGACCAGATCGCTGCCGCCCGGGACCCGGGTGCCGTCCCGGTACGTCACGCAGTTCACCACGGAGGAACCCAGGGGGGACCGGGCCGGGTGGCTCAGGTCGACGCGTCGGCCTCGCCGCGCCAGCCGTGCGACCTTGCGGAGGCCGCCGACGGAGCCGAGGCTCGTGACCTTCCGCAGATTCCCTGCCATGGACATCTGGTTCTCCTTGTGTGGCTCCCCGCTCGCCGCATCTCTGCGCCCTGGCCGGCCAGTCTGCCAGTTCGGGGTGAGAGGCGTGCAAGCCTGTGGGAACAGGGCCTTCCGCTTTGTTCCCGCCTGTGGACGACGGTTTGTACCCGCCTGTGGACGACGGTCATCGGCGCCCCCACGGTGCCTTGCTCCCGTCGCTGCGGCACGTCCACCGGGCCGCCGCCCGCCTGTCGTTGTGACGCCGCCGTACCCTGGTGCTCTCCTTGCCGCGGCACCCCCCGTCACACCTTGCCGCCTCCTGCCGCGCCGCCGCCGTACCGTGGCGTCCTGGCACCGGAGCGTCAACTATGACGGACAAGACGGGCAACTGGGATGATCACGACATGATGCGAACCGATGGGTATCTCCTCGACAACCAGCAGACAGAGGCCGCAGAGCGCTTCAACGCCTTCGCGGCCCTCTTCGACCCCACGACGTTCCGGCACCTCGAGGCGTTCGGCATCGGCCCCGGCTGGCGCTGCTGGGAAGTCGGGGCGGGCGGCACGTCCGTCGTGTCCTGGCTGGCCAAGAAGGTGGGGCCGACCGGACGCGTCGTCGCTACCGACATCGACACCTCGTTGCTGGGCCCGGCCGCCCGCCCGCCGGTCGAGGTCCGCGTCCATGACGTGGGCGCGCAGGAGCCGCCGGGGGAGGGCTTCGACCTCGTCCACGCCCGACTCGTCCTCGTCCATGTCCCGGACCGGGAACGGGCGTTGCGGTCCATGGTCGCGTCCCTGCGTCCCGGCGGCCGGCTCCTGGTGGAGGACGCCGACCCTGCCCTCCAGCCCCTGACCTGCCCCGACGACCACGGCCCCGCCGAGCAGTTGGCGAACCGCCTGCGCCAGGGCTTCCGTCGGCTGCTCGCCGATCGCGGCGCCGACCTCTCCTACGGCCGCCGGCTCCCCCGTCTGCTCCGCGAGGCCGGGCTGCACCGTGTGGAGGCCGACGCGTACTTCCCCCTCACCTCGCCCGCCTGCGCGGCCCTGGAGTCCGCCACGATCCGCCAGATCCGCGACCAACTGGTCACCGCGGGCCTCGCCACGGACGCCGACATCGACCAGCACCTGGCGAACGTGGCGGCGGGCGGCATGGACCTCGCCACGGCGCCGATGATCTCGGCGTGGGGGCGCAAGGCGTAGGAGGGACGGGGGAGTTGACGACCGTGTGCGTCCATGTCGGTCCATGCCCGTCCAGGGGCGCGTGGGCGTGGTCCGGTGGCAGGAGCCGCGGCCAGGGTGACCGGGAGCCGCGGCCCGGTGGACAGCGGTACCCGACGTCACCTCCCGACGACCCCGGATGTCAACCGGGAACCGCCGCGGGTCTCCCGCCCACCCGCTCCACCGCCGACGCCCCCGCCCGGCACCCCAGCCGTGCCGCCTCCTCGGGGGCGGCGCCCGTGAGGAGCGCGGCGAGGAACGCCCCCGTGAACGCGTCACCGGCGCCCGTGGTGTCCCTCGGTGTCGCCGGTACGGCGGGGACGCGGGCGAGCACGGTGCCCGAGCGGGCCACCAGCGCACCCTCGGCGCCTAGCTTGGCGACGACCAGCGGGACGTGGCGGCTCAGCTTGGCCGCCGCGTCCACCGCGTCGGGCAACCCCGTCAGCAGACACGCCTCGTCCCGGCTGGGCAGCAGGACCTCGACCCCGTCCACCAACGCCAGGAACCGGTCCACACCCAGCTCCACGAGGAATCCGGCCGACGCCGGGTCCAGGCTCACCGGCACCCCACGCGCGCGTGCCGACGCCAGGGCGACCTCCACCAGTGCTTGGCTGGACTCGGAGAACAGCAGATAGCCCGACAGGTGCAGCCGGTCCACCCCGTCGAGCAGCTCGTCGGACCAGTCGCCCGGCTCCAGCCTCAGGGCCGCGCCGCTGTCGGTGAGGAACGACCGCTCGGCCGCGGCTCCCGTGTCCACGAGGCAGATCACCGTCCCGGTAGGCGCCTCCGGGTCGACGACGAGCCGCGGCCGTACCCCGCATGCGGCCAACTCCCGCTCGTGCCACGCCGCCGCGTCCGCGCCCACCCGCCCCAGCATCCGCACCTCGACGCCGCCCTGACGAGCTGCCCAGCAGGCCACGTTGGCCCCCGCCCCGCCCGGCAGCGTCCGGATCGTGGAAGCCGTGTCGGTACCCGCGGCGAGCGGTCCCCGATGCCGGGCCACCACATCGGTGACGACGTCCCCGACGACCAGCAGCGCACGACCGGCCGCCGCTCCATCCCCGGGCTTTCCAGCCGCGGTTCCGTCACCCCCGGGCTCCTCGGCCGCCGTTCCGCCCCCGGGCCTTCTGCTCGCGCTTCCACCGCCCCCGGCCTCCCCGGCCGCCATCCCACGCGTACCGCCCGCGGACCCCGCGCCCGCAGTCGCACCCCCCGCCCCCGCGCCCGCCCCCGCCCCCGCCCCCGCCGTCCCGCTCATGTCCCGGCCCAGGCCGCCGCGATCCGCCCCGCCAGGCGTACGTTGCCCCGGACCGCCGCGAGATTGGCGCTCAGGGAGGCGCCGTCGGTGTGCCGGACCAGGTAGTCGAGAAGGAACGGAGTGACCCCCTGGCCGGAGACGCCCGCGTCCTCGGCCGCCCGCAACGCGTCCCCGAGCACGCGCGCGTGCAGCTCGGGATCCAGTTGCTCGTCCTCGGGGACCGGGTTGGCGACGATGAGCGCCGACTCGGGCCCGTCGAGCGCGTCCTGAGCCCGCATCACCTCCGCCACCCGCGCGGGGGAGTCCAGCGTCCAGTCCACCGGATGCCCCGAGTCGGACAGGTAGAAGCCGGGGAAGCGGTCCGTGCCGTACCCGGCGACCGCCACTCCCAGCGTCTCCAGCCGTTGCAGGGTCGCCGGCACGTCGAGGATCGACTTCACGCCCGCGCAGACCACCGTGATCCGCGTCCGGGCCAGCAGCCCCAGGTCCGCCGACTCGTCCTGTGTCACCGTCCACTCCCGGTGCACCCCGCCGAGCCCACCCGTCGCGAACACCCGCACGCCCGCGAGGGCTGCCAGCTGTGCCGTCGCCGACACGGTGGTCGCCCCGCTCGCACCCGCGGCCACCGCGAGCGGCAGGTCGCGATGGCCCAGCTTGCGGATGCCGTCCTCGTTCGCGACCCGCTCCAACTGGTCCTTGTCCAGGCCGACATGGGGCCGCCCGTCCAGCACCGCGATGGTCGCGGGTACGGCACCCTCCCGCCGTACGACGTCCTCCAGCTCCAGCGCCACCTGTAGGTTCCGCGGTCGCGGCAACCCGTGGGCGATGATCGTGGACTCCAGGGCCACCACGGGTCGACGCGCGTGGACCGCTTCGCGCACTTCCTCCGACAACACCAGCACCACGCGCCTGCCTCCTGTCGATCGGGTTCACCTGATCTCTGGCGGGCGACGCACCCGGCCAAACCCTTGCGGGCTGTCGGGGACGACATCAGCCTGGGGACCATGACGGACAACAGCACACGTCTCGACCATGTCGTCCTCTGGGTACGGGACCCGGTGGCGTCTGCCGCCTTCTACGAGAAGGCGGTCGGCCTGGCACCTGTGCGACTCACCGACTACGCGGCGGGCGCGGTGTCCTTCCCCTCCGTGCGGCTCAACGACGAGACCATCTTCGACCTCATGCCGCACACCATGGCGGACCGGATGACGATGCTCCCCGGTGCCGTCGAGAGCTCCGGCCATCCCGTCAACCACGTCTGCCTGGCCCTGCCCGGCGACGCCTTCCAGGCACTCCGCCTCCGCCTGGAGGAGCAGGCGGTCCCCGTCTCCGACTTCTCCCACGACTCCTTCGGCGCCCGCGGCATGGCCCGTCGCAGCTTCTACTTCCGCGACCCCGACGGCAACGTGTTCGAGGTCCGGCACTACGACTAGCGGGGCGACGGCGCGCCGAGGAGAAACCGCGCGCGTGCCCCCGCCCAAGGCACCCCGCCGTTCCCCTCAGCCCTGCCGGCCCTGCCAGGCGACCCGCTCCGCCCCTCAGAAGAGCGGCTCGGGCAGCACCCCCTCCAGGGCGAGCAGCTTCCGCTTGGTCTCCAGACCGCCTCCGAACCCGCCGATGCCACCGTCGCTCTCGACGACCCGGTGACACGGCACGACCACCGGCAGCGGATTGGCGCCCATGGCCGCACCCACCGCCTGGGCCGCGCCCGGCTGACCGACCCGCCCGGCCAGGTCGCCGTAGCCCACCACACTGCCGTAGGGCACCCCGGAGGCCAGCTCGCGCAGCACCTCACGGTTGAAGCCGGAGATCAGTGACCAGTCCAGGGGCAGCTCGAAATCGCGCCGCGAGCCGTCGAGGTAGGTCTCGATCTGGCGTATCGCCTCGGTCAGCAGCGGAGAGTCGGGCGCCTCGACGGGCGCGGTGCCCAGCCGGGACGCCAGACGGCCAAGCGCGCGCTCGCAAACCGCGTCGGTGGCGTGGAACACGACGGTGACCAGGCCGTCGCGGGTCGCGGCCAGCAGCAGCGGACCGATGGCGGTGTCCACGACGGTCCACACGACCTGCTGCTCGTCCTGCCCATGGCTGTTCATGCGACCCACCGTACGACCCGCCACTGACAACACCCGGGGAACGGGATCTGCCCCGCCCTCTTCGCCGGGGCGGGGCAGCGTTCAGAACCCTTCCACCGCGTCCCGCACCACGTCGGGCCTGTTGGTGATGATGCCGTCGACGCCGTACCTGGCGACCCGCCGAGCGACCTCCGCGTCGTTCACGGTCCAGGTGAAGACCTCCAGCGGCCTGCCGTGCGGCCCCGTGAACGCCTGTACGGCGGAGACGTACGCGGTGGAGATCGTGCTGTACGAGGGGTTGATCTGGTCGGTGAACGCGGCGTAGTCGTTCAGGTTCGTCACCTTCGGCGTACCGAGCAGGCCCGTCTTGACGCCGGGCTTCAGCTCGTGGACGGTCCTGATGCTGTCGGCGCTGAAGCTCTGCACGATCAGCTTCGACCGGTGGCTCCGGTCCAGCCAGTTCTCGTTGGCGAGGACCTTGAGCGTCTGCCGCTCGATGCCCGGGTAGAGCTCGGGGTTCTTGATCTCCAGCAGCAGCTTCTGGTGGTTGCGGTCGACCCGGCGCACGTACTGCTCCAGGGTCGGCACGCGCGCGCCCGCGTACGCGTGGCTGAACCAGCTGCCCGCGTCGAGCCGCGCGATCTCGGCGGCGGTGAAGTCCTTCACCTTCCAGGGAGCCCGGTCGGGAAAGCGCTCCTCGACGTCCGTGGTGCGCCGCAGGGTGTCGTCGTGGACGACGACGAGCTTTCCGTCCCTGGTGCGCTGGACATCGTTCTCGACCCAGCGGACACCCAGCTCGGCGGCCTTGTCGACGGCGGCCAGGGTGTTCTCGGGGGCGTAGGCGGAGGCGCCCCGGTGGGCGATGACCGTCGGTTGTTCCCCGATCTCGGCGGCCCGCACGTGGGAGGTGGGGATCACAAGGGCGGCGGTCCCCAGGAGCGCGGTGGTCGTGGCGGCAACGGCGCGCGCGTGCATGCTGACTCCTTGCGTCGAGCTATCACGGACAGCTCAACTGTGACAGCAGAGGGTCAACAGCAGGGGGGTGCAGAATGGCCACAGACTGAATGGAGTTGCCCAACTCCGCTCACTGGTGCCGCACAACTGCGGCAAGGGCGTGTTTCTTTGCCGGAAAAGCGTTCGACCATTCCGGTGGGGGTCATACTCTCTGCCTCGACCCTGACCGCCCCGGCGGTCCTGGGAAGGGGCGCATTTCAGCACATTCCGGGACGCAAAAGGGCGGGAAGGACAGCCGCGCATGCAAGGCACGGTCGACGGTTTCAGCTACGGGCTCGTCACACCGCTGGTGGCCTACCTGATGGCCTGCCTGGGAGGTGCCCTCGGCCTGCGCTGCACCACCCGTTCCATGCTGGTCTCGAACTCCTGGCGGCCCGGCTGGCTCGCCCTCGGCTCCGCGGCGATCGCCTCCGGTATATGGACCATGCACTTCGTCGCCATGATGGGCTTCACGGTCAAGGACGCCCCGATCCACTACGACAAGCCGATGACGTTCGCGAGTCTCGGCGTCGCGATCCTCATGGTCGGCATCGGGATCTTCATCGTCGGCTACCGGGGTGCCAGCGGTACCGCGCTGTTCACCGGGGGCACCATCACCGGCCTGGGCGTGGCCTCCATGCACTACCTGGGCATGGCCGGCATGCGGTTCAACGGAGAACTGGAGTACAACACCTTCACCGTGGCGGCCTCCGTCGTCATAGCCATGGTCGCCGCCACCGCCGCCCTGTGGGCGGCCGGCCAGGTCAGGGGCTTCCTGTGGAGCGTCGGAGCTAGCCTCGTCATGGGGCTCGCCGTCAGCGGCATGCACTACACCGGCATGGCCGCCCTCAGCGTCCATCTGCACGGCGCCACCGGTGACCCCTCCTCTGGGGACTCGCCCGCCGAACTGCTGGCGCCCATGATGATCGGCCCCCTGGCCTTCCTGCTGCTCGCCGGGGTCGTCGTGATGTTCGACCCGCTGATGGTCATGGGCAAGCCCGACTGGAGTCCCGCCGAGCACAAGCCAGGCATACCGGCGCACGCCGACGTCGCGCACACCCCCCGCGGCCCCTCGATCCGCACCCGTCGAGGCGTGGGCCACCGCGGCTCCCGGACCCCGCAGAACCGCTGATCGGACCGCGTTGTCAGTGGGGAGTCGTACGGTTGACTCCATGCGGCCCGTTTCTCACATCGAACGCACGGTGGCGCCTTTCGAGGTCGTCAGCTCCTACCAGCCCAGCGGCGACCAGCCGGCGGCCATCGCCGACCTGGCCCGGCGCATCAGCGCCGGCGAGAAGGACGTCGTCCTCCTCGGCGCGACCGGCACCGGCAAATCGGCCACCACCGCGTGGATGATCGAGAAGCTCCAGCGCCCCACCCTGGTCATGGCGCCGAACAAGACCCTGGCCGCCCAGCTGGCGAACGAGTTCCGGGAGCTGCTGCCGAACAACGCGGTCGAATACTTCGTCTCGTACTACGACTACTACCAGCCCGAGGCCTACGTCCCGCAGTCGGACACCTACATCGAGAAGGACTCCTCGATCAACGAGGAGGTCGAGCGCCTGCGCCACTCCGCGACCAACTCGCTGCTCACCCGCCGTGACGTCGTCGTGGTCGCCTCGGTCTCCTGCATCTACGGCCTCGGCACGCCCCAGGAGTACGTGGACCGCATGGTCCCCCTGAGGGTCGGCGACGAGATCGACCGCGACCAGCTGCTGCGCCGCTTCGTGGACATCCAGTACACGCGCAACGACCTGGCCTTCACCCGCGGCACCTTCCGCGTCCGCGGCGACACCATCGAGATCTTCCCGGTCTACGAGGAGCTCGCCGTCCGCATCGAGATGTTCGGCGACGAGATCGAGGCGCTCTCCACCCTCCACCCGCTCACCGGCGAGATCATCAGCGACGACCGTCAGCTGTACATCTTCCCGGCCTCCCACTACGTCGCCGGCCCCGAGCGCATGGAGCGGGCGGTCAACGACATCGAGAAGGAGCTCGGCGAGCGCCTGGCCGAACTGGAGAAGCAGGGCAAGCTCCTGGAGGCCCAGCGTCTGCGCATGCGAACGACGTACGACCTGGAGATGCTCCGCCAGATCGGCTCCTGCTCGGGCGTCGAGAACTACTCGATGCACTTCGACGGCCGCGAGCCCGGCTCCCCGCCGAACACCCTGCTGGACTACTTCCCGGACGACTTCCTGCTCGTCATCGACGAGTCCCATGTCACGGTCCCGCAGATCGGCGCCATGTACGAGGGGGACGCCTCCCGCAAGCGCACCCTCGTCGACCACGGCTTCCGGCTGCCCTCCGCGCTCGACAACCGTCCCCTGAAGTGGGAGGAGTTCCAGGAGCGCATCGGTCAGACGGTCTACCTGTCAGCCACGCCCGGCAACTACGAGCTCTCCCGCGGGGACGGTGTCGTCGAGCAGATCATCCGCCCGACGGGCCTCATCGACCCCGAGGTCGTCGTCAAGCCCACCGAGGGCCAGATCGACGACCTGGTGCACGAGATTCGCAAGCGCACCGAGAAGGACGAGCGCGTCCTGGTCACCACGCTCACCAAGAAGATGGCCGAGGACCTCACGGACTACTTCCTGGAACTCGGCATCCAGGTCCGCTACCTGCACAGCGACGTCGACACCCTGCGCCGCGTCGAGCTGCTGCGGGAGCTGCGCTCCGGCGAGTACGACGTCCTGGTCGGCATCAACCTGCTGCGCGAGGGCCTGGACCTGCCCGAGGTGTCCCTGGTGGCGATCCTCGACGCCGACAAGGAGGGCTTCCTGCGCTCCGGCACCTCCCTGATCCAGACCATCGGCCGCGCGGCGCGCAATGTCTCCGGCCAGGTCCACATGTACGCCGACAAGATCACCCCGGCGATGGCGAAAGCGATCGACGAGACCAACCGGCGCCGGGAGAAGCAGGTCGCGTACAACAAGGCCCACGGCATCGACCCCCAGCCGCTGCGCAAGAAGATCAACGACATCGTGGCCCAGATCGCCCGCGAGGACGTCGACACCGAACAGCTGCTCGGCTCCGGCTACCGCAAGCAGAAGGACGGCAAGGCCGCCAAGGCCCCCGTGCCCGCCCTCGGCGGCAAGGCGGCCAAGAGCGCCAAGGGCAAGGCCAAGCAGACGGCGCCCACCGACCGCCCCGCGGCGGAACTCGCCGAGCAGATCGAGGAGATGACCGAGCGCATGCGCGCCGCCGCGGCGGACCTGCAGTTCGAGATCGCGGCCCGACTGCGCGACGAGGTCTCCGAGATGAAGAAGGAGTTGCGCCAGATGCGGGAGGGCGGCCTGGCCTGACCGGCGCTCGACCCCGATTCGAACGCGGTGTGTTGCAAGACCGACACAAAGTGCGGACCTGGGTAGCGGCACTGTCAGTGCCCCTGCGTAGGGTTCTGGTCAACCGCGCACTGCGCGGCAACAGGGGACAGTCCGAGAGGGGAATCAGCGCGTGACCGTCAACATGACCAAGGGTCAGGCCATCAGTCTGCAGAAGAACGATGGCGCCAGCCTGACTTCGGTGCGCATGGGTCTCGGCTGGCAGGCGGCTCCCCGTCGCGGCCTGTTCGGCTCGCGCACCCGGGAGATCGACCTGGACGCCTCCGCCGTGCTCTTCGCGGACAAGCAGCCGGTCGACGTCGTCTTCTTCCGCCACCTGGTGAGCGACGACGGCTCGGTGCGCCACACCGGCGACAACCTCGTCGGCGGTGTCGGTCAGGGCGGCGACGACGAGGCGATCCTCGTCGACCTGGCGCGCGTCCCGGTCCACATCGACCAGATCGTCTTCACCGTGAACTCCTTCACGGGCCAGACCTTCCAGGAGGTGCAGAACGCGTTCTGCCGCCTGGTCGACGAGACCAACGGCCAGGAACTGTCCCGCTACACGCTCGCGGGCGGCGGCGCCTACACGGCCCAGATCATGGCCAAGGTGCACCGCACGGGCGCCGGCTGGACGATGACGGCCCTCGGCACGCCCGCCAACGGCCGCACCTTCCAGGACCTGATGCCGGCGATCCTGCCGCACCTGTAGGCCGCGAGCGGCACCCGACACCGAACAGCGACACAGGGGGACGAAGGCATGACGGCCGAGCTGGTGCGGGGGCAGAACCACCCGCTCTCCCAGGCCCGTCTGGAGCTCCGGGTCTCGGCCGGCAAGCCGGTCGTGGCCGGGGCGACGCTGAGCGACGAGCACGGCAAGGTGCACGGCGTGGAGTGGGTGGCCCACCCGGGCGCACCCACCCTGCCCGGCCTGGAGGTGTCCCGGCAGGCCGCCGCCGACCACCGCCTCGCGGTGGACCTCGACGCCATGCCGGAGGCCGTGCACCGGATCAGCGTGCTGCTCGCCCTGCCCACCGGGGTGGCGGGACCCGTCCGCTTCGGCGGTCTGGCCGCCCCCTTCGTCGCCGTCACCGGTCTCGACGGCACGGAGGTCGCCAGCTACACCATCACCGGCCTGGAGGCCGAGTCGGCCGTCGTCGCCCTGGAGCTCTACCGCCGCCAGGGTGCCTGGAAGGTGCGCGCGGTCGGCCAGGGGTACGCCGGCGGCCTCGCCGACCTCCTCGCCGACCAGGGCCTCGCGGAGGCACACACCCTCGCCGGCGGCATCAACGAGGCCGTGGCCCAGGGCCTGGCCCGTTCCGTGCAGGCCCCGCAGCGCAGCACCGACGGCGACCGCACCCGGCAGACGGCCGCCCCGGCGCTCGGCGCCGACCAGAGCGGAACGTCCCCGCAGAGCCCCGTACCGCCGCAGCCGCCGATGCCGTCCTACGGCGCGCCGTCACCCGGCCAGCAGACGTACGGCGCCCAGGGCGGCCCGCAGGGTCCCACCGACCCCTCGGCGGCCACCCAGCCGTCGACGCCCACGACACCCGCCGCCGGCGGCCCCGTCGACTACAGCCACCCGCGCCGGCAGACCACCGCGCCGCCCCCGCCCCCGCCGACCGCGCCCCCGGCCCAGCCCGGACAGCCGCAGCAGCCCGTCGCGGGGGACGCGACCGGCTGGTCCATGGACGAGCGGCTCTACAACCAGGTGTGGGGCATGTTCGAGGACCTGGCCCGCAGCACGGCCGCGTACCGCAGCGCGGTGGACTTCGCCGACTCGCGCATGGAGAAGGAGCTCGACCAGGTCCTGTCCGACCCGCGCAGCCGGATCGGCGGCCAGGGCGACGCCGCGCGTGAGGCGGCCCGCGCCAAGCACGCCCAACTGGTCGAGCAGGCCCAGGCCGCCCTCGACCGGGACCTCGCCCAGCTCGCCGCCGAGGCCGACGTCGTGGAGCCCGCGCTCCCGCCCGCCTACGCGCGCTGGGACAACCCCGTCTGGCACGGCTACCGGGTGCCGATGGAGATCCCCATGGCCCTGCGCCTGGGCGACCTCCATCTGCCCGAGGCCCCGGCCGTCACCATCCCGATGCTGGTCAGGCTGCCGCTGGAGCGCGGACTGTGGATCGACAGCGGGCGGAGCGGCACGCTCGACGGCTCGTTCGCCGACGCCCACGAGGTGAAGCGGCTGGCCATGGACACCGCCGTGGCGATCGCGGCGCGGCTGCTGGCCGTGTACCCGGCGGGCGAGTTCACCGTGCACGCCATCGACCCGGCAGGCTCCGGCGGACAGGCGCTGGTGCCGCTGGTGCAGCCCGGCGTGCTCGCGGGCCCCCCGGCCATCGGCGCCGCCGGTGTGACGGACGTCCTCGCCCGGCTCACCCAGCGGGTAGACCTGGTGCAGATGGCGGTGCGCGGCGGCGCGCCCGACGCCCTCCCACCGGGCTTCGACACCTCCGAGCAACTGCTGATCGTCAACGACTTCCCGCACGGCTTCGACGACCGCGCGGTGACCCAGCTGCGCTACCTGGCGGACGAGGGGCCGGCGGTCGGCGTCCACCTGATGATGGTCGCGGACCGCGAGGAGGCCTCCGCGTACGGCCCGTTGCTCGACCCCCTGTGGCGTTCGCTGCTGCGACTGACACCGGTGCCGGACGACCATCTCGCCGACCCGTGGGTCGGGCATGCCTGGACGTACGAGCCCTCGCTGGTGCCCTCGGGCAGCCAGGTGCTCCACCAGGTGCTCCAGCAGGTGGCAATGGCTCGCACCAAGTACACGTAAAGGCGCCTGACCAGGCACTTTGACCTTCCTTTTGCCAACCGCTTTACCGTTCCTTGGTAATTGGGGTACGGTTGTCTTCACGGAGGGGAGTACTCCCTGTCGATGCGGCGTTCCCGTCAATACGGATCAGGTCATGCGGTTCAGGCCTGAATCCCGGGGCGTCGGCCCACCCTGGGTGGAAGAGACCTCCGGCAGCGCGACGACGCTGGTTATTTGCCGTTACGTAATGCCGGAGGCGCAGCTATGGATGTTTCCGCGACCCTGTGGGTCCTGACGATCGTGGGCCTCGCCGCCCTGATCGCGGTCGACTTCTTCATCGGCCGCAAGCCGCACGACGTGTCCATCAAGGAAGCCGGGATCTGGACGGCCGTCTGGATCGCCCTGGCCGGTCTGTTCGGCCTCGGCCTGCTCCTCTTCGCCGGCGGGCAGCCCGCCGGTGAGTTCTTCGCCGGCTTCATCACCGAGAAGTCGCTGAGCGTCGACAACCTCTTCGTCTTCGTCCTGATCATGGCGAAGTTCGCGGTCCCCTCGCAGTACCAGCAGCGCGTGCTCCTCATCGGTGTCCTGATAGCCCTGGTCCTGCGGGCGATCTTCATCGCCGCGGGCGCCGCCATCCTCGCCAGCTTCGCGTGGGTCTTCTACCTCTTCGGCGCGTTCCTGATCTGGACGGCCTGGAAGCTCATCCAGGAGGCCCGGGCCGACGAGGAGGACGAGGAGTTCGAGGAGAACAAGCTGCTCAAGGCGGCCGAGCGCCGCTTCGGTGTCGCCGACCGCTACCACGGCACCAAGCTGTGGATCGAGGAGAACGGCAAGCGGATCATGACCCCGATGCTGGTCGTGATGCTCGCGATCGGCACCACCGACGTCCTCTTCGCCCTCGACTCGATCCCCGCGATCTTCGGCCTCACGCAGGACCCGTACATCGTGTTCACGGCCAACGCCTTCGCCCTGATGGGTCTGCGCCAGCTGTACTTCCTCATCGGCGGCCTGCTGAGGAAGCTGGTCCACCTCAGCTACGGCCTGTCGATCATCCTGGGCTTCATCGGCGTCAAGCTGGTGCTGCACGCGCTGCACGAGTCCGGTGTCCACGTCCCCGAGATCTCCATCCCGGTCTCCCTCGGCGTGATCTGCTCGGTCCTGATCGTCACCACGATCACCAGTCTGCGAGCCTCCAAGAAGCAGGCGGCGGCCGAGGCGGCGCAGAAGCGCAGCGATGGCGCTCCGAAGGACAGCATCGACGCCTGACCACGTCGGACGTAGGAACAACGAGCACCGGGAGCACCCCGCGGCCGATTGCCGCGCACCGCTCCCGGTGCTTCCGTTATGTCCGAAGCGTCTCCAATCCGGGGACGCCGTAGCCGGGTGGAGGCGCCATGGACGCACCCATGAAGTTCGTGCAGATCATCGAGTACGAGACCGATCGCGCCGACGAGATGCGTGAGATGGGCGAGCAGGCGGAGCAGCGGTTCGGCAGTCGCAGTGGTGGCCCCACCCACCGTCTCGTCCTGCGGGACCGCGACCATCCCAACCGCTACCTCGCCGTGATCGAGTTCGACTCCTACGAGGAGGCCATGAGCAACAGCAACGACCCGGAGACGGGCAAGTTCGCGCAGGAGATGGCCGCGCTCTGCACCAAGCAGCCGACGTTCACCAACTGTGACGTCGTGGACAGCGCCGACCTCAGGTAGGTCCACGGGGCCCCGTCCCACCCGGGTGCGGGGCCCCCGTGCCTCTGCGATCATCGCTGTATGATCAATCGGCTCAGGGCGCTCACCACCCAGTGGACCGCGCTCGTGCCGGTGCTCGCGGTCGTGCTCCTGGCCTTCACCTGGGGCCGCGACCTGCCGGGCGCGATGGTCGCCCTGGTGACGCTGGTCCTGGCGGGCGCCGTTCTGGCCGCCGTGCATCACGCCGAAGTGGTCGCCCACCGGGTCGGCGAACCCTTCGGCTCCCTCGTCCTTGCCGTGGCCGTCACCATCATCGAGGTCGCCCTCATCGTCACCCTGATGGCGGATGGCGGCGACAAAGGATCGACCCTCGCCCGGGACACCGTCTTCGCGGCTGTGATGATCACCTGCAACGGCATCGTCGGCATCTGCCTCCTGGTCGCCTCCCTGCGCCACGGCCTCGCCGTCTTCAACCCCGAGGGCACCGGCGCCGCCCTCGCCACCGTCGCCACTCTGGCCACCCTGAGCCTGGTCCTGCCGACCTTCACCACGAGCAAGCCCGGCCCGGAGTTCTCCGGCGTGCAGCTCACCTTCGCCGCCCTCTCCTCGCTGGTCCTGTACGGCCTGTTCGTGGCGACGCAGACCGTGCGGCACCGCGACTACTTCCTCCCGATCACCCGCCAGGGCGAGGTCATCACCGCCGACGACCACGCCGACGCGCCGAGCGCCCGAACCGCTCTGACCAGCCTCGGGCTGCTGGGCCTGGCCCTGGTCGGGGTCGTCGGCCTCGCCAAGGGCGTGTCGCCCACCATCGAGTCCGGGGTCGAGGCCGCAGGCCTGCCGCACGCCGTCGTCGGTGTGATCATCGCCCTGCTGGTGCTGCTCCCGGAGACCATCGCCGCGCTGCGTTCCGCCCGCCGCGACCGCGTGCAGACCAGCCTCAACCTCGCCCTCGGCTCGGCGATGGCCAGCATCGGCCTCACCATCCCCGCGGTCGCCCTGGCGTCCATCTGGCTGGACGGGCCGCTCGTCCTCGGCCTCGGCGCCACCCACATGGTGCTGCTCGCCCTCACCGTGGTGGTCAGCTCCCTGACCGTGGTCCCGGGCCGGGCCACCCCACTCCAGGGCGGCGTGCACCTGGTGCTGTTCGCGGCGTATCTGGAGCTGGCGATCAACCCTTAGGCCGACGATCACCCCCTGGGCTGACCATCGATCCCTGGGCCGACGATGATCCCCAGGCGCCGACCTGGCACCGAAGGCGGCGGCCCCGGGTCACCGAGCACCTCGGCCTCCCTCAGACGGCGGCGGCTCTCGGTCAACCCCTCCGGCGACGGCGGCGACTCTCGGCCAACCCCTACGACGGCAGCGATCAACCTCTGGGCAGACATCAATCCATGACAGGTTCCGACGCGGTCGCGGCGACCACCGGCACCGGGCGCGTCTCCGGCAACAGCGCGAAGCAGCCCAGGCTCACCAGTGCGATCCCCGTCAGATACGCCCCCACACCCCACGGCACCCGGCCGCCCCGCTCGGCAAGAGCCGTCGCCACGATCGGCGTGAGCGCGCCGCCGAGGACCCCGCCGAGGTTGTAGCCGACCGCGGCGCCCGTGCAGCGCACCCGCGGCTCGTAGAGCTCGGGCAGATACGCGGCGATCACCGCGAACATCGTGACGAACGCGAGCAGGGCGCCCAGGAACCCCACGAACATCAGCAGCGGTTCGCCCGTCGACAGCAGCGCCACCATCGGGAACATCCACACGGCCGCCGCCGCACACCCGGCCAGACACAGCGGCTGGCGCCCGTAACGGTCGCCGAGCAGCGCGGCCACCGGCGTGAGAGAGCCCTTCACCAGGACCGCGGCCATGATGCAGGCCAGCATCACGGTACGGCCCACCCCCAGCCGTTCCGTCGCATAGGCGAGGGACCAGGTCGTGACGGCGTAGAAGATCGCGTAGCCGACCGCGAGCGCGCCGGCGGTGAGCAGGACGAGCCGCCAGTGGTGGCGCACCACCTCGACGAGCGGCACGCGCGCGTGGTCGTCGAGTTCGAGGAAGCTCGGGCTCTCGGTGAGCGAGGAGCGCAGCCACAGCCCCGCCAGGGCCAGCGCCCCCGCCGCCCAGAACGGCACCCGCCACCCCCAGGCGGCGAACTGGGCCTCGGTCAGCGCCGCCGACAGCACCAGCATGACGCCGTTGGCTAGCAGGAAGCCCACCGCGGGGCCGATCTGCGGGAAGCTCGACCACAGGGCGCGCCGCTCGGGTGGCGCGTGCTCGGCCGCCAGCAGGACGGCTCCGCCCCACTCCCCGCCCAGGCCGAGGCCCTGAAGGAACCGCAGCACGAGAAGCAGCAGGGGAGCGGCCACCCCGATCGAGTGGTACGTCGGTACGCAGCCCATCGCGACCGTGGCGCCGCCGGTCAGCAGCAGCGAGGCGACGAGGACCGGCCGCCGCCCGTGCCGGTCCCCGATGTGCCCGAACAGCACCGAACCCAACGGCCGGGCGACGAACCCGACCCCGAACGTGCCGAACGCGGCCAGTGTCCCCGCGAGCGTCGAGAACGTCGGGAAGAACAGCGGCCCCAGCACCAGTGCCGCCGCGGTCCCGTAGACGAAGAAGTCGTAGAACTCGATGGCCGTGCCGGCGAGCGAGGCGGCCGCGAGCCGCAGCATGGAAGGCGCCCTTACGGTGCGTACGTCGTGCATGCCGCGTCAACCACCCACGGTCACCACGGGTTACGGGGGGCGTGCGGTGGCGCTCCAGGCTCAGTACGTGACGGTGATGCGCCGGGCGGGGCCGTCGACGCGGACGAGACCGCCGTAGGGGATGACCAGTTGCGGGTCGGTGTGGCCGAGGTCGACGTCGAGGACGATCGGGGTCTCGGGGGCGTACGCCCGCATGGCGCGCAGCACGGCCTCGCGCTGGTCGGAGGCGTAACGAGCCGCCTCCTCGGGACCGTTGGGCCGCTCGAAGGACCATGTCCTCGCGCGGCCCAGCAGCAGCGCGGAGAACCGCTGGAGGAGCCCGCGCTCACCCATGTTCCTGAGCGTCCAGAAGACCTCGTCGGCGCTCGGCATACCCTCCGACGTCTCCAGGATCAGCACATCACCGTCGTACTCGCCGAGATCGTGAGAGATCTCGCGGTCGGCCATCAGTAGCCAGCCCACGATCTCCAGGCAGCCGCCCCAGGTCCGGCCCTCGACCACGCGGTCGGCGTTGACCCAGGTCCAGCCGGTGCCCGGCTTGCTCTGCGGTTCCGCGTCGAAGGTCGCGGGGTCCGCCCAGTCGCCGTTGACGTCGTTCCAGCGGTCGGCGGGCCGCAACTCGTACTCACCGGAGGTGAACAGAGCGGCCCGCAGGCTCGCGGCGGTCTGCGGGTGCATGGCGCCGGGGCGGCCCAGCTCGCACATCACCGTCGAGCCGTGGTAGCCGACGATCCCCGTGTTGCGCAGGTACATCAGCAGGTTGGTGTTGTCGCTCATCCCGAAGAACGGTTTCGGGTTCGCCCGGATCACCTCCCGGTCCAGGAAGGGCAGCACGGTGATCTGGTCGTCGCCGCCGATGGAGGCCATGACCACCTTGACGTCCGGGTCGGCGAAGGCGGCGTTGACGTCTGCGGCCCGGTCCTGCGGGCTCGCGCCCATCCTGCGGGTCGTCGGGTACTCGACGGGCTCGAGACCGTACTCCTCGCGCAGCCGCCCCAGGCCCAGTTCGTACGGGCGTGGGAAGAGGCCGGGCAGGCCGGCGCCCGCGGAGACGACCGCGACACGGTCGCCGGGCACGGGCTTGGGCGGGTACGAGATCGTCGTCATTGCAGGAGGGTAGGGGTGATCACCGGCTCGGCGCACCGTGATAAACCGGGTCCGAGCAGCGGTCCTCACGCGATCGCGCACCCTTCACCGGACCGGAGGAACCGTGCCCCGCACCCTGGCCAACGCCCCGATCATGATCCTCAACGGCCCCAACCTGAACCTGCTCGGTCAGCGCCAGCCGGAGATCTACGGTTCCGACACGCTCGCCGACGTGGAGGCCCTGTGCGCCAAGACGGCGGCCGCGCACGGCGGCACCGTCGACTTCCGGCAGTCCAACCACGAGGGCGAGCTGGTCGACTGGATCCAGGAGGCGCGTCTCCACCACTGCGGGATCGTCATCAACCCCGGCGCCTACTCGCACACGTCGGTCGCGATCCTGGACGCACTCAACACCTGTGACGGACTGCCGGTGCTGGAGGTCCACATCTCCAACATCCACCAGCGGGAGTCCTTCCGGCACCACTCGTACGTCTCCCTGCGCGCCGACGGCGTCATCGCGGGTTGTGGCGTCCAGGGGTACGCGTTCGGCGTGGAGCGGGTGGCGGCGCTGGCGGGGGCGGGACAGGCCGAGGCGTAAGTCCCGTCCTCCTGGAGGGCGCCTGTTACCGGCGCTCGGCCCCCTCTACAGGCGCCCCGCCTCCACGATCCGTCGGAGGAAGCGCTGCGTGCGCTCCTGCTGGGGGTCGCCGAAGATCTGCTCGGCCGTCCCGTGTTCCAGCACCACGCCTCCGTCCAGAAAACAAACCTGGTCGGCGACGTCACGCGCGAAGCCCATCTCGTGCGTGGCCAGCACCATCGTCATGCCGTCGTCCTTGAGGTCGCGGACGACCGTGAGCACCTCGCCCACGAGTTCCGGGTCGAGGGCGGCGGTGATCTCGTCGAGCAGCAGCAGCCGGGGGCGTACGGCGAGCGCGCGCACGATCGCGACCCGCTGCTGCTGACCGCCGCTGAGCCGGTCCGGGTACTCGCCCGCCTTGCCGCCGAGCCCGAGCCGCTCCAGCAGCTCCCTGCCGCGCTCCTCGGCCTCCGCGCGGGACACCCCGTGCACCCGCCGCGGGGCGAGCGTGATGTTCTCCAGCACGGTCATGTGCGGGAAGAGGTTGTACGCCTGGAAAACCACGCCGATACGGCGGCGTACCGCGTCCTGGTCGACCCGCGGATCGGTGATCTCCTCGCCGTCCAGCCAGATCGCCCCGTCGTCGATCTCCTCCAGGAGGTTGGCGCAGCGCAACAAAGTGGACTTGCCGGAACCCGAGGCGCCGATCAGCGCGGTCACCGTGTGCGGGGCGACCTCCAGGTCCACGTCCCGCAGGACGACCGAGCCGCCGAACGTCTTGCGGACGGACTCCATCCGCAACACCGGCGCGTCTGCGTCGCTCATGTGGTCCCTCCCTGGGCCCGCTGCCGGTCCATCCGGGCCGTCACCCAGTCGGTGAACCGGGTCATCGGGATGGTCAGCGCGACGAAGACCAGGCCCGCGACGATGTACGGCGTGTAGTTGAGGCTGCGGCCGACGATGATGTCGGCGGCGCGCACGGCGTCCACCGCGCCGCCGATCGACACCAGGCCGGTGTCCTTCTGGAGCGACACCAGGTCGTTCAGAAGGGGCGGCACCTGCCGTCGCACCGCCTGCGGCAGCACCACGTGCCGCAGCGTCTGCCGGTTGGAGAGGCCCAACGAGCGGGCCGCCGCGCGCTGCGAGGGGTGGATGGACTCGATGCCGGCGCGGAACACCTCGGCCACGTACGCCGAGTACGTCAGCGTCAGCGCCGTTCCGCCCAGCAGCACCGGGTCGACGGTCACGCCCTGGAGCCGGAGCGCCGGCACGCCGAGGACGACGATCATCAAGTTGATGATGAGCGGAAGCCCGCGGAAGAAGTCCGTGTAGGCGGCGGCGAGCACGCGCAGCGGGAAGAACACCGGACCGCGCAGGGTGCGAGCGATGGCGATGAGCATGCCCAGGACGAGCACGGCCACGCCGCAGACCAGCAGCAGCCGGAGGTTCAGCCACAGCCCTTCCAGGACCTTGGGGAGCGCCTCGCGCGCGTACTCCGCGTCGAAGAACGTCCCCTTGGTGCGCGGCCAGCCGGGCGCGTTGACGACGACCAGGTAGAGCACGACAGCCGTGACGAGCGTCGAGAGGGCGCCGAGCGCCGTGGCGCGGCGGGAGCGGGCGCGCTGGTGGCGCTCCCGCGCGAGCCGTCGCTCGGAGGGCGTGTACGAATCGCCCGGGTCCGCCGACGGCGCGCCCGACTCGTCCTTCGTGAGCGTCACTTGAGCACCGGGGCGTCGACGGCGTCGGACAGCCACTGCTGCTCGATCTTCGCCAGGGTGCCGTTCTCGCGCAGGGTGTCGACGGCCTCGGTCACGCAGGAGGTCAGCGGGCTGCCCTTGTCGAGGACCAGGCCGAACTGCTCCGGCGTACCGCCCTGGTTCTCGAACTGGCCGACGATCTCGGCGTCCGTCACTTCGGCCGCGGTGATGTAGAACGCGGTCGGCAGGTCGACGACGATGGCGTCCACCTGGCCGTTCTTCAGGGCGGACTTGGCCTGGTCGTTCTTGGCGTAGGCGGCGGCCTCCTGGGTCGGCTTCACCACGTCCGCGATGTAGTTGAGACTCGTCGTGCCGACCTGCGCGCCCAGCTTGAGGCCCTTGAGGTCCGCGATGCTCTTCGCCTTCGCCGCCTTGGTGCCCTTGAGGGCGATGACGGCCTGGCGCACGTCGTAGTAGCCGGACGAGAAGTCCACGGCCTTCTTGCGCTCGGCGCTGATCGACACCTGGTTGATGTCGAAGTCGAATGTCTTCTCCCCGGGCGCGAACGCCTTGTTGAACGGCACGCTCTGCCAGACGACGGCACTCCTGTCGTAACCGAGCTGCTCCGCCACGGCATACGCGACCGCGGACTCGAACCCCTTGCCGTTGGCGGGCTTGTCGTCCTTGAACCAGGGCTCGTAGGCCGGTTCGTCGGTGGCGATCGTCAGCTTGCCGGAGGTCTCGGTGGCCAGCTTGCCCTTGGCGCACGTGGTGCCGGCCGACGACCCCGAGGGTGTGGCGGCCGCGTCCTCCTCGGGCTGCGGGGCGCAGCCGACGGCGGTGGCGAGCAGGGCTATGGTCGCGGCGGCGACAGCGCGGCGCAGTGTGCGAGGGGCGAGGTGCATGGCGGGAGATTGACAGCCGGTCGCCCCGTTTGTCGAGGTCACGACGGGATTTGTCCGCATACTGGGAACCGGTGTTGCGTTCTTGTGAACGCCGCCTGTCAACGCCCCCTGTGAACGCCCGTGGGGCGCGTCGCCGGGGCCGCCGGCCGAGGGCAGGGATCGGAAGACCGGCGGCCCGTGCCGCGCAGGAGCCGTCATCCTGTGCGGGGCTGCCACCAGTTGACCGCGCAACGATGTGCGCCGGGAGCGTGCGCGGGGCGCCGACGCGAGCGATCGCTTCACACGGGGCGCGTGTGAGCGGTCTGCGCGGGGCGCGCGCGAGGAGGTGCGCGCCGGGGGCGCAAAGGGGTGGGGTGTGTGGGCGCGCGTTGCAAACGGGGCGGGCGAGGGGGACACGTGCCGGGTGGGCGGGGCAGGGGGGCGGGCGACAGGGGGGTTCCACGCTGGCCGTGTGCCGTGTGCCGTGTGCCGTGTGCCGTGTGCCCGGCGGCTGGCAGCGGCTACGCACCGAACCCGCGGTCGGTCGTCCCGCGCCTGGCGTACGGGCGCGCGTGTGCGCCGCGTATCCCGCGGATCACCACCCGCGCGCGTGCCACTCCGGCAGGTGGGGGCGTTCGGCGCCGAGCGTGGTGTCGTTGCCGTGGCCCGGGTAGACCCACGTCTCGTCCGGCAGCGCGTCGAAGATCTTCGTCTCCACGTCGTGGATGAGACGCGCGAACGCCTCAGGATCCTGGCGGGTGTTGCCCACGCCGCCGGGGAAGAGGCAGTCACCGGTGAACACGTGGGGATGGCCGTGCGGGTCGTCGTAGACGAGCGCGATCGAGCCGGGTGTGTGGCCGACGAGATGACGCGCGGTCAGCTCCACCTGCCCCACCCGGATCGTGTCACCGTCGTCGACGAGGACATCGGTCGGTACGGGGATGCCGCCGGCGTCCTCGCGGCCCGCGTACGTACGGGCGCCGGTGGCCTCGACGACCCGGGCGAGGGCCTGCCAGTGGTCGCCGTGCTGGTGCGTGGTGACGACGGACGCGATGCCGTCGGCGCCGATCGTGCCGAGCAGCGCCTCCGCGTCGTCGGCCGCGTCGATCAGCAGTTGCTCGTCCGTGGCCCGGCAGCGCAGCAGATAGGCGTTGTTGTTCATCGGGCCGACCGCGATCTTGGTGATCATCAGGTCCTTCAGCTCGTGCACGTCCGCCGGGCCGCCGACCGTCACCTGTCCGCTGTACGTCATGGCGGCAGCCTATAGCGGGCGGGGCGGGGGAGGGCTGTCGAGGTGTCCCGTCGGCCCTCCCCGGCGAGGGCCGGGCCTACAGCGGCGGGAGGTCCGGCAGGCGGCCGCCCTCGACACCGAGGACCGAGCCGTCCCGGCGCCCGGCGAGCCAGCCGAGCAGGTCGGCGGGGGAGCCCGTCACCGTGACCACGACGGCCTCCGCGACCCGTCCCGTGGTCCACGCGTGCGTGCCGTCCGTGAGGCGGGTCGGCGGTACGTCGGGGTGGCCGGTGAAGCGGTCGGCGAGGAACTCGATCTCCCGCTGGGTGAACTCCGCCGGAAGATCCTCCAGCTCGTACCCGATGCCGAGGTCCACGTGGTGCAGCTCCACCTCCACCCAGCGCCGGAACGGCACCCGGGCCGCGGCGTCGGTGACCCCGTTGCGCAGCTGCACGACGCGCGACCAGTCGGCGGGGACGGCTCCCACCTCCTGGAAGCGGGCGGCGCTGTCGCGGACGTCCGCGAGCTGCACGTCGAGGGGGCGCGGGGCGTCCCGCCCGATGTCGGCGTCCCGGGCGTCGCCACTGACGTACATGGGGCGGCCCTCCAGGACGTTCACGAGGGCGTCCGCGTTGCGGGCGAGATGGGCGAGAACGTGGCCGCGGGTCCACCCGGGCAGTCGTGACGGCTTCGTCACAGACGCGTTGTCCAGTTTGGCGGCTGCGGTGAGCAGCCGTTCCGTCGCGTCACGTACAGACGCCAGGTCATGCGCGTGATCAATCATGCTGCTGACATTAGTCCCGCCACACCTTTGGGTGAAGGTGGTGAAGCAGTGCCATTAATCGAAAGCACGTGCTATATGGTCGGGAGCGGCGTCGGGCATGCTGGATGGTCCGGGATTGTTGTCCCATTCGGGAATCCGACCGGCGTTGTCAGTGGCTCCCCCTAGTGTGAGAAGACACGGGGGCCTCGCCCCTGTCACCACTCTCAAGAAAGGTGCGGACCGGCGTGGCCGACCGTCTCATCGTCCGTGGCGCGCGCGAGCACAACCTCAAGAACGTCTCGCTCGACCTGCCGCGTGACTCGCTCATCGTCTTCACGGGCCTGTCCGGGTCGGGCAAGTCCTCCCTGGCCTTCGACACGATCTTCGCCGAGGGCCAGCGGCGCTATGTGGAGTCGCTCTCCTCGTACGCCCGCCAGTTCCTCGGCCAGATGGACAAGCCGGACGTCGACTTCATCGAGGGCCTGTCGCCCGCGGTCTCCATCGACCAGAAGTCGACCTCCCGCAACCCGCGCTCGACGGTCGGCACGATCACCGAGGTCTACGACTACCTGCGCCTGCTCTTCGCGCGCATCGGCAAGCCGCACTGCCCCGAGTGCGGCCGGCCCATCTCGCGCCAGTCCCCGCAGGCCATCGTCGACAAGGTCCTGGAGCTGCCGGAGGGGAGCCGCTTCCAGGTGCTGTCCCCGCTGGTGCGGGAGCGCAAGGGCGAGTTCGTCGACCTCTTCGCCGACCTCCAGACCAAGGGGTACAGCCGCGCGCGCGTGGACGGCGAGACCATCCAGCTCTCCGACCCGCCCACGCTGAAGAAGCAGGAGAAGCACACCATCGAGGTGGTCATCGACCGCCTCACCGTGAAGGACACCGCCAAGCGCCGCCTCACCGACTCGGTGGAGACGGCCCTCGGCCTGTCCGGCGGCATGGTCGTGCTCGACTTCGTCGACCTGCCCGCGGACGACCCCGAGCGCGAGCGCATGTACTCCGAGCACCTGTACTGCGCCTACGACGACCTGTCCTTCGAGGAGCTGGAGCCCCGCTCCTTCTCCTTCAACTCGCCCTTCGGCGCCTGCCCCGAGTGCACCGGCATCGGCACGCGCATGGAGGTCGACCCGGAGCTGATCGTCCCGGACGAGGACAAGTCCCTCGACGAGGGCGCCATCCACCCCTGGTCGCACGGGCACACCAAGGACTACTTCGGCCGCCTGGTCGGCGCCCTCGCGGACGCACTGGGCTTCCGGACCGACATCCCCTTCGCGGGCCTGCCGCAGCGCGCCAAGAAGGCCCTGCTCCACGGGCACAAGACCCAGATCGAGGTCCGCTACCGCAACCGGTACGGCCGCGAGCGGGTCTACACCACGCCCTTCGAAGGCGCCGTCCCCTTCATCAAGCGCCGGCACAGCGAGTCCGAGAGCGACGCCAGCCGGGAGCGCTTCGAGGGCTACATGCGCGAGGTGCCCTGCCCCACCTGTGAGGGCACCCGACTGAAGCCGATCGTCCTCGCCGTCACCATCATGGGGAAGTCGATCGCCGAGGTCTCCGGCATGTCCATCAGCGACTGCGCGGACTTCCTGGGCGAGCTGAAGCTGAACGCCCGCGACAAGAAGATCGCCGAGCGCGTGCTGAAGGAGGTCAACGAGCGGCTGCGGTTCCTGGTCGACGTGGGCCTGGACTATCTGTCGCTCAACCGCGCGTCCGGCACCCTCTCCGGCGGTGAGGCCCAGCGCATCCGCCTCGCCACCCAGATCGGCTCCGGGCTCGTCGGCGTGCTGTACGTCCTCGACGAGCCGTCCATCGGTCTGCACCAGCGCGACAACCACCGGCTGATCGAGACCCTGGTCCGACTGCGGGACATGGGCAACACGCTCATCGTCGTCGAGCACGACGAGGACACCATCAAGGTCGCCGACTGGGTCGTCGACATCGGCCCCGGCGCCGGTGAGCACGGCGGCAAGGTCGTGCACAGCGGCTCCCTGAAGGAGCTGCTCGCCAACGAGGAGTCGCAGACCGGGCAGTACCTGTCCGGCAAGAAGGCGATCCCGCTGCCGGACGTCCGCCGCCCGCAGGACCCCTCCCGTCGCCTCACGGTGCACGGGGCCCGGGAGAACAACCTCCAGGACATCGACGTCTCGTTCCCGCTCGGTGTGTTCACCGCGGTCACCGGCGTCTCCGGCTCCGGCAAGTCCACGCTGGTCAACGACATCCTGTACACGCACCTGGCGCGCGAGCTGAACGGCGCGAGGAGCGTCCCGGGACGCCACACGCGCGTGGAGGGCGACGACCTCGTCGACAAGGTCGTGCACGTCGACCAGTCGCCCATCGGCCGCACCCCGCGGTCCAACCCGGCGACGTACACCGGCGTCTTCGACCACGTCCGCAAGCTGTTCGCCGAGACCACCGAGGCGAAGGTCCGCGGCTACATGCCGGGCCGCTTCTCCTTCAACGTCAAGGGCGGCCGCTGCGAGAACTGCGCGGGCGACGGCACGATCAAGATCGAGATGAACTTCCTCCCGGACGTCTACGTCCCGTGCGAGGTCTGCCACGGCGCCCGGTACAACCGGGAGACCCTGGAGGTCCACTACAAGGGCAAGTCCATCGCCGAGGTCCTGAACATGCCCATCGAGGAAGCCATGCACTTCTTCGAGGCCGTCCCGGCGATCAACCGCCACCTGAAGACGCTCAACGACGTCGGCCTCGGCTACGTCCGTCTCGGCCAGTCCGCGACCACGCTGTCCGGCGGTGAGGCCCAGCGCGTGAAGCTCGCCAGCGAGCTCCAGAAGCGCTCGACCGGCCGCACGGTCTACGTCCTGGACGAGCCGACCACCGGTCTGCACTTCGAGGACATCAGCAAGCTGCTGAAGGTCCTCTCCGGACTGGTGGACAAGGGCAACACGGTCATCGTCATCGAGCACAACCTCGACGTGATCAAGACGGCGGACTGGATCGTCGACATGGGCCCCGAGGGCGGCGCCGGCGGCGGCCTCGTCGTGGCCGAGGGCACGCCCGAGGAGGTCGCCGGGGTCCCCGCCAGCCACACCGGCAAGTTCCTGCGGGAGATCCTGAGTGCCGATCGGATCAGCGACGCCTCCTCGGTGAAGGCCCCGCGCAAGACGGCGGCCAAGAAGACGGTCGCGGCCAGGTCGACGGCGAAGAAGACGGCCACGGCCAAGACGGCGGCGAGCAAGACGGCCGCCGCCAAGTCGACCGCGAGCAAGGGTGCCACCGGCGCGGCGGCGGCCAAGAAGGCGGCCGGCGCCACGAAGAAGGCGGCTCCCGCCAAGAAGGCGACGCGGGCTCGCAAGGCCTGAGGCCTGTCGGGAACGGATCCCGAGAAATCCGGAAAAGTTCGGCGCCCCGTGGGAACTTCCCGCGGGGCGCCGGTCGTTGCAAGATCAGCCGCCCGTTCCCTGCGGCTGCACCGCACCTTGACTCCTCAACAGTGGAATCGGCGGAAGTGCCGAACGCCCCCTACCAGGTCCCGAGTTCGGAGGCGTACGGCGGCTCCGCCCCTGCCCGGGAGCAGGTGATCGCGGCTGCCCGCGCCGCGTATCGCAACAGCCTTGTCCAGCCGTCGGCGCCCAGTCCCAGGAGCGCCTCGGCGGACAGGGCGTCCTGGGCGGACAGACCGTGCAGGAGCGCCGCGTTCACCGTGTCGCCGGCCCCGATCGTGTCGACGACGTCGACCTTCTCGCCCGGCACGGAGTGCACCGAGCCGTCCCGCGTGTACGCGGTCAGACCGTCACCGCCCCGGGTGATCACGACGGCCGAGGGCCCCTCCTCGAGCCACTCGCGCGGTGTGCCCCCCAGCCACAGCGCGTCCTCCTCGGAGAGCTTGAGCAGTGACACCGAGGGCAGCCAGCTCTTGAACCGGGCCCGGTAGGCGTCCGGATCGGGGATGAGCCCGGCCCGGATGTTCGGGTCGAGGGCGGTGAAGACGCCCTGCGCGGCCGCCTTCCGCAGCAGCTCCTCGTAGGCGCCGGCCCCCGGCTCCAGGACGAGCGAGCAGGTACCGAAGGACACCCCGCGCGTGCCGGCGGGAAGCTCCGAGGGGGCCGTGAACAGACGGTCGGCGGTGCCCTCGACATAGAAGGAGTAGGCGGCCGACCCGCTCGCGTCGATCGTGGCGACCGCCAGGGTGGTCGGCTCCGGACCGCGCTGCACTCCCGACACGTCCACCGAGGCCTGCCGCAGCCCGTCGAGCAGCGCCTCGCCGAACGCGTCGGACGACGTACGGGAGCAGAAGGCGGTGGGGGAGCCGAGCCGGCCGAGCGCGACGGCCGTGTTGTACGGCCCACCGCCGAGCGCCGGCTTCAGCCCCGCCAGCGCTCCCGTGCCCTGCGGTACCAGGTCGATGAGGGCCTCACCGGCGACGACGATCACGAGCGGATTCCTTTCTCGCACTTGCGGGACCGCGCGGCGGCACGGCCACGGATGGGGGTGACGACAACTCCCCCTCGGGCGGGCGAAGTTCGGAGCCCACGGCGCCCCCGCGCAACGGGTCTCCGCACACCGCGGTTCCTTCGGGCACCCCGGCTCCTTCGGACGCCGAAGCCCCCTCTTCCACTCCGCCCCCTTCGGACGGCCGCCGTTCGGACGCCCCGGCCCCCTCCGGGCACCCGCACGATGTCCGGTGCACGAACGCACAGGGCAGCCGCACCGTCCTGACGGGCCGGTCCGGATCGGCCAGGCGGTCCAGGAGCACCCGCACCGCCTGGGCCCCGATCTCCCTGCTGGGCTGGGCGATCGCGGTGAGCCGGGGGGAGAAGAGGTCGGCCCAGGCGAAGTCGTCGAAGCAGCACAGGGCCATGTCGCCGGGCACGGAGACCCCGTGGTCGCGCAGGGCGCGCAGCGCGCCGATGGTCATCGCGTTGTTGGCGGTGACGAGCGCCGTCGGCGGTTCGGCGCGGGACAGCAGGGCGGCGGTGGCCCGCTCGGCGCCGGCCGACGCGGAGTCGCCGTGGACCACGAGCCCCTCGTCGTAGGGCAGCCCGGTGGCCGCGAGCGCGGCACGGTAGCCGGCGATCCGCTCGCTGCTGGTGCTGAGCCCGGCCAGTCCCGCCACCAGCCCGATCCGCCGGTGGCCGAGCCCGGCGAGATGGGCGACCAGCTCGCTGGTGGGCGCGGTGTTCTCGGCGCAGACCTGGTCGAAGCGGGGCTCGGCGTCGACGACCCGGTCGAGGAGCACGGTGGGTACGCGATGGCGGCCGAGATACGAAAGCAGCTCGGCGGGGTTCGCGGAGGGCGCGACGATCATGCCGTCCACCCGTCGCTCGTGCAGCAGTTGGGCGACCTTGCGCTCATGGGCCGGGTCGTCGTGCGGGTCGGCGATGAGCAGGCTGTAGCCGTGTGCCAGGGCCTCGGCCTCGACGCCCTGGAGGATCTCCGTGAAGTACGGGTTGCTGATCGCCGACACCGCGAGCCCGATCGAGCGGGTTCGGGAGGTCACCAGTGAGCGGGCGAGGGTGTTGGGGGTGTAGCCGAGCTCGTCGATGGCGTCCAGCACGGCCTGGCGGGTCCGGGGCAGCACCGGCCGGGTGTCGTTGAGGACGTGCGACACGGTCGCCACGGACACGCCCGCGCGGCGGGCCACGTCGGCCATGGTCGGCATGAAGCCCCCTCCGGATCTCTCCCAGGCCCGGAACGTACCGCATCCGACGCGGGACGTAAACGCTTGCGCAAGCGTTTACGCGGCCTGGGGCAGGCCTATGCGCGGCCCCGTCGCTCTTGTTCGCAGGTGACCCCGCCCGGGCGCGCGCCGAACCCTCGCCCCCGCCCCCGCACACCCCCTCCCCTTACTCCCAGTCCCAGCCGATCCCCACGATCCCCGTCCGCACGCGCGGCTCGACGATGTGCACCGAGCGGTGGGTCCCGGTGAGGGCCAGGTCCTGGCGTCCGCTGCGGGGGGCCGCCGCGGAGTGCTGGGTGAACCGGTGGCAGCGTGCGGGCAGGGCGTTCTCGTCGAAGCGCACCTGGAGCGCGTACTGCCCGCCGGAGGGCCCGAAGCCTCGGACGTACTCGCGGGAGACGCCGGCGGTGCCGTCCTCGACGCCGTAGCGGAACAGGTAGGTGTCGCCGGCCCGCAACCGGGTGTCGAAGAGCAGCTCGGCCACGAGGACACCGGTGTCGTGGTGGAGGCGGACGCGGCCCGTGCGGCAGTTCTCCAGGGCGTGCACCTGCATCCGCTCCGGCACGCACCCCGGGTCGCCGTGGTGGACGGCCACGAAACGGTCGACGCCGTCCATGTGGGCGCGCACGATGTGGTGGGACTCGCGTCCGAGGAGCTCCCGGCGTGCGCCGATCCGTACCCGCTCGTGGTGGCCGAGGGTGTGCAGCCCGCCGTCGGGCGGGGAGTCGAGCTCGGCCAGCAGCCGCTCCAGGGCGCCGGAGGCCTCGACGAGGGACCGGTAGGAGCGGACGGCGGGGCGTTGGCCGGGGGAGTGGGCGTCGGCTTCGGCCAGCAGCCGTATCAGCGACTCCTCGGGCAGCTGGAGTATTTCCTCGAGCGCCCGCACCGCGCGCAGCGACTCCGGGCGCTGCGGGCGCCGCGCCCCCTGCTGCCAGTAGCTCAGGCTCGTGACGCCGACCTTGACCCCGTAGCGCGACAGATGGTGTTGCACGCGCTGGAGCGGCAGCCCCCGGGCGGCGATCGCGGCCCGCAGGGCGACGTGGAAGGGGCCGCCTCGCAGGGCCGTGTCCAGTTCGGTGTCCGCGACGGCGGAGACGTCCCCGTGCTGTGTGGCGTGCGGCATGCAGGGGCCTTTCTGTGTGTTCGCGACGGCTGGTCAGACCGTTCGCGCGGATTCGCACCGGGGCCGCCCTGGTTGTGTGGGGGCGTCTTCACATCCGTAAGCCGTTCTTCACGGCCCCGAGTTCCCCCGCATTGAAGCGTGTTGACCAAGTCCCGACAACACCTCACGCCCAACAGCCACGCACTCCTGGCCGGGATGTGCCGGGAGGGGCCGACTCGACGACCTCGGACGCGCCGCCGCAGCGCCGCCCGACCCACTGCCGCAGCGCACCGCCCTGCCGGCCCGCTGCCGAGCGCAGCACCCCCCGACCCGCTGCCGCAGCGCACCGCCCCGCCCGCCCCCGACAGCTGCCGTGCACGCAAGGTCGTCCCCGCCCCATGTTCCTGGAGTTCCGCTAGGGACAGAACGGCCGGCCGCGCGACGGGGCGCCCCGGCTGACCGCTGCCTCGGACGCTCCCTGACGTGGGCCCTCCTCCCACGGACCCGGTGCCCGGCGTCGTCCACAGCCTCGTCGGAGTGTCAGCGCCCGCCAGTAGGGTGTGAGACATGGCCGACCCCTCCAGCTACCGCCCCAAGCCGGGACAGATCCCGGACTCTCCGGGGGTGTACAGGTTCCGTGACGAGCACCGCCGGGTGATCTACGTCGGAAAGGCGAAGAGCCTGCGCCAACGCCTGGCGAACTACTTCCAGGACCTGGCGGGCCTGCACCCGCGCACCCGCACGATGGTGACCACCGCCGCGTCCGTGGAGTGGACGGTGGTGTCCACGGAGGTCGAGGCCCTACAGCTGGAGTACTCCTGGATCAAGGAGTACGACCCCCGCTTCAACGTCAAGTACCGCGACGACAAGAGCTACCCGTACCTCGCGGTGACGATGAACGAGGAGTTTCCGCGTGTGCAGGTGATGCGCGGTCACAAGAAGAAGGGCGTCAGGTACTTCGGGCCGTACGCGCACGCGTGGGCGATCCGCGACACCGTCGACCTCCTGCTGCGCGTCTTCCCCGTCCGCACGTGCTCGGCCGGCGTCTTCAAGAACGCCGCCCGCACCGGGCGCCCCTGCCTGCTGGGCTACATCGGCAAGTGCTCGGCGCCCTGCGTCGACCGGGTCTCGGCCGAGGAGCACCGTGAACTCGCCGAGGAGTTCAGCGACTTCATGGCCGGCCGGACCGGGACGTACCTGCGCCGCCTGGAGAAGCAGATGATGGAGGCGGCCGAGGAGATGGAGTACGAGCGGGCCGCCCGCCTGCGCGACGACATCGAGGCCCTGAAGAAGGCCATGGAGAAGAACGCGGTCGTGCTCGCCGACGCGACCGACGCCGACCTCATCGCGGTCGCCGAGGACGAGCTCGAAGCGGCCGTGCAGATCTTCCACGTCCGCGGCGGACGGGTGCGCGGTCAGCGTGGCTGGGTCACCGACAAGGTCGAGGAGATCACCACCGGCGCCCTCGTCGAGCACGCCCTCCAGCAGCTCTACGGCGAGGAGACCGGCGACTCCGTCCCCAAGGAGGTCCTCGTCCCCGCGCTGCCCGATCCGGTCGAGCCGGTCCAGGAGTGGCTCACCGGACGCCGCGGGTCCAACGTCTCGCTGCGCATTCCGCAGCGGGGCGACAAGAAGGCCCTCATGGAGACCGTGCAGCGCAACGCCCTTCAGGCTCTCGGACTGCACAAGACCAAGCGCGCCTCCGACCTGACCACCCGCTCGCGTGCCCTGGAGGAGATCGCCGAGGCCCTCGACCTCGACAGCGCCCCCCTGCGGATCGAGTGCTACGACATCTCGCACCTCCAGGGCGACGACGTCGTGGCCTCCATGGTCGTCTTCGAGGACGGTCTGCAGCGCAAGAGCGAGTACCGCCGGTTCCAGATCAAGGGCTTCGAGGGCCAGGACGACGTCCGCTCCATGCACGAGGTGATCACCCGCCGCTTCCGGCGGTACATCGCCGAGAAGGGGAGGACCGGCGAGTGGGTGGACGACGGCTCCTCCCAGATCGGCTCCCAGGTCGACTCTCAGGCCGAATCCCAGGCCGAATCCCAGGCCGAATCCCAGGCCGATTCCCAGATCGGCTCCCCGGCCGGCTTCCCGGACGGCTCCGCGCAAGCCGGCTCCCTCGGTGACACCCTGGACGCCGCCGGGAACACGCTGACCGAGGACAACGGCCGCCCCAAGAAGTTCGCGTACCCGCCCCAGCTCGTCGTCGTCGACGGCGGTCAGCCGCAGGTCGCGGCCGCCAAGAGGGCCCTGGACGAGCTCGGCATCGACGACATCGCCGTCTGCGGTCTCGCCAAGCGCCTGGAGGAGGTGTGGGTGCCGGGGGAGGACGACCCGGTCGTCCTGCCCCGCACCAGCGAGGGCCTCTATCTCCTCCAGCGGGTCCGTGACGAGGCTCACCGCTTCGCGATCAGCTATCAGCGCACCAAGCGGGGCAAGCGGTTCCGGGCCAGCCCCCTCGACGACGTCCCCGGGCTCGGGGAGACGCGCAAGCAGGCGCTTCTGAAACATTTCGGTTCGTTGAAGAAACTTCGCTCTGCCACCATCGACCAGATCTGCGAGGTACCCGGCATAGGCCGCAAAACGGCTGAGACCATCGCCGTGGCCCTCGCCCAGGCGGCACCGGCCGCACCCGCGGTGAACACAGCTACTGGAGAGATCATGGAAGAGGAACCCGGCACCATGGGTTCCACAGGGGAGCCCGTGACGGCGGGCACCCCGGACGAACGACGGGGGCAGGAGACATGAATGTGAACGAGCACGACGGACAACAGAGCCACACCGGAGACGGAGCACAGGTGAGTACGGGCGTGACCAGCGACAACGTCGGGATCCCCGACGTGGCCATCCCTGAGCTGGTGATCATCTCCGGGATGTCCGGGGCCGGCCGGTCGACCGCCGCGAAGTGTCTGGAGGACCTCGGCTGGTTCGTGGTCGACAACCTGCCGCCCGCGCTGATCCCCACCATGGTGGAGCTCGGCGCCCGCTCCCAGGGCAACGTCGCCCGGATCGCGGTCGTCGTCGACGTCCGGGGCCGCCGCTTCTTCGACAATCTGCGCGAGTCCCTCGCCGACCTGGAGGCCAAGCACGTCACCCGGCGGATCGTCTTCCTGGAGTCCTCCGACGAGGCCCTGGTGCGCCGCTTCGAGTCGGTGCGCCGCCCGCACCCCCTCCAGGGCGACGGCCGCATCGTCGACGGCATCGACGCCGAGCGCGAGCTGCTGCGCGAGCTGCGCGGCGACGCCGACCTGGTCATCGACACCTCCAGCCTCAACGTCCACGAGCTGCGCGCCAAGATGGACGCCCAGTTCGCCGGCGAGGAGGAGCCCGAGCTCAGGGCGACCGTCATGTCCTTCGGCTTCAAGTACGGCCTCCCCGTGGACGCCGACCTGGTCGTGGACATGCGCTTCCTGCCCAACCCGCACTGGGTCCCGGAGCTGCGCCCCTTCACCGGCCTCAACGAGGAGGTGTCGGCGTACGTCTTCAACCAGCCCGGGGCGAAGGAGTTCATCGACCGCTACTCCGAGCTGCTCCAGCTGATCGCGGCCGGCTACCGCCGCGAGGGCAAGCGGTACGTGACGATCGCGGTCGGCTGCACCGGCGGCAAGCACCGCTCCGTCGCCACCTCCGAGAAGCTCGCCGCCCGACTCGCCTCCCAGGGCGTGGAGACGGTGGTCGTACACCGGGACATGGGACGGGAATGACCGGACGTTCTCCGCGGCTGAGCAGGCTGCGCCGGGTCGTGCCCGAGGGACGCGCGACCCGGCCCGTGGAGGCCCGCGGCGCCAGGCCGCGCCGCCGCGGCGCCCAGCCCAAGGTCGTCGCCCTCGGCGGCGGCATGGGCCTGTCCGCCTCGCTCGCCGCACTGCGCCGGATCACCGGCGACCTCACCGCCGTCGTGACCGTGGCCGACGACGGCGGCTCCAGCGGGCGCCTGCGCGACGAACTGGGGGTGCTGCCCCCCGGCGACCTGCGCAAGGCCCTGGCGGCGCTGTGCGGCGACGACGACTGGGGCCAGACCTGGGCCCGCGTCATCCAGCACCGCTTCCAGTCCCAGGGCGACCTGCACGAACACGCGGTCGGCAATCTGCTGATCGTGGCCCTGTGGGAGCAGCTCGGCGACCATGTCCAGGCCCTCGACCTGGTCGGCAGACTGCTCGGCGCGCACGGGCGTGTGCTGCCCATGTCCGCCGTGCCCCTGGAGCTCCAGGCCCTGGTCAAGGGGCACGACCCGGACCGGCCCGAGGACGTGGACACCGTCCGGGGCCAGGCCACCGTCGCCCTCACCCCCGGCGAGGTGCAGTCCGTGCACGTCGTACCGCACGACCCGCCCGCCGTCCCCGAGGCGGTGGCCGCCGTCCTGGACGCGGACTGGGTGGTGCTCGGCCCCGGCTCCTGGTTCTCCTCGGTCATCCCGCACCTGCTGGTCCCCGAGCTGCTGGACGCGCTCACCCAGACGAAGGCGCGCCGGGTACTCTCGCTGAACCTCGCGCCGCAACCCGGAGAAACCGAAGGCTTCTCCCCGCAGCGTCATTTGGAGGTTTTGGGACGACACGCCCCTAAACTCGCCCTGGACGTGGTGCTGGCCGACCAGGCCGCCGTGCCCGACCGTGACTCGCTGACCGATGCCGCCAAGCGGCTCGGCGCCGCGGTCGAGCTGGCCCCGGTGGCCCGGCCCGACGGAACCCCGAGGCACGACCCGGAGCTGTTGGCCGCCGCGTACGACCGTATTTTTCGGATGCATGGAAGGATCGGCCCATGGCGATGACGGCAGCGGTGAAGGATGAGATCTCCCGGCTCCCCGTCACCCGTACCTGCTGCAGAAAGGCGGAGGTCTCCGCCATTCTGCGGTTCGCCGGCGGCCTCCACCTGGTGAGCGGGCGCATCGTGATCGAGGCGGAGCTGGACACCGCGATGGCGGCCCGTCGGCTCAAGCGGGACATTCTGGAGATCTTCGGGCACAGCTCGGAGCTGATCGTGATGGCGCCGGGCGGACTGCGCCGCGGCTCGCGGTACGTGGTGCGCGTGGTGGCCGGTGGTGACCAGCTGGCCCGCCAGACCGGCCTGGTCGACGGGCGGGGTCGGCCGATCCGCGGTCTGCCCCCGCAGGTCGTCTCCGGCGCCACCTGTGACGCCGAGGCCGCCTGGCGCGGGGCCTTCCTGGCGCACGGCTCGCTCACCGAGCCGGGCCGCTCCTCCTCGCTGGAGGTGACCTGCCCGGGTCCGGAGGCGGCGCTCGCCCTGGTCGGCGCGGCCCGCCGGCTCTCCATCGCCGCGAAGGCCCGCGAGGTGCGCGGTGTGGATCGGGTGGTCGTCCGCGACGGCGACGCGATCGGCGCGTTGCTCACCCGGCTCGGCGCCCATGAGTCGGTGCTGGCCTGGGAGGAGCGCCGGATGCGCCGCGAGGTGCGGGCGACGGCGAACCGGCTCGCCAACTTCGACGACGCCAACCTGCGCCGTTCGGCCCGCGCGGCCGTCGCCGCCGGGGCCCGGGTCCAGCGCGCGCTGGAGATCCTCGGCGAGGAGGTCCCCGAGCACCTCGCGGCCGCGGGGCGCCTGCGCATGGACCACAAGCAGGCCTCCCTGGAGGAGCTGGGCGCGCTCGCCGATCCGCCGCTGACCAAGGACGCCGTCGCGGGCCGTATCCGCCGACTGCTGGCGATGGCCGACAAGCGGGCCCAGGACCTCGGCATCCCGGGCACGGAATCGAGCCTCACCGAGGAGATGGCCGACAACCTCGTGGGCTGATCCGCTCTCAGAAAGCCGGTGGCGCTGCTCCCTTGGAGTGACGGCACCGGCTTTCGCGTGTGGGTGAGGACCCCTTGACTGGATCATGAACTGTCATGAGCCTGGCATCTGTTCGCTGCTGTGGCGGACCCAGCAAGGGGGGCACATGAGACGAAGAGCGAGACCGATCCTCGCTGTGGGCGCGCTTCTTCTCGGCGGCGCGGGCATCGCACCCATCGCCCAGGCCGCCGAGAGCGCCGGCTCTCCCGATCCCGACGAGGTCAAGGTCTTCCGGGCCGAGGTCACCAACAAGCAGGTACCCCTGCTGCTGGCGGCCGGTCAGGACGGCCATGAACTGACCGAGCAGGTACCCGCCAAGGGCACCGCGACGGTCGAGGTGTACCTGACCGACCAGCAGGCCGACAAGCTGGAGAAACAGGGCGTCGAGCTCACCGAGCACACCCTGACCGCCCAGGCCGAGAAGCGGGTCGAGGCCGCCGCCGAGGGCGTGTACCGCCCGTACAGCGGGGCCGGGAACATCAAGGAGGAGATCCTCCGCACCGGACAGGAGAACCCCGGCCTCACCAAGGTCGTCTCCATCGGCAAGACCGTCAACGGCCAGGACATCCTCGCGCTCAAGCTCACCAAGAACGCGAAGAGGACCAAGGACGGCGCCAAGCCCTCCGTGCTGTACATGTCCAACCAGCACGCCCGTGAGTGGATCACCCCGGAGATGACCCGGCGGCTGCTCCACCACTACATCGACCACTACAAGACCGACAAACGCATCAAGAAGATCGTCGACACGACCGAGCTGTGGTTCGTCATCTCCGCGAACCCCGACGGCTACGACCACACCTTCAAGAGCGACGACACCCGCCTGTGGCGCAAGAACCTGCGGGACAACAACGGCGACGGCGCCATCGCGGTCGGCGACGGCGTCGACCTCAACCGCAACTTCTCCTACAAGTGGGGCTACGACAACGAGGGTTCGTCGCCCACCCCCACCAGCGACACCTACCGCGGCTCCGGCCCCGGCTCCGAGCCCGAGACGAAGGCCATCGACGCCTTCCAGAAGCGGATCGGCTTCACGTACGGCATCAACTACCACTCCGCCGCCGAGCTCATCCTCTACGGCGTCGGCTGGCAGGTGGCCACCGACAGCCCCGACGACGTGCTCTACAAGGCGCTCGCCGGCACCCCCGACAACCCCGCCGTCCCCGGCTATCGGCCGCAGGTCTCCTCGGAGCTGTACACCACCAACGGCGAGGCGGACGGCCACGCGTCGAACGTCAACGGGCTGGCGATGTACACCCCCGAGATGTCGACCTGCCAGACCGCGTCGGACCTCGACCCGAACGACCGGTGGAACGCGGCGGACTGCCAGTCGGTCTTCCACTTCCCGGACGACGAGAAGCTGATCCAGCAGGAGTTCGAGAAGAACGTCCCGTTCGCGCTCTCGGTCGCCGAGTCGGCCGTCACTCCCGACCGGCCGAAGTCCTCGCTCGGTCTGACGGCCGCCGACTTCACCCCGAAGCCGTTCACCACGTCGTACTCACGCGGCGCGGACCAGGAGGTCGCCGTCGTCGTACGCAAGTCCGTGCGCGACAAGGAGCTCAGGTACCGCGTCAACGGCGGCAAGGTCGAGGACATGGCGCTCAGGGCCTGGAAGGGCGGCGAGACCTACGGCGGTGACGACAACCTCTACTTCGACGAGTACCGCGCGAAGGTCGCCGACGGCGATCCGGGCGACAAGGTCGAGGTGTGGTTCACCGGCCGGACCAGGAGCGGGAAGCGCACCTCCAGCGAGCACTTCACGTACACGGTCGCCGAACGCCCGCGCGCGGACACGCTCGTGGTCGCCGAGGAGGGCGCGACCGCGGCCCAGGCGCAGACCTACGTCGAGGCGCTGAAGGCCAACGGCCGCAAGGCGGTCGTCTGGGACGTGGCGGCCCAGGGCGCGCCGGACGCGCTCGGTGTCCTGGACCACTTCAGGACGGTCGTGCACCACACGGGCGCGAGCGTCCCCGGCAACGCCACCCAGCTCCAGCTGCGCGCCTTCCTCAACGAGGGCGGCAAGCTGATCGAGGCGGGCGAGCGGGCGGGCGGCTCCGTCGACCTCGGCGGCGGCACCCTGTCGAACGACTTCAGCCAGTACTACCTGGGCGCGTACTCCCGCACGTCCCTGCCGGGCGCGACGGCCTTCCAGGGCGTCGGCCCACTCGCCGGGACCGGCGGTCCGCTCGGGGCCGCCCCGGGCAACCCGCTGGACACCGCCGGGTCCTTCAGCGTCACCTCGGACAACCTGTCGGTCGCCGCGTTCCCGCAGTTCGCCAGCGCGGGCGCGGGCACCTACCCCGGCACGGTCAACCCGTACGGGCCCTACGAAGGCGCCTCCATGGCGGCCGTCACGCACACCGACTACGCCTGGAACCGGCTCACCCGCACCATCGACCTCACCCAGGTGACCGCCGCACAGGCGCCCACGCTCCGCACCCGCCTGCTGTGGAGCACCGAGGAGGGCTACGACCACGCCGTGCTGGAGGCGCACACGGCCGGCAACGACGACTGGACCACGCTCCCCGACAAGGACGGCAGGACCAGCAGCGCCGTACCGGCGGAGTGCGAGGCCGGGTACTTCATCGCCGCCCACCCCGCGCTCAAGCGGTATCTGACGCTCGGTGCGGACGCCTGCACGCCCACCGGCACCACCGGCCAGTGGAACAGCCTCACCGGGGCGTCGGCCGGCTGGCAGGAGGTCTCCTTCGACCTCTCCGCGTACGCCGGGAAGACCGTCGAGGTCTCCCTCAGCTACATCACCGACCCCGGTTCCGGCGGTCGCGGTGTCCTCGCCGACAACGCCTCCGTGGTCGTCGGCGGCCAGGCCGCCGAGACCGAGGGCTTCGAGACGTCGTTGGGCGCCTGGAGCGTTCCGGGGCCGCCCGCGGGCAGCCCGGCGGTCGTGAAGGACTGGGCCCGCACCGGGGAGCTGTTCAAGACGTACGGCGCCATCACCACGGACGACACCGTGCTGCTGGGCTTCGGCCTGGAGCACGTCACCGCGGCGGCCGACCGTGCGGCCCTGATCCGCAGGGCGCTCACCGCGGTCGGGGGGTGAACACGCCGGTCAACGGCTGTTGACCCTCCGTGACCGTTTCGAGTGAACGGGTCCTCCGGCCCGGGCGGTCCGTACCCCTACTGGCGGGTACGGACCGCCTGCCCATGTATGCGGCATCTCGATGTCACTCCGGAGGCATCGGAGAGGTAGGGTCGTAGGCGGTCGGGGACATCCCAAACAGAGCTCGCCGGCACCGCATGGCCGGCTACCAACGAGGAGATCGGTTCGTGACGATCCGCGTAGGCATCAACGGCTTCGGTCGTATCGGTCGCAACTACTTCCGCGCGCTGCTGGAGCAGGGTGCTGACATCGAGATCGTGGCTGTCAACGACCTGGGTGACACTGCGACCACCGCCCACCTGCTGAAGTACGACACCATCCTGGGCCGCCTCAAGGCCGAGGTCACCCACACCGCCGACACCATCACGGTCGACGGACACACCATCAAGGTGCTCTCCGAGCGCAACCCCGCGGACATCCCGTGGGGCGAGCTGGGCGTCGACATCGTCATCGAGTCGACCGGCATCTTCACCAAGAAGGCCGACGCCGAGAAGCACATCGCCGGTGGCGCCAAGAAGGTCCTCATCTCGGCTCCGGCCAAGGACGAGGACATCACCATCGTGATGGGCGTCAACCAGGACAAGTACGACGCGGCCAACCACTACGTCATCTCCAACGCGTCCTGCACCACCAACTGTGTGGCGCCGATGGCCAAGGTCCTCGACGAGAACTTCGGCATCGTCAAGGGTCTGATGACGACGGTCCACGCGTACACCAACGACCAGCGCATCCTGGACTTCCCGCACTCGGACCTGCGCCGCGCCCGCGCCGCCGCCGAGAACATCATCCCGACCACGACGGGCGCCGCCAAGGCCACCGCCCTGGTCCTCCCGCAGCTCAAGGGCAAGCTCGACGGCATCGCGATGCGCGTCCCGGTCCCGACCGGCTCGGCCACCGACCTGGTCGTGGAGCTCCAGCGCGAGGTCACCAAGGACGAGGTCAACGCGGCGTTCAAGAAGGCCGCCGACGACGGCGACCTCAAGGGCATCCTCGTCTACACCGAGGACCCGATCGTCTCCTCGGACATCGTGAGCGACCCGGCCTCCTGCACCTTCGACTCCTCCCTGACCATGGTCCAGGAGGGCAAGTCGGTGAAGATCCTCGGCTGGTACGACAACGAGTGGGGCTACTCCAACCGCCTCGTCGACCTCACGGTCTTCGTCGGCAACCAGCTCTGACCGACAGAGCAGGCAGCTTGATGTGAGTCAGGGCCCGGGCGGCGCAGGGACGCGCAGCCCGGGCCCTGACTCGCGTACAGAACGGCCCTCTTAGGATCACGAGCGATCCGAGTACCACACCCTCCTCGGGAGTCCCTTCCATGAAGACGATCGACGAACTCCTCGCCGAAGGAGTAGGCGGCAAGCGGGTCTTCGTCCGCGCCGACCTCAACGTGCCGCTGGACGGCACGACCATCACCGACGACGGCCGTATCCGTGCCGTGGTGCCCACCGTGAAGGCCCTGGCCGAGGCGGGCGCCCGCGTGGTCGTCGCCTCCCACCTGGGCCGCCCCAAGGGCGCCCCGGACCCGGCCTTCTCCCTCGCGCCCGCGGCCTCCCGCCTGGGTGAGCTGCTCGGCGCCGACGTGGCCTTCGCGACCGACACGGTCGGCGAGTCCGCCACGTCCACCGTCGCCGGCCTCGCCGACGGCCAGGTCGCGGTCATCGAGAACCTCCGCTTCAACGCCGGCGAGACGTCCAAGGACGACGCCGAGCGCGGCGCCTTCGCCGACCAGCTGGCCGCCCTCGCCGACGTCTACGTCGGTGACGGCTTCGGCGCGGTGCACCGCAAGCACGCCTCCGTGTACGACCTCCCCGCCCGGCTGCCGCACGCCGCGGGCTACCTCATCGCGAACGAGGTCGCCGTCCTGAAGAAGCTGACGGACGAGGTCCAGCGGCCCTATGTCGTCGCCCTCGGCGGCGCCAAGGTCTCCGACAAGCTCGCCGTCATCGACCAGCTCCTCGGCAAGGCCGACCGGATCCTCATCGGCGGCGGCATGGCGTACACCTTCCTCAAGGCCAAGGGCCACGAGATCGGCAAGTCGCTCGTCCAGGAGGACCAGATCCCGGCGGTCCTCGAGTACATCGAGCGCGCCGAGAAGACCGGCGTGGAGCTGGTGCTCCCCGTCGACGCGGTGGTCGCCCCCGCGTTCCCGGACCTCAAGACCAAGGCCCCGGCGGACGCCACCACCGTCGCCGCGGACGCCCTCCCGGCCGACCAGATGGGCCTCGACATCGGCCCGGGCTCCGCCGAGCTGTACGCCTCGAAGATCACCGACGCCGCCACCGTCTTCTGGAACGGCCCCATGGGCGTCTTCGAGCACCCCGACTTCGCCGAGGGCACCAAGGCGGTCGCCCAGGCCCTCCTCGACTCCCCGGGCTTCACGGTCGTCGGCGGTGGCGACTCCGCCGCGGCCGTCCGCATCCTGGGCTTCGACGAGAACGCATTCGGCCACATCTCGACCGGCGGCGGCGCCTCCCTCGAATACCTCGAGGGCAAGACGCTCCCCGGCCTCGCCGCACTGGAGGACTGACCCTTTATGAGCACGCGCACGCCGCTGATGGCGGGCAACTGGAAGATGAACCTCAACCACCTCGAGGCCATCGCGCACGTCCAGAAGCTCGCCTTCGCCCTCGCGGACAAGGACTACGAGGCCGTCGAGGTCGCCGTCCTGCCGCCCTTCACCGACCTGCGCTCCGTGCAGACCCTGGTCGACGGCGACAAGCTCAAGATCAAGTACGGCGCCCAGGACATCTCGGCGCAGGACTCCGGTGCCTACACCGGTGAGATCTCCGGCTCGATGCTGGCCAAGCTGAAGTGCACGTACGTGGCCGTCGGCCACTCCGAGCGCCGCCAGTACCACGCGGAGACCGACGAGATCGTCAACGCCAAGGTCAAGGCCGCCTACAAGCACGGCCTGACCCCGATCCTGTGCGTCGGCGAGGAGCTGGACGTCCGCGAGGCGGGCAACCACGTCTCCCACACCCTCGCCCAGGTCGAGGGCGGTCTGAAGGACCTCCCCGCCGAGCAGGCCGAGTCCGTCGTGATCGCCTACGAGCCCGTCTGGGCCATCGGCACCGGCAAGGTCTGCGGCGCCGAGGACGCCCAGGAGGTCTGCGCCGCCATCCGCGGCAAGATCGCCGAGCTGTACACCCAGGAGCTGGCCGACCTGGTCCGCATCCAGTACGGGGGCTCCGTGAAGTCGGGCAACGTCGCCGAGATCATGGCGCAGGCCGACATCGACGGGGCGCTCGTGGGCGGTGCCTCGCTCGACGCCGACGAGTTCGTCAAGATCGTGCGCTTCCGCGACCAGTAAGTATGCGGTAGCGGCGATCCGTCGTACCCTTGCGGGGGCACAGCCCGGTGGCTGTGCCCCTGTCGTCCATCCAGATCCGAGGAAGTTGGTCCAGCCGTGGTTATGGGGTTCTCGATCGCCCTGATCGTCTTCAGCGGGCTGATGATGCTGCTGGTGCTCATGCACAAGGGCAAGGGCGGCGGCCTCTCCGACATGTTCGGCGGCGGCATGCAGTCCTCCGTCGGCGGCTCCTCCGTCGCAGAGCGCAACCTCGACCGGATCACCATCGTGGTCGGTCTGCTGTGGTTCGCGTGCATCATCGTGCTCGGCCTTCTCATGAAGACGAACAACTGACCGGCGCGCACTTTCCGTACGTAAGGCCCCATGTTCGGTACGCGCACCTGAGCGCGGCCTATCATGGGGCTTGCGTCTAGGTGTGAGGGTTGTAACTCCAACCACTGGACGTGCGTTGGGCCTTACGTAGACTGAGGCGCTCGCAACGAGGCGAAACGCCGACTCGCTTCGCGGCACCATCACGCAGGGAGTTACGACCGTGGCAAGTGGCAACGCGATCCGAGGAAGCCGGGTCGGGGCGGGGCCGATGGGCGAGGCCGAGCGTGGCGAGTCCGCGCCCCGGCTGCGCATCTCCTTCTGGTGCTCCAACGGGCACGAGACGCAGCCCAGCTTCGCCAGCGACGCGCAGGTCCCCGACACCTGGGACTGCCCGCGCTGCGGCTTCCCCGCCGGACAGGACCGGGACAACCCGCCGGACCCGCCGCGCACCGAGCCGTACAAGACGCACCTGGCGTACGTACGGGAGCGGCGCAGCGACGCGGACGGCGAGGCGATCCTCGCCGAGGCGCTCGCCAAACTGCGGGGCGAGATCTAGGAATTGACAGCCGGCCAGGCACCGAGAGGTGCCTGGCCGGAGCTGTTTGCACGTTGTCCACAGGCTCACCGCGATGTCAGTGGTGACCTTTACGGTGTGGGCATGCCGCAAGGCGTGCGCATCGTGAGGGGGAAGCTGTGGTGACGGTCGAGGCTGCGGGTGTACGAGTACCCGCGTGGCGTGGGGGATTCGGGCGGTTGTGGAGCGCCGCCGTGCTCTCCAGTTTCGGTGACGCGCTGCGGACCGCGGCGCTGCCCCTGCTGGCCGCCACCCTGACCGACGAGCCCCTGGCGATAGCGACGGTCACCGCCTGCGGCTATCTGCCCTGGGTCGTCTTCGGGCTGCTCGGCGGCGCCGTCGCCGACCGCGTGGACCAGCGGCGCGCGATGTGGACGGTCGACGCCGTACGCGGCCTGCTGGTCGCCGGATTCGCGGTGGCCGTGGCGCTCGGGCAGGCCTCCATCGGTCTGCTGATCGCGCTGGCCTTCGCCCTGACCACTCTCCAGACGCTGTTCGACAACGCGTCCACCGCCCTGCTGCCCGCACTGGTGGACGGCGAGGCCCTCGGCAGCGCCAACGCCCGCCTGATGACCGGGCAGAGGATCGCCGGCGGGCTGCTGGGCGCCCCGATCGTCCCCCTGTTGCTGGTGGCCGGCGCACCCGTGCCCTTCGTCGCCGACGCCCTCACCTTCCTGGTGGCCGCGGCTCTGGTGGCCTCCCTGCGCACCGCCGGCCCCGCCCGGAAGCCGAGACCGGCCGGCAGTACCCTGCGCCGGGAGATCGCGGAGGGGCTGCGCACCCTGCGCGGGGACCGGGCCCTGCGTGGTCTGTGCGCGGCCACGGCGCTGTGCAACGTCGGGGTGGGCGCCCTCATCGCCACCATGGTGCTGCTGGCGACCGACTGGGTCGGCGCGGGCCAGGCCGGGTTCGCGGCGGCGACCACCGCCTACACCGTGGGTTCCCTGGCCGGGGGAGCGCTGAACCGCCCGCTGGTCTCCCGCGCCGGTCGGGTGCGGGCGATACTCCTCGCCGGGAGCGTGCAGATCGGCGCCCTCGTCGTGATGGGGTCGGTGCGCAGCCTGACCGCGCTGGTGGCGGCGATGGCCGTCTTCGGACTCATGGGCATGGTGTGGAACGTCAACACCACCACCCTCATGCAGCAGCGCAGCCCCGCCGAGATGCTGGGCCGGGTCAGCTCGGCCTTCCGCACCCTGGCCGTCGCCGGCGCACCGCTCGGCGCGCTGCTCGGCGGTGTCGTCGCCACCGCCTGGGGGCTCAACACCCCGGCGCTGCTTGCCGCCGGGTTCTTCGTCCTGTCCGTCGTCGCGCTGACGCCCGTGCTCAAGCCGGACGTACCTGAGGTCGCGCCGCGCGAGGGCGCCACGACAGCCCATGTCCCGCACTGATCAACACCGGTTGACGGCGAACGTGCGCCGTCTGGAACCTCGGCCCCTTCGACCAGTGGGGTGTCGAGCCCGGTCCTCGCCCAGCGCGTCGAACCGGCGCTCACCGAGGACGCCGAGGTGCCGGGGTTGGACGGGTCGACCCGGGCGCTCGTCGCCAAGTACCGGGAGCTGCGCGGCTGTTGACGATCACCGCGGGTACGGAAAGTGGGCGGCGCGTGACCGGCCGCTTCCCGTAGAATCCCCGACGATCATGGAAGCCATGGCTCGGGGGAGGGCGAAGTGGCTGGTTCGCAAGGCGGTTGGACGGGCGGCGCGACGGCGGCGGGGCCGCTGTGGAAACCGAAGTACGCGGCGCGCGCGGTGTTCCACCCGGCGTGGATCCCTCCGTCCGTCGACCCGGCGGTGGAGCAGCTGAAGAAGATCCGTCTCGTCGCCGGGACGGTCGCGGCGATCGGCGTCTACACCGTCGTCGAGGGCGGGTTCGCCGTCGAGGAGATGCTGGAGAACATGCTGACGGCGTCGGTCGTCCTGCTGTTCATCACACCGCTGACGGTCGCCGTCATGCTCTTCGTGTGGCGGCGGACCGGCTCGGTGAGCGGCCTGAAGCCGTCGCTGTTCAACTCGCTGAAGCTGCTGCTGCTCTTCGTGGGATCGATCGTGCTCACGGTGGTGATACTGCGGGCGGCGGGCGGCGCCGGGTTCTTCGTCCTGCTCCTCGGCCCGATCGTGCTGTGGCTGATCGGGTTCGTGGCACGCGGCGCCTGGCACGTCGGCGCGAACTTCTTCGGCACCGCGGGTGTGCACCGCGCTCTGCCGCCGCTGCTCGCCTCGGTCACGGCCTGGCTGATGGCCGTCCCCGACCTCGTCACGGGCGACCTGCACGGGCTGGGTCTCGGCATGGGCGTCCTGTTCATCCTGGGCGCCCCGACGACGGTCACGGCGATCGCGCTGCTGGAGATGCGGCGCCTGGACCGCCGGTACGGCATCCGGCTGGCGGCCCACCCGATCACCCTGCCCCGGCTCACCCCGCCCCCGCCGATGCCGCCGGGCAGTCCGGCGCCGCCGTACGGGCCGCCGTACGGGCCTCCGCAGGGCAATCCCTACGGGCCCTCACAGGGCGTGCCGCCACAAGGCAACCCGTACGGACCGCCCGCCGGGAGCCCGTACCAGGGCAACCCGTACCACCGGGGCGGCAACCCCTACAACCAGGGCAGTCCTTACGGGCCGGGGCCGCACGGGCGCTGAGGCGGGGTGCGTCTGCACGGTCCCACCGACGCGACGCCCGTCGGGTCTCCAGCGCACTCCTCCAGCGGACCGGGAGAGATCCCGGCCCGCTGAAGGCACTGGACCGGACGGACCGCTCGCTGGGAAGCGGACCCGGTCTCCGCTCAGGGCGACGCCGGCGGGTACAGCGAGCGCGGCAGCTGGGAGGCCGCCGCCGAGTCCAGGAGCCAGAGCGTGCGCTGCCGGCCCCGTGCGCCGGACGCCGGGGCCTGGATCTCGCCCGCGTCCGAGAGCGCGATCGCCACGGCACCGGCCTTGTCCTCGCCGGCCGCCAGGAGCCACACCTCGCGGGCGGCCCGGATGGCGGGCAGGGTCAGGGTGACCCGGGTCGGCGGGGGCTTCGGCGCGCCATGCACACCGACCACCGAGCGCTCGATCTCCCGTACCGCCGGCAGCTCCGGGAACAGCGACGCGACATGCGTGTCCGGACCGACGCCCAGCATCAACACGTCGAAGGTCGGCACCGCGCCGTGGTTCTCGGGGCCCGCGGCGCGGGCGAGCTCCTCGGCGTAGGCGGTCGCGGCGGCGTCGACATCGGCGCCGTACGGACCGTCCGAGGCGGGCATGGCGTGCACCCGCTTCGGGTCGAGCGGCACCGCGTCCAGCAGGGCCTCACGGGCCTGCGTGACATTGCGGTCCGGGTCGCCCTCGGGCAGGAACCGCTCGTCGCCCCACCAGAGGTCGAGCCGGCCCCAGTCGATCGCGTCCCGCGCGGGGGCGGCCGCCAGCGCGGCCAGCACGCCGTTGCCGTTGCGGCCACCGGTGAGGACCACGGACGCGGCGCCCCGGGAGGCCTGCGCGTCCACGATCTTCGTGATCAGCCGGGCCGCGGCGGCCTGCGCCATCAGCTCCTTGTCGCGGTGCACGACCAGTTGCGGAGTGCTCACTTGGCCGCCGCCTTCCTCGAAGAGGCCGTGGCCCGCTTGGCGGCCGCCTTCTTCGCGGGCGCCTTCGCGGCCTTCTCGACAGGCGTCCCGACCGCCTGCGCAGCGGTGTCCTCGGCCACGGGCGTCCCGGCCGCCGCAGCCGCGTTCAGCCGCTCCACGCCGAACCGCAGCGCCGAAGCGTACGTGTCGTCCGGGTCGAGCCGCCGCAGCTCCTCCGCGATCAGCTCGGCCGTCTCGCGCCGCTTGAGCGCCACCGCACGGTCCGGCTGGCCCTCGATGGACAGCGTCGCCAGCGAGCCGTCCGCGCGGTCCAGCGTGATGGGACCGTGGCTGGTGTCCATGCGGACCGCGGTGAGACCGGGGCCGCCCGACAGCGAACGCTTCACCGGGACGTCCAGCCGGTCCGCGAGCCACATCGCGAGGAGCTCGCAGCTCGGGTTGAACTCCTCGCCCTCCACCTCGACGGCGTTGACGTCGACGGTGACCTGGTCCAGGGCCGCGGCCAGCATCGAGCGCCAGGGCGTGATGCGGGTCCAGGACAGGTCGGTGTCGCCGGGCGTGTAGGTGTCCGCGCGGGCACCGAGGTCCCGCACGGGCTGCTCGGAGGCGTAGGTGTCGGTGACCCGGCGCTGGGCGAGCGCGCCCAGCGGGTCGTTCGCCGGGTCCAGCGGGGCGTCCACCGGCCACCAGACGACCACGGGGGCGTCCGGCAGCAGCAACGGCAGGACGACGGACTGGGCGTGCTCGACGACCTCGCCGTACAGGCGCAGCACCACCGTCTCGCCGGTGCCCGCGTCCGCGCCCACCCGCACCTCGGCGTCGAGGCGGGACTGGGTGCGGTCGCGGGGGGTGCGGGAGACGCGCTTGATGACCACGAGCGTGCGCGAGGGGTGCTCGCGCGACGCGTCGTTGGCGGCCTTCAGGGCGTCGTACGCGTTCTCCTCGTCCGTGACGATGACCAGCGTGAGCACCATGCCGACGGCCGGTGTGCCGATGGCCCGGCGGCCCTTGACCAGTGCCTTGTTGATCTTGCTGGCCGTGGTGTCCGTGAGGTCTATTTTCATGGCCGGCGCCAGCTCCGTCCCTCTCGCGCGAGCATTTCGTCCGCCTCGACCGGGCCCCAGGTGCCGGCCGGGTACTGGGCCGGCTTGCCGTGCTGGTCCCAGTACTCCTCGATCGGGTCGAGGATCTTCCAGGACAGCTCGACCTCCTCGGTGCGCGGGAAGAGGTTGGAGTCGCCGAGCAGGACGTCGAGGATGAGCCGCTCGTAGGCCTCGGGGGAGGACTCGGTGAACGACTCGCCGTAGGCGAAGTCCATCGACACGTCCCGGATCTCCATGGACGTGCCCGGCACCTTCGAACCGAAGCGGACCGTGATGCCCTCGTCGGGCTGGACGCGGATGACGATCGCGTTGGAGCCCAGCTCCTCGGTGGCCGTCGAGTCGAAGGGGGAGTGCGGCGCCCGCTGGAACACCACCGCGATCTCGGTGACGCGGCGGCCCAGACGCTTGCCGGTGCGCAGGTAGAAGGGGACGCCCGCCCAGCGGCGGTTGTCGACCTCCAGCTTGATCGCGGCGTAGGTGTCCGTCTTGGACTTGGCGTTGATGCCCTCCTCCTGGAGGTACCCGACCGCCTTCTCGCCGCCCTGCCAGCCCGCCGCGTACTGACCGCGCACGGTGTCCCGGCCCAGGTCCTTCGGCAGCCGGACCGCGCCGAGCACCTTGGTCTTCTCGGCGGCCAGCGCGTCCGCGTCGAAGGAGGCGGGCTCCTCCATGGCGGTGAGCGCCATCAGCTGGAGCAGGTGGTTCTGGATGACGTCACGGGCGGCGCCGATGCCGTCGTAGTAGCCGGCCCGGCCGCCGATGCCGATGTCCTCGGCCATCGTGATCTGTACGTGGTCCACGAAGGACCGGTTCCAGATCGGCTCGAACATCTGGTTGGCGAAGCGCAGCGCCAGGATGTTCTGGACCGTCTCCTTGCCCAGGTAGTGGTCGATGCGGAAGACCTGGTCCGGGGCGAAGACCTCGTGGACGACCTGGTTGAGCTCCTCGGCCGACTTCAGGTCGTGCCCGAACGGCTTCTCGATGACCGCGCGGCGCCAGGAGCCGGAGGACTGGTCGGCGAGACCGTGCTTCTTCAGCTGCTGGATGACCACGGGGAAGGAGCGCGGCGGCACCGACAGGTAGAAGGCGAAGTTGCCGCCCGTGCCCTGGGCCTTGTCGAGCTCCTCGATGGTGCCGCGCAGCCGCTCGAAGGCGTCGTCGTCGTCGAAGGTGCCCTGGACGAAGCGCATCCCCTGGATGAGCTGCTGCCAGACCTCCTCGCGGAACGGCGTACGGGCGTGTTCCTTGACGGCGTCGTGGACCTCCTGCGCGAAGTCCTCGTTCTGCCACTCCCGCCGGGCGAAACCGACCAGCGAGAAACCCGGCGGCAGCAGACCCCGGTTGGCGAGGTCGTACACGGCGGGCATGAGCTTCTTCCGGGACAGATCGCCCGTGACGCCGAAGATGACCAGGCCCGACGGCCCCGCGATACGCGGGAGCCGTCGGTCGGCGGGGTCACGAAGCGGGTTCGCCCCGGAACCGGAAAAGGCCGGCAAGGTCTCAGTCCTCCGAGGGGGCGAGGCGCTGCAGCTCCGCCTCGGTCGACTTCAGCAGGTCGTTCCAGGCCGCCTCGAACTTCTCGACGCCCTCGTCCTCGAGGAGCTGCACGACCTCGTCGTAGGAGATCCCGAGCTTCTCCACGGCGTCGAGCTCGGCACGGGCCTGCTCGTAGGTGCCGGCCACGGCGTTGCCGCGGATCTCGCCGCTCTCCTCGGTGGCCCGCAGTGTGGCCTCCGGCATGGTGTTGACCGTGTTCGGCGCCACCAGCTCGTCGACGTACAGGGTCGCCTTGTAGGCGGGGTCCTTCACGCCGGTCGAGGCCCACAGCGGGCGCTGCTTGTTGGCCTGCGCCCGGTCGAGGGCGGCCCAGCGGTCGGAGGAGAAGACCTCCTCGTACGCCTGGTAGGCGAGGCGCGCGTTGGCGAGGCCGGCCTTGCCGCGGGCGGCCTTGGCCTCGTCGGTGCCGAGCGCGTCGAGGCGCTTGTCGATCTCGGTGTCCACGCGGGACACGAAGAAGGACGCCACGGAGTGGATCTTCGACAGGTCCAGGCCGCGCTCCTTGGCCTTCTCCAGACCGGCCAGGTAGGCGTCCATGACCAGGCGGTAGCGCTCCAGCGAGAAGATCAGCGTGACGTTGACGCTGATGCCGAGGCCGATGACCTCGGTGATCGCCGGGATGCCCGCCTGCGTGGCGGGGATCTTGATGAGGGTGTTGGGGCGGTCCACCAGCCAGGCGAGCTGCTTGGCCTCGGCGACCGTCGCCTTGAGGTTGTGCGCCAGGCGCGGGTCGACCTCGATCGACACCCGGCCGTCCTGGCCGCCGGTGGCGTCGAAGACCGGGCGCAGGATGTCGGCGGCGTCCCGGACGTCCGCCGTCGTGATCATGCGGAGGGCCTCTTCGACGGACACCTTGCGGAAGGCCAGGTCGGAGAGCTGCTGGTCGTAGCCGTCGCCCTCGGAGATCGCCTTCTGGAAGATCGAGGGGTTGGTGGTGACGCCCACGACGTGCTGCTGGTCGATCAGCTCGGCGAGGTTGCCGGACGTGATCCGCTTGCGCGACAGGTCGTCCAGCCAGATCGCGACGCCTTCTTCGGAGAGGCGCTTGAGTGCGTCTGTCATGGAATTACATCTCCTACGTGTCGTGTGTGAGCGTCAGCGCTGTGCGGCGGCGAGGGATTCCCGCGCCTTCGCGGCCACGTTCTCCGCAGTGAAGCCGTACTCGCGGAAGAGGACCTTTCCGTCCGCCGAAGCACCGAAGTGCTCCAGGGAAACGATGCGACCGGCGTCCCCGACGAAACGGTGCCAGGTGAGACCGATACCGGCCTCGACCGCGACCCGAGCCCTGACGGAGGGCGGCAGAACCCTGTCCCGGTACCCCTGGTCCTGCTCCTCGAACCATTCCACGGACGGCATGGACACCACCCGGGTCGGCACACCGTCGGCCTCCAGCTGCTCGCGCGCCTCGACGGCCACGTGCACCTCGGAACCGGTGGCGATCAGGATGACCTCGGGGGCACCGTTGGACGCCTCGAAGAGGACGTAACCGCCCTTCGCGGCCTCCTCGTCGGGGGCGTAGGTCGGCACGCCCTGACGGGTCAGCGCCAGGCCGTGCGGGGCGCCCTTGCCGTAGACCTTGGTGTAGCGCCTGAGGATCTCGCGCCAGGCGATGGCGGTCTCGTTGGCGTCGGCCGGGCGGACCACGTTCAGGCCCGGGATGGCGCGCAGCGAGGCCAGGTGCTCGACCGGCTGGTGGGTGGGGCCGTCCTCGCCGAGACCGATGGAGTCGTGCGTCCACACGTACGTCACCGGCAGGTGCATCAGCGCCGAGAGCCGTACGGCGTTGCGCATGTAGTCGGAGAAGACGAGGAACGTGCCGCCGTAGATCCGGGTGTTGCCGTGCAGCGCGATGCCGTTCATCTCCGCGGCCATGGAGTGCTCGCGGATGCCGAAGTGGATCGTGCGGCCGTACGGGTTCGCCTCCGGCAGCGGGTTGTCCGCCGGCAGGAAGGAGCTGTCCTTGTCGATCGTGGTGTTGTTCGAGCCGGCCAGGTCGGCGGAGCCGCCCCACAGCTCGGGGATCACCGCGCCGAGCGCCTGCAGCACCTTGCCGGACGCGGCACGGGTGGCGACGGCCTTGCCGGGCTCGAAGACCGGGAGCTTGTCCTCCCAGCCCGCGGGCAGCTCACCCGCGACGATGCGGTCGAACTCGGCGGCGCGCTCGGCGTTGTTGTTGCGCCACTCCTGGAGCTGCTTCTCCCACTCGGCCTTGGCGTCGCGGCCGCGGTCCAGGGCACGCCGGGTGTGCGCGATGACCTCGTCGGCCACCTCGAAGGTCTGCTCCGGGTCGAAGCCGAGGACGCGCTTGGTGGCCGCCACCTCGTCGTCGCCGAGGGCGGAGCCGTGGGCGGCCTCGGTGTTCTGCGCGTTGGGGGCCGGCCAGGCGATGATCGAGCGCATCGCGATGAAGGACGGCTTGTCGGTGACCGCCTTGGCCTTCTGGATGGCGTCGAAGATCGCGACCGGGTCGAGGTCGCCGTTGGCCTGCGGCTCGACGCGCTGCACGTGCCAGCCGTACGCCTCGTAGCGCTTGGCGGTGTCCTCGGAGACGGCCGTCTCGGTGTCGCCCTCGATCGAGATGTGGTTGTCGTCCCACAGCAGGACCAGGTTGCCCAGCTTCTGGTGCCCGGCCAGCGAGGACGCCTCGCCGGAGATGCCCTCCTGGAGGCAGCCGTCACCGGCGATGACGTACACGAAGTGGTCGAACGGGGACTCGCCGGGGGCGGCCTCCGGGTCGAACAGACCGCGCTCGTAGCGGGCGGCCATGGCCATGCCCACCGCGTTGGCGACGCCCTGGCCGAGCGGGCCGGTCGTCGTCTCGACGCCCTTGGTGTGGCCGTACTCCGGGTGACCGGGGGTCTTGGAGCCCCAGGTCCGGAACGACTTGAGGTCGTCCAGCTCCAGGCCGAAGCCGGCCAGGTACAGCTGGGTGTAGAGCGTCAGGGACGAGTGGCCCGCGGACAGCACGAAGCGGTCACGCCCCACCCACTCCGGGTCGGCGGGGTCGTGCCGCATCACCTTCTGGAAGAGGGTGTAGGCGGCGGGAGCCAGGCTCATCGCCGTACCGGGATGGCCGTTGCCGACCTTCTGTACGGCGTCGGCGGCCAGGACGCGGGCGGTGTCGACGGCCCGCTGGTCCAACTCGGTCCACTCGAGGTCTGTGCTGGTCGGCTTGGTGCTCACCCTGGGTCAGGGCTCCTCTCCACATGTCACGCATGTCGAAATGCCGGTGCACGGGACGCCCCGGCCGTTGTCGAGCCTACCCCCGTATGTACGTGCGTTTTTTCGCGTCATTCCAGACTGCCGGGAGTCGTGACGATCCGCCTCCCGACTGGGCCGTCACGCATTCGGCAACTGAATACGGACCCGCTCGTTCGAGTGCTCAACCGAGTGCCGATCGGCTCGTCCGGCAGCCACCCGATCGGGTGCCGACCGGCTCCTGCGCGCGGCGCCGACGGGCGCCCGGGCGGCGCGCGGATCCCCTCGTACGGGGGCGCCGCCCAACACGACCCCACCCCCGCGAATGTCGGGGTATGGGCAACGTCTACAGTGGCGTGGTACGCGCGAGCCTTTACCGGGACTTCACAGGGTGGGGCTTGCTGGGATGTCTCTGTAGGGGTGTGCGTGACGGCCGTCGAATCCCGTCCAGCCGGGGTGCTGGGGGAGAGCAAGAGCTCGAGTCACCGGCCGTTCGGGGCCCGTGTCAAGGCATTCGTGGCGCTGACCAAGCCCCGGATCATCGAGCTGCTGCTGATCACCACGGTCCCGGTGATGTTCCTCGCCGAGCAGGGGGTGCCCGACCTGACGCTGGTGCTCCTCACCTGCGTCGGCGGCTACCTCTCCGCGGGCGGCGCCAACGCGCTGAACATGTACATCGACCGCGACATCGACGCGCTCATGGACCGGACCTCGCAGAGACCGCTGGTCACCGGCATGGTGTCGCCGCGCGAGTGCCTCGCCTTCGGCATCACCCTCGCGATCGTCTCCACGCTGCTGTTCGGCCTCGCCGTCAACTGGCTGTCCGCCTGGCTGTCCCTCGGCGCGCTGCTCTTCTACGTCGTCGTGTACACGATGATCCTCAAGCGCCGCACCTCGCAGAACATCGTGTGGGGAGGCATCGCCGGCTGCCTGCCGGTGCTGATCGGCTGGTCCTCCGTCACCAACTCCATGTCGTGGGCGCCGGTCATCCTGTTCCTCGTGATGTTCTTCTGGACGCCGCCGCACTACTGGCCGCTGTCCATGAAGGTGAAGGAGGACTACGCGCGCGTGGGTGTGCCGATGCTGCCGGTGGTCGCCTCCAACAAGGTGGTCGCCAAGCAGATCGTCATCTACAGCTGGGTCATGGTCGCCGTCTCGCTGCTGCTGACCCCGCTCGGCTACACGGGCTGGTTCTACACGCTGGTGGCGGCGCTGGCCGGCGGCTTCTGGCTGTGGGAGGCGCACGGGCTGCAGAACCGGGCCAAGGCCGAGGCGACCGGCGCGAAGCTCAAGGAGATGCGCCTGTTCCACTGGTCGATCACCTATGTGTCGATCCTCTTCCTCGCGGTCGCGGTGGACCCGTTCCTGCGCTGACACGCCCGAGACGCCCCGACGGCCGGGGTGCGTGGTCAAGGCCACGCACCCCGGCCGTCGCCGTTCGACCTACCCGTCGGTAGCATCCTGGGCATGGCAGACACGCAAGCGGTTGACGCGAAGGCCGAGCGCACGGCGACCCGACTGGCCAAGCAGATCAGCGCCTTCTCCAAGGCACACGGCGGCGCCGAGGGCCAGGTGGCCTACCTCGGCGACCGCGGGGCCCGGATCGCCCTCGTCGGCGAGGACGGCGAATGGGGCAACCTGGTGGCCCCCAGCACCGAGATCGCCCGGAACGCCGTCGAGAAGGCCGGCATCACCCTGCACGAGGACTTCGACGGCGAGTTCGCGGCGAAGGTGCGCACGGGCCCGTACGAGTGGACCCGGATGGCGGGGATCCAGCTCGGCGGCCCGAAGAACACCTGACCCGCTCCGCTTTCACACCGGGTGTGCGACAGCAACACCTGAAGCCCCGTTCACCCGTTAGGCCCCGTAGCAACGACACGGTCCAGCCGCGGGAGCCCGGATGATCGAGACGCCGTCCCTCGTGGACCAGTACTGCCACGGCGTACTGAGAACAGAGCTGGGCCTCGGCACCTTCGAGGCCCAGCTGGCCCGTACCGAGGGGCCGCCCGCCCCCGGTACGACCCTCTTCGACACCCAGACCGGTTTCGCGGTGCGGCGCCTGTGCCCCCCGCTGCTCGGTCTGGAACCGCACTGCCCGCCCGCCCGCTATCTCGCCCGGCGCCGTGAACTCGGCGTACTGGAGGCGGGGCGCAGGCTGCTGCGGGGCAGCGGCATCACGACCTTCCTCGTCGACACCGGGCTGCCCGGCGATCTGACCGGCCCCGACGAGATGGCACGGGCCTCCGCCGCCGAGGCCCGCGAGATCGTGCGGCTCGAACTCCTCGCCGAACAGGTCGCCGACACCTCCGGCACCGTGGAGTCCTTCCTCGCCAACCTCGCCGAGTCCGTGCACGGCGCGGCGGTCGGCGCGGTCGCCTTCACCTCCGTGGCCGGCGTACGGCACGGACTGGCGCTGGCGCCCGAGCCGCCGGGGCCGGGGGAGGTGCGGGGCGCGGCGGGCCGCTGGCTGGCGGACCGCAGGGTGGGCGGCGAGCTGTCCGACCCCGTCCTCCTACGGCACCTGCTGTGGATCGCCATCGCCTCGGGGCTGCCCCTGCAACTGCACGCGGGGCTCGGCGAACCGGGCCTGCGCATCGACCGTACGGACCCCGTCCTGCTGACCGACTTCGTCCGGGCCACGGCCGGGCTCGGCACCGACCTGGTCCTGCTGCACGGCTACCCGTACCACCGGCACGCCGCCCACCTGGCCGGGGTCTTCCCGCATGTGTACGCCGACTCCGGCGCCGCCCTCGTGCGCACCGGCGCCCGCGCCGCCACCGTCCTCGCCGAGATCCTGGAACTGGCCCCCTTCGGCAAGATCCTCTTCTCCAGCGGCGCCCAGGGCCTGCCCGAACTGCACGTCGTGGGCGCCCGGCTGTTCCGCGAGGCGCTGGCACGGGTGCTCGGCACCTGGGTCGCCGAGGGGGCGTGGTCGCTGGCGGACGCGCAGCGGGTCGCGGGGCTGATCGCGGCGGGGAACGCGCGCCGGGTGTACGGGCTGGAGTGACGCCCGGTTCACAGCCGCGGCCGGACTGTCCAGACTGGACGGATGCAGACCGACGACTTACGCACCGCACCCACCCGCACCGACGCGTTGCTCGACCGTTTCCTCGCCGGCCTCGCCCCGCTCGACCCGGTCGCCGTCTGGGCGCACGGCTCGCTCGCGGGCGGCGACTACCAGGAGGGCCGCAGCGACCTGGACCTGATCGCCGTACTGGAGGAACCGCCGCTGTGGCGGCTGGCGACGCTGCACGCCCGGCTGCGGGACGAGCCCCTCGCGGCGAAGCTGCACTGCACCTATCTGACCCCGGACACCCTCGACGGCCCCGACCGGCGCCATCTGACCTGGGCGCACGAGCATCTGTTCAAGCGGCCCGTCACCCCGGTGACCCGGCGGGAACTGCACACCTTCGGACGGGTGCTGCACGGGAAGGCGCCCGCCGGACTGCTGCCACCGGTGTCCGACCTGGAACTGGACGCGTTCGTCGTCCGTGACCAGCGCGACTTCTGGCGGCCCATGGTGGACAGGGCCGAGCTGTGGCGGCAGGACCCGTGGATCGACGTGGGCCTGACGACCTTCGCCCGCGCGGCCGCCACCCTGCGCGGGGGAAGGCTCATCTCCAAGCGGGAGGCGCTGGACCTGCTGCCGGAACTCGGCGCGCCCGTCGAGGTGGTCGAGGACATCCGGCGGCGGCGCTACGAGGAGCGGCCGGCGCCGCCCACCGAGGAGTGGACGGCGCGCAGGGGGGAGCTGGCCAGGGGCTACCTGGGGCCCGCGATCGACGAACTGGTGGCCGCGTACGCCTGATCGGGCAGCCGGATCTCCTGCGCCGGGCGCTCCCGCAGTGCCAGCAGCACCCGAAGGACCCCGATCCACACCAGGCACGAGCCGAGCATGTGGACGCCGACCAGGATCTCGGGCAGGTCGGTGAAGTACTGGACGTAGCCGATGACGCCCTGGGCGAGCAGGACCAGGAACAGGTCGCGGGTGCGGGCCAGGGGGCCCTTCGGGGCGTCGACGGCCTTGAGGACGAACCACAGGGCGAACGTCAGCGTGACGACGATCCAGGCCAGGACGGCGTGCAGCTTGCTGACGGTCTCCCAGTCCAGCGGCATCCGCTCGACCTCGCTGGAGTCGCCCGCGTGCGGGCCGGAACCGGTCACCACGGTGCCGACCGCGATCAGCAGCACCGACGCGCCGACCAGGACCCACACCAGCTGCTGCACCGACGTCCCGACCAGCGGACGCGGCGGCCCGTCCCCCTCCCGGGTGCGCTGCCACATCACGGTGGCCACCGCGATCAGGGCCGTCGACAGCAGGAAGTGCGCGGCGACCGTGTACGGGTTGAGGCCGACCAGGACCACGATGCCGCCGAGGACCGCGTTGCCCATCACGACCCAGAACTGCGCCCAGCCCAGCCGGGTCAGGCCGCGCCGGTACGGCTTCTCCGAGCGCGCGGCGATGATGGCCCAGCCGACGGCGGCGCACAGCACGTACGTCAGCATGCGGTTGCCGAACTCGATGTAGCCGTGGATGCCCATCGCGGCGGTGTTGTTGATCGAGTCCTCGGTGCACTTCGGCCAGGTCGGGCAGCCGAGGCCCGATCCGGTGAGCCGCACCGCCCCGCCGGTGACCACGATGACCACCGACATGACGAGCGCGGCGAGAGCCGCCCGCTGCACCGTCCGGGGGTCCGGGGTCCAGCGCGCGGCGATGAAGGCGAGCGGATTGCGCACGGCCGCCGTGGCGTCGGCGCGGGTCATCTTTGGCACGGGTCCATCGTAGGGGGCCGCTTGTGCACGCTTTCACGAGGGGCGCGTGAGACGCGCTACTCCCAGCGGAAGAACCTGCCCGCCGCCGCGAGTCCGACCACCGCCCACACCGCGAGGATCCCCAGGTCGCCCCACGGCGTCCCGGCCCCGTGCTGGAGGACGTCCCGCAGGCCGTCCGAGAGGGCCGAGATGGGCAGCAGGCCGAGGACGTCCTGGGCGCCGGAGGGGAATTTGTCCATCGGCACGATCACGCCGCCGCCCACGAGGAGGAGCAGGAAGACGAGGTTGGCCGCGGCCAGGGTCGCCTCCGCCTTCAGGGTGCCCGCCATCAGCAGGCCGAGGCCCGAGAAGGCGGCCGTGCCGAGGATCAGCAGGAGCAGGACGGCCGCCGGGTTGCCGTGCGGTGACCAGCCCAGGGCGAAGGCGATCACCGTCAGCAGGACGATCTGGAGGGCCTCCGTGACCAGCACCGACGCCGTCTTGGCCGTCATCAGGGCCCAGCGGGGCAGCGGCGACGCGGCGAGGCGCTTCAGGACGCCGTAGCGGCGTTCGAAGCCCGTGGCGATGGCCTGGCCGGTGAAGGCCGTGGACATGACCGCGAGGGCGAGGATGCCGGGGGTGAGGAAGTCCACCGCCTCGCCCGCGCCGGTGTCCACGACGTCCACCGAGCTGAAGAGCACCAGCAGCAGGGTCGGGATCACCACCGTCAGCAGGAGCTGCTCGCCGTTGCGCAGCAGCATCCTCGTCTCGAGCGCGGCCTGGGCGGCGATCATCCGCCCCAGGGGAGCCGCACCCGGCTTCGGGGAGTACACCCCGGTGCCTGTGGTCGTCATGAGCGCAGCTCCTTGCCCGTCAGTTCGAGGAACACGTCTTCCAGCGTGTGCCGTTCGACCGAGATCCTCTCCGGCATCACCCCGTGCTGCGCGCACCACGACGTCACCGTCGCCAGCAGCTGCGGGTCCACCTTGCCGCCGACCCGGTAGGAGCCCGGGGTCAGCTCCGCGGCCGTGCAGTCGGCCGGGAGGGCCTTGAGCAGGGAGCCCACGTCCAGGCCGGGGCGGCCGCTGAAGCGGAGGGTGTTCTCGGCGCCGCCGCGGCACAGCTCCTCGGGGGAGCCCTGGGCGATGACCCGGCCCGCGTCGATGATCGCCACGTCGTCGGCGAGCTGTTCGGCCTCGTCCATGTGGTGCGTGGTGAGGATGACCGAGACGCCGTCCGTCCGCAGGTCGCGCACCAGGTCCCAGGTCGCGTGGCGGGCCTGCGGGTCCAGGCCGGCCGTCGGCTCGTCGAGGAACACCAGCTCCGGGCGGCCCACGACGGCCATCGCGAGGGCCAGGCGCTGCTGCTGACCGCCGGACAGCCGGCGGTACGTCGTTCTGCCGCAGCCGCCCAGACCCAGCCGCTCGATCAGCGCGTCCACGTCCAGCGGGTGGGCGTGCAGCCTGGCGACGTGGCGCAGCATCTCCTCCGCCCGCGCGCCCGAGTAGACGCCGCCGGACTGGAGCATCACGCCGATCCGGGTGTGCAGCTCGCGGGAGTGCCGGACCGGGTCGAGGCCCAGGACGCGCACCGTGCCGGAGTCCGGTCGGCGGTATCCCTCGCAGGTCTCGACGGTGGTCGTCTTGCCCGCCCCGTTGGGGCCGAGCACGGCGGTCACACCGGCCCGGGCCACCAGGTCGAGGCCGTTCACCGCGGTTCTGTCGCCGTACCGCTTCACCAGGGCCTGGACCTGGACCACGGGCTCACTTCGCATGACTCAAGAGTCTAGGTACGTGCGCGGCCCCTCAGGCGGCCGGGTACGGGAACTCCTCCTCAGGGGGGCGGTGGGTCGCCAGCCACCGCTCCGCGTAGGCGACGGCGTCCGCCACCGGGAACAGCCGGGCGGCGGCCGCGCCCACCGTGCCGCGCACCACCGGGCGGTCCCGTTCGAAGTCGTGGCCCAGTTCGTCGAAGCGGTCCGAGGAGATCGCGACCTCGGTCACCGTCTCCCAGCCTGCCGGGCCCGGGCGGCCGACCCGTACCAGCGGCGAGGGGATGCGGTACTCGGCGAGGTGGAAGCTGGTGCAGGTGTCGTAGCCGGCGCCGAGGAGCAGCACGCGCGCGGGGAGCGCCTCCAGACGGGCGAGGGGGCTGCGTTCGCCCAGCCGGCAGTCGGTGGCGTGGCCGTCCAGCACCTGGGCGGCGCGCGGGCCGAGCGCCGCGAACGAGGTCTGCGGGTGCGCGCTGCGCAGAGCGCCCGGCCAGGTGCGGACGGTCTCCGGGAGCACGCCGACCCCGCGCGAGGGCGTGAGCAGGGGGTCGTAGGGCGGCATGGCGGTGCGGATGGTGTCCCACCACTCCTCGGGCACGGGCGGGTTCGCCCACAGGGCGGGGTCGGAGAGGTCCCCGGTCTGGGTGGGGACGACGAGGGTGCCATTCGGTCCGAGGGCGTCGAGCAGCGCCTGGACGACGGCCACGGGGCCCCCGCAGACCCAGCCGAGCGACTTCAGGGAGGAGTGGACGAGGAGGGTCTCGCCATCCTGGACGCCCAGTTCGCGCAGGTCTGCGGCGAGGGTGCCCCGGGTGACAAGAGGGCCGGTCGGAGGGGGTGCGGACATGGTTGAGGAGTGTCCAGGAAGGTGCCCGGTGATGCCACCGATTTGATCGATCAAAGATCGTTCTCGCAGGTCAGGTCAGCCTTACCTAAGTGACGCACCGCACCGTCCGGGGCTCGGACGCGGCTTGCCGGGCCTTGAGGAATTACGCAACAATGGCGTTGTGAAAAACGTCGGCGAGGTTCCGGAGACCCCCACGGGGGCCCGGCAGGAGGAACTCGCGACCGGTGAGCGGTCCACCCGCAACCGGGTCGCGCGCTCCATCCTGGATCACGGGCCCTCGACCGTCGCCGAGCTGGCCGGCCGGCTGGGCCTGACCCAGGCCGCCGTCCGCAGGCATCTCGACGCGCTGGTCGCCGACGACGTCGTGGCGGCACGCGAGCAGAAGGTCTACGGAGCGCGGACACGCGGTCGTCCCGCCAAGGTCTTCGCGCTCACCGACTGCGGCCGTGACGCCTTCGACCAGTCCTACGACAAGCTCGCCGCGGACGCCCTGACCTTCATCCGGGAGCGGTTCGGCGGGGACGAGGCCGTCGTCGCCTTCGCGCGCGCCAGGATCGCCGCGCAGGCGACCGCGTACCGCAGGGCCATCGAGTCCGCCGCCCCCGAGGAGCGCACCGAAGCCCTGGCCAGGGCCCTGAGCGCGGACGGGTACGCTGCTACGGCGCGCAGCGCACCGGTCGGCGAGCAGCTGTGCCAGCACCACTGCCCCGTCGCCCACGTCGCGGAAAAGTTCCCGCAGCTCTGCGAGGCGGAGACCGAGATCTTCTCCCAGCTGCTCGGCACGCACGTCCAGCGACTGGCGACCATCGCGCACGGTGACGGCGTCTGCACGACGTTCATCCCCAAGATTTCCCACACCACACACAACGCATCCGCAAGCACGGCCGGGAGGAACCCCGCATGACTCTCCCCACGGAGACTGCCCACCCTGAGCTCGAGGGCCTGGGCAAGTACGAATACGGCTGGGCCGACTCCGACACGGCCGGCGCTTCCGCGCGGCGCGGTATCAACGAGGACGTCGTCCGCGACATCTCGGCGAAGAAGAACGAGCCGGAGTGGATGACCAAGCTCCGCCTCAAGGGCCTGCGCCTCTTCGACAAGAAGCCCATGCCGAACTGGGGCTCGGACCTCTCCGGCATCGACTTCGACAACATCAAGTACTTCGTGCGGTCCACGGAGAAGCAGGCGGAGTCCTGGGAGGACCTGCCCGAGGACATCAAGAACACGTACGACAAGCTCGGCATCCCCGAGGCGGAGAAGCAGCGCCTCGTCGCCGGTGTCGCGGCCCAGTACGAGTCCGAGGTCGTCTACCACCAGATCCGCGAGGACCTGGAGGAGCAGGGCGTCATCTTCCTGGACACCGACACCGCCCTCAAGGAGCACCCGGAGCTCTTCAAGGAGTACTTCGGCACCGTCATCCCGGTCGGCGACAACAAGTTCGCGTCGCTGAACACCGCGGTGTGGTCCGGCGGCTCCTTCATCTACGTGCCGAAGGGCGTGCACGTGGAGATCCCGCTCCAGGCCTACTTCCGGATCAACACCGAGAACATGGGCCAGTTCGAGCGGACGCTGATCATCGTCGACGAGGACGCCTACGTCCACTACGTCGAGGGCTGCACGGCCCCGATCTACAAGTCGGACTCCCTGCACTCCGCGGTCGTCGAGATCATCGTGAAGAAGGGCGCCCGCTGCCGTTACACGACCATCCAGAACTGGTCGAACAACGTCTACAACCTGGTCACCAAGCGCGCCGTGGCGTACGAGGGCGCGACCATGGAGTGGATCGACGGCAACATCGGCTCCAAGGTCACCATGAAGTACCCGGCCGTCTACCTGATGGGCGAGCACGCCAAGGGCGAGACCCTGTCCATCGCCTTCGCGGGCGAGGGCCAGCACCAGGACGCCGGCTCCAAGATGGTCCACATGGCGCCGAACACCTCCTCCAACATCGTCTCCAAGTCGGTGGCGCGCGGTGGCGGTCGCACCTCCTACCGCGGTCTCGTCGAGATCGGCGAGGGCGCCCACGGATCCAAGTCGAACGTGCTGTGCGACGCGCTGCTCGTCGACACCATCTCCCGCTCCGACACCTACCCCTACGTGGACGTCCGCGAGGACGACGTGTCCATGGGCCACGAGGCGACCGTCTCCAAGGTCTCCGAGGACCAGCTCTTCTACCTGATGAGCCGTGGTCTGACCGAGTTCGAGGCGATGGCCATGATCGTGCGCGGCTTCGTGGAGCCCATCGCCAAGGAGCTGCCGATGGAGTACGCCCTGGAGCTCAACCGGCTGATCGAGCTGCAGATGGAGGGCGCGGTCGGCTGACCGCCCCGTGCAGAAGCAGCAGCAGATTTCTGACGTAGGAAGAGAGCAGACCGACAGCCATGGCTGAGGCTCAGAACATCGCGGTGGGATCCACCACCGCCGGCTCGATCGCGGTGGCGGCCGAGTCGACCGTCGCCACGCGCATGAGCGCGCCCCCCTCCTTCGACGTGGCGGACTTCCCGGTCCCGCACGGCCGCGAGGAGGAGTGGCGGTTCACCCCGCTGGAGCGCCTGCGCGGGCTGCACGACGGCACCGCAGTCGCTAGCGGCGACGGCGTGAAGGTCGACGTGCAGGCCCCCGAGGGCGTCACCGTCGAGACCGTCGGCCGTGACGACGCCCGCCTGGGCAGGGCGGGCACCCCGGTGGACCGCGTCGCCGCCCAGGCGTACTCCGCCTTCGAGAAGGCCGGTGTCATCACCGTCCCCAAGGAGACGGTGCTCACCGAGCCGATCCGGATCGCCGTGCACGGCGAGGGCGGCACCACCTTCGCCCACCAGGTGATCGAGCTGGGGGCCTTCGCCGAGGCCGTCGTCGTCATCGACCACACCGGTGACGCGGTGCTCGCCGCCAACGTCGACTACGTCCTGGGCGACGGCGCCAAGCTGACCGTCGTCTCCGTCCAGGACTGGGACGACAAGGCCGTGCACGTGGCCCAGCACAACGCGCTGATCGGCCGGGACGCCACCTTCAAGTCGTTCGTGGTCACCTTCGGCGGCGACCTCGTCCGCCTGCACCCGCGCGTCGCGTACGCCGGTCCCGGCGGCGAGGCCGAGCTGTTCGGCCTGTACTTCACGGACGCCGGCCAGCACCAGGAGCACCGTCTCCTGGTCGACCACAACACCCCGCACTGCAAGTCGAACGTCGTCTACAAGGGCGCGCTCCAGGGCGAGGACGCGCACGCCGTGTGGATCGGTGACGTGCTGATCGAGGCCAAGGCCGAGGGCACCGACACCTACGAGATGAACCGCAACCTGGTGCTCACCGACGGCGCCCGTGTCGACTCCGTGCCGAACCTGGAGATCGAGACCGGCGAGATCGTCGGCGCCGGCCACGCCTCCGCGACCGGCCGCTTCGACGACGAGCAGCTCTTCTACCTGATGGCCCGCGGCATCCCGGCCGACGAGGCCCGCCGCCTGGTGGTCCGCGGCTTCTTCGCCGAACTGGTCCAGCAGATCGACGTCGACGACATCGAGGCCCGCCTGCTCGAGAAGATCGACGAAGAGCTGGAGGCGTCCGTCTGATGGCCTTCGTACGCGCCTGTGGGCTGAGCGAGCTGGAGGAGGACACCCCCAAGCGGGTGGAACTCGACGGCACGCCGGTCTCGGTCGTCCGTACCGAGGGGGAGGTGTTCGCGATCCACGACATCTGCTCGCACGCGAACGTCTCGCTCTCCGAGGGCGAGGTGGAGGACTGCCAGATCGAGTGCTGGCTGCACGGCTCCGCGTTCGACCTCCGCACCGGCAAGCCGTCCGGCCTTCCCGCGACGCGCCCCGTCCCCGTATACCCCGTAAAGATCGAAGGGGACGATGTGCTCGTCTCCCTCTCCCAGGAGTCCTGAGGCACCCATGGCAACGCTTGAAATCCGAGACCTGCACGTCACCGTCGAGGTCGAGAACGGCACGAAGGAAATCCTCAAGGGTGTCGACCTCACCGTGAAGCAGGGCGAGACGCACGCCATCATGGGCCCCAACGGCTCCGGCAAGTCGACGCTCGCCTACTCGCTCGCGGGTCACCCGAAGTACACGATCACCGGCGGCACCGTCACCCTCGACGGTGAGGACGTCCTGGAGATGGAGGTCGACGAGCGCGCCCGCGCGGGCCTCTTCCTGGCGATGCAGTACCCGGTCGAGATCCCCGGGGTCTCGGTCTCCAACTTCCTGCGCACCTCCGCCACCGCCGTCCGCGGCGAGGCCCCCAAGCTCCGCCTGTGGGTGAAGGAGGTCAAGGAGGCCATGCAGCGCCTGAACATGGACCCCGCCTTCGCCGAGCGCAACGTCAACGAGGGCTTCTCCGGCGGTGAGAAGAAGCGCCACGAGATCCTCCAGCTGGAGCTGCTCAAGCCGAAGATCGCGATCCTCGACGAGACGGACTCAGGTCTGGACGTCGACGCGCTGCGCATCGTCTCCGAGGGCGTCAACCGCGTCCGCGAGACCGGCGAGGTCGGCACCCTGCTGATCACGCACTACACGCGCATCCTGCGCTACATCAAGCCCGACTTCGTCCACGTCTTCTCCGGCGGCCGCATCGTCGAGTCCGGCGGCGCCGAGCTCGCCGACAAGCTGGAGAACGAGGGCTACGAGGCATACACGAAGGGTGGCGTATCAGCGTGACGCAGTTGCCGGGCCTCCTCGACACCGAGGCGCTCCGCAAGGACTTCCCCATCCTGGACCGCCAGGTCCACGACGGCAGGAAGCTCGTGTACCTGGACAACGCGGCGACCTCGCAGAAGCCGCGTCAGGTGCTGGACGCCCTGAGCGAGTACTACGAGCGCTACAACGCCAACGTCCACCGCGGTGTGCATGTGCTCGCCGAGGAGGCCACGGCGCTGTACGAGGGCGCGCGCGACAAGGTCGCCGAGTTCATCAACGCGCCCTCGCGCGACGAGGTGATCTTCACCAAGAACGCCTCCGAGTCGCTCAACCTCGTCGCGAACATGCTGGGCTGGGCCGACGAGCCCTACCGCGTGGACCACGAGACAGAGATCGTCATCACGGAGATGGAGCACCACTCCAACATCGTGCCGTGGCAGCTGCTGGCGCAGCGCACGGGCGCGAAGCTGAAGTGGTTCGGCCTGACCGACGACGGCCGGCTCGACCTCTCCAACATCGACGAGATCATCACCGAGAAGACGAAGATCGTCTCCTTCGTGCTGGTGTCGAACATCCTCGGCACGGTCAACCCGGTCGAGGCGATAGTGCGCCGGGCGCAGGAGGTCGGCGCGCTGGTGTGCATCGACGCCTCGCAGGCGGCGCCGCACATGCCGCTCGACGTGCAGTCGCTCCAGGCGGACTTCGTGGCGTTCACCGGGCACAAGATGTGCGGTCCGACCGGCATCGGCGTGCTGTGGGGCCGCCAGGAGCTCCTGGAGGACCTGCCCCCGTTCCTGGGCGGCGGCGAGATGATCGAGACGGTGTCGATGCACTCGTCGACGTACGCTCCCGCCCCGCACAAGTTCGAGGCGGGCACCCCGCCGATCGCGCAGGCGGTCGGTCTGGGCGCGGCGATCGACTACCTGACCTCGATCGGCATGGACAAGATCCTCGCCCATGAGCACGCGATCACCGAGTACGCGGTGAAGCGGCTCGGCGAGGTCCCGGACCTGAGGATCATCGGCCCCGCCACGGCCGAGGACCGGGGTGCGGCGATCTCCTTCACGCTCGGGGACATCCACCCGCACGACGTGGGTCAGGTGCTGGACGAGGAGGGCATCGCGGTCCGCGTGGGTCACCACTGCGCCCGCCCGGTCTGCCTCCGGTACGGAATTCCTGCGACCACGCGAGCGTCGTTCTACCTGTACTCCACGCCGGCCGAGATCGACGCCTTGGTCGACGGTCTGGAGCACGTACGGAACTTCTTCGGCTGAGGGGCTGGTCGTGAAGCTTGATTCGATGTACCAGGAAGTCATCCTGGACCACTACAAGAACCCGCACGGGCGGGGCTTGCGGGATGGCGACGCCGAGGTGCACCACGTCAATCCGACGTGCGGCGACGAGATCACGCTGCGCGTGAAGTACGACGGCACGAAGATCGAGGACGTCTCCTACGAGGGCCAGGGCTGCTCGATCAGCCAGGCCTCGGCCTCCGTGCTCAACGACCTGCTGGTCGGCAAGGAGCTGGCGGACGCGCAGAAGATCCAGGAGACGTTCCTGGAGTTGATGCAGTCCAAGGGCAGGATCGAGCCCGACGACGCCATGGAGGAGGTGCTGGAGGACGCGGTCGCGTTCGCCGGTGTCTCCAAGTACCCGGCCCGGGTCAAGTGCGCCCTCCTCAGCTGGATGGCGTGGAAGGACGCGACGGCCCAGGCCCTGGGTGGGGCCGACGCCGAAAGGAAGACGGCATGAGCGAGACCCTTGAGATGAAGCCGGCCTCCGAAGAGGAAGTCCGCGAGGCCCTGTACGACGTCGTCGACCCCGAGCTGGGCATCGACGTCGTGAACCTCGGCCTCATCTACGGCATCCACATCGACGACGCGAACATCGCGACGATCGACATGACCCTGACCTCGGCGGCCTGTCCGCTGACCGATGTCATCGAGGACCAGGCCAAGTCCGCCACGGACGGCCTCGTCAACGAGCTGCGCATCAACTGGGTCTGGATGCCGCCGTGGGGCCCGGACAAGATCACTGACGATGGCCGGGAGCAGCTTCGGGCGCTCGGCTTCAACGTCTGAGTCCACCACGAGAAAGCGGCGGCGCCCCGACGGGGTGCCGCCGCTTTCTCCGTTGTTCAGGCCAGTCCGCCGACCAGCTGGAACGCCGAGTCGGCGCGGTACAGGTCGCTGTTCTGGTAGGGGTCAAGGCGCAGCTGGAAGTTCTGGTGGCGCAGGAAGCGGCCCGGGTAGTTCGCCGACTCCAGCATGGTCGCGCCGTGGACCGGGGAGAACCGCGGACAGAAGGTGGCGTCCTGGCGGAACAGGGACGAGCCGTCGTCGCGCTCGGCGACCAGGACGAAGCTGCGGTGGCGCAGGTAGGTGCCGTCGTGGGTGGCGAAGGAGTAACAGGAGCCGTTCGCCAGGCCCTTGACCAGCTTGAAGGTGGAGTCCGCACGGGACTCCGAGCCGCCGACCCGGTCGAGCTTCACAGAGCCGCCGCTCACGTGCCAGTAGCGGTCCGGGTAGTTGACCGAGCGCACCGAGCGGTAGGTGGCCGCCGGCTTCTGGGTGGCCGGGGAACTCGGGTGCGGCGAGGGGGCCTTGGACGACGGCTCCGGGGCCGGGGAGGGCGTGGAGCCCTGCTGGCGCGGGGCGGACGTCGTGGCCTCGGCGGTGATCAGGCCGCTCTTGCCCTTCGGCGGGACGGTCTCGGTGCCGGTCGGGGTGGCGAAGGAGATCAGACCGTCCGACGCCGTGGTGTCCCCGGCGGCCGGGCCCGACAGGGTGTCAGGGCCCTTGTCCGTCCAGGCGATCGCGCCGACGCAGGCGACGATCGTGGCCACCGCCAGCACGCCCGCGAGATAGAGCCGTCGGGTCCCGGGGGCCCGGGAGGTGTCGGGGTGCCACCCGTTCTCCCACGGCTGAGACGGACGGTTCTGGGTTTCTGGCATGCGCGGTTCCTCCGGCGGATCCCATGAACAGGCCGCGGATGTGAGGGGGGTTAGGTTGAACGGTGAAGCAGACGGCACAGTAGTGGACGGTGTGCTCGGCAAGCAGCCCCTTTGAGAGAGCGGTTTCCAGATCGTTTCCTCGCCGAACCGGGCGCGTCACCGCCCGGGGCTGCGCGATCGTGGTTGTGTACGGTCGTACATAGCGTTGTGTACGCTCGTACACATGGGATACGTGCTGCTCGCCGGAGCCATCGCCGCCGAAGTGGCCGCGACGACCGCCATGAAGTACAGCGAGGGCTTCAGCCGGCTGCTGCCGTCAATGCTGACCGTCCTCGGCTACGTCGTCTCCTTCGCGCTGCTCGCCCAGACCCTGAAGTCGGTGTCGGTCGGCACCGCGTACGCGATCTGGGCCGGGGTCGGCACCGCGACCATCGCCACCATCGGCATGGTCTTCCTCGGAGAGGGCATGACGACCGCCAAGGCCGCCGGCATCGCGCTGATCATCGTCGGGGTGGTCGTGCTGAACCTGGGCGGGGCGCACTGATGCCCCGGCGCCACGACCCCGAGCGGCGGCAGCGGATCATCGACGCGGCGATCCGGGTCGTCGGACGCCAGGGGCTGGCGGGGCTCAGCCACCGCAGCGCCGCCGCCGAGGCGGACGTGCCGCTCGGCTCCACCACGTACCACTTCAAGACCCTCGACGAGCTGATGGTCGCGGCCCTGCGGCAGGCGAACGAGGGCTTCGCCAAGGTGATCGCCTCCCGGGGCGGCCTGGAGGACCCGGACGCGGATCTCGCCGCCGAACTCGCCGGGTGGCTGGGGGAGTGGCTCGCGGGGGACCGAACCGGCGTGGAGCTGGAGTACGAGCTGTATCTCGCCGCCCTGCGGCGCCCCGCGCTCCGGCCGGTCGCCGCGGAGTGGGCCGAGGACCTCGCCGAACGGCTGGCCCGCCGCACCGACCGGGTCACCGCGCGGGCGCTGGTGGCGCTGATGGACGGGATCTGCCTCCAGGTGCTGCTGACCGACGGGGAGTACGACGAGGCGTACGCGCGGGAGGTGCTGGGGCGGGTCCTCTCCGCAGGCGCGAGTGCCGGCGCCCCCGGCCGCCCGGGCCGCTGACCGGCGGCGCCGCGCCGACACGCGCGCAGTCCCCGGCACCGAGCAGCCCGGCGCCCGGTTCGGAACCTGAGACGCCGGGTCGCTGGTTGGCCTCCTCGGGCTCCGGACGGTTAGGTTGCCCTCATGACCGACACGACTGCACCCAGCACCACCGGGGCGGTGGCCGCCGGCCTCGCCACGATCGCCGCCGACGGCACTGTTCTCGACACCTGGTTCCCCGCTCCCGAGCTGAAGGCGGAGGCCGGTCCGTCCGGTACCGAGCGGCTGTCCGCCGAGACGGCCGTCGAGCTGCTCGGCGAGGGTGCCGCGAAGGCGATCGGGCCGGACGCCCGGCGCGGCGTCGAGGTGGTCGCGGTCCGTACGGTCATCTCCTCGCTGGACGCCAAGCCGATCGACGCCCACGACGTCTACCTGCGGCTCCACCTGCTCTCGCACCGGCTCGTCAAGCCGCACGGCCAGAGCCTGGACGGCATGTTCGGCTTCCTCGCCAACGTCGCCTGGACCTCGCTCGGCCCCGTCGCCGTCGACGACGTCGAGAAGGTGCGGCTCAACGCGCGCGCCGAGGGACTGCACCTCCAGGTGACCTCGATCGACAAGTTCCCGCGCATGACGGACTACGTCGCCCCCAAGGGCGTCCGGATCGCCGACGCGGACCGGGTACGGCTCGGCGCGCACCTCGCCGAGGGCACCACCGTCATGCACGAGGGCTTCGTCAACTTCAACGCGGGCACGCTCGGCACCTCCATGGTCGAGGGCCGGATCTCCGCCGGTGTCGTCATCGGTGACGGCTCCGACATCGGCGGCGGCGCCTCCACCATGGGCACCCTGTCCGGCGGCGGCAACGTCATCATCTCCATCGGCGAGCGCTGCCTCATCGGCGCCGAGGCGGGCGTCGGGATCGCGCTGGGCGACGAGTGCGTGGTGGAGGCGGGGCTCTACGTCACCGCCGGCACCCGCGTCACCATGCCCGACGGCCAGATCGTCAAGGCCCGCGAGCTGTCCGGCGCCTCCCACATCCTCTTCCGCCGCAACTCGGTCACCGGCACGGTCGAGGCCCGCCCGAACAACGCGGTCTGGGGCGGCCTGAACGAGATCCTGCACAGCCACAACTGACGCCCCGCGCCCGACGGTGAGCGCCCTTCCGCACAGCGCGGGAGGGCGCTCACCCATGTCCGGGGCACCGGCGCGCCGAAACTCCTCGGACGGACAGGCATAGCGGCCCGGCGCCGCACGCGTCACAAGGGGCAGGGGGCGGGCACAGGGCCCGCCCCGGGGGAAGAGAAGGTGACGATGGATGCCGAAGCGCAGGACAGCTTCCGGGAGTTCGTGGAGCACCGGTCGTCCGCGCTGCTGAAGACGGCCGTGCTGCTCAGCGGCGGGGACCGGCACACCGCCGAGGACCTGCTCCAGAACGCGCTGATCAAGGCGGCCGGCCGCTGGCACCGCATCGACGAACCCGAGGCGTACGTACGGCGGATCCTGTACCGGCAGCAGATCAGCCGGTGGCGGCTGAAGTGGCCCCGACGCGAGCTGAGCGTCGCCGAGCCGCCGGAGGGGCGGGCGGACGCCGACGCCTCGTCCGCCGCCGAGCTGCGGCTCGTGATGCGCGGCGCGCTCGCCCGGCTCACCGCCCGGCAGCGCACCGTGCTGGTGCTGCGCTACTTCGAGGACCTGCCCGAAGCGGACGTGGCCCGCATCCTGGGCTGCTCCGTCGGCACCGTACGGTCCACGGCCCACCGCTCGCTCGCCCGGCTGCGCACCCTCGCGCCCGAACTGGCCGCCCTGAGCGGCGGCGAGGACACCCGGCAGCCGCCGGCTCATGACTACACACCCGTGGAGGTACGCCCGTGAACGTCGAGGAACTTGTGCGGGACTCCCTGCGGGAGCTGGCCGTCGATCAGCCGCCTGCCGGAGCGGGGTTCGCCGACCGGGTGCTGGCCGTCCGCCGGCGCCGCCGCACCCGCCGGCTCGTGGCCGTCGCCGCCGCCACCGCGGCCGTGGTGGCCGTCTCGGTGGCGGTGCCGCTGCTGAACGAAGGACGCGACGACACACGCCCCGCGAGCGTCACGCAGCAGGACGGCGTCAGCGCCCACCCCGACCAGTCGCCGCCGAGCGACCTGATCGCGGCCGGGCGGTCCGCGCTCGCCGCGTACTGGACGACGGCGCTCGTGGCGAAGAACAAGAAGGAGGCGACCCTCGAGCGGACCTACTGGCTGCTCGATCCCGACACCGGCAGGTACGAGAAGGACACCCGGTGGTCCTTCGTCGCCGTGGCGCCGGGCCTGAAGACCGCCGCCGTGCTGGAGCGGACCCTGCCCGCCGCCCGGATCGGGCTGCTCGACCTCGCGACGGGGGAGGTCGAGCGGTGGATCCCGGTCGGGAAGGGGGTCGGCGGGCTGGCGTTCTCGAACGGCGGGACCGAGCTGGTGGCCACGACGTACTCCGAGCACCCCGACGCGCTCGAGAAGTTCAAGAACCCCGGGGACAGCGAGGGCGCGTGGGCGTCCATGAACAGGATGAGCCGGACCGGGTTCGTCCTCCTGGACCTGGCCGCGGGGGGCGGGGGCGTCTGGCACCCGGTCCCGAACTCCTCCGCGGGGGGCCGCGCCGACTTCGCCTTCACCCGTGACGACCAGCACCTGTACGCGGCCGGCGGAGGCCTCGACACCCTCGTCCGGCCGACGTTCTACGACCTGTCGGGCAAGGAGACCGCCGCGCCCGCGAACGAGGAGTACCTGCGCTGGGACGTGCCCGCGCGACTGTCCCCGAACGGCAAGCTGGCCGCAAGTGGCCTGGCCGAGGAGATCGATCCCGGCGTCGCCCCGGAGTCCGGGAAGACCCTGCCCGGCCAGTCGTACTCCGCCGTCAAGGACCCCCTCACCGGCAAGGAGATCACCAAGGTCCGCGGCTCCGAACTGCTCGCCTGGGTCGACGACCAGCGGCTCATCGCCTGGGAGCGGGCCACCGGCCTGAACGAGCCGTACAAGGACCGGCTCGTGCTGGTCACGATCGGCAGCAGCAAGGTCGTACCCCTGAGTGGCGTCCGGGACCATCCGGAGACCGGCCAGGTGCAGTGGGAGCCCGTCTTCGCCGAGCGCTGATCAGCCGGCCGTCAGCTCCTCGTAGGCCGCCCGCAGCCCGTCGACCGTCCCCCGGTCGGCGGGCAGCAGCGGTGCGCGGACCGGGCCCGCGGGCAGGCCGAGTTCGTCGAGGAGGGCCTTCACGGTGACCGTGCCGGGCAGGCCGGCCGACATCGTCGACTCGATGAGGTGCGTGGCGCGTCGCTGGAGGCGTGCCGCGCCGGTCGTGTCGCCCGCGTCGAACAGGTCGAGGACCGCGCGGAGTTGCGCGGGGGCGAGGTTCGCGACGGTGCTCACGTATCCGGCGCCGCCCACCGCGTACAGGGCGAGGTTGTGCTCGTCGCAGCCCGCGTAGTACGCCAACTCCGTCGCGGCGATGACCTTCTGGGCGGCCAGGAAGTCGTAGGAGCAGTCCTTGACCGCGACGATCCTCGGGTGCTCGGCGAGGCGGAGCATCGTGTCGGGCTCGATGCGGGTGCCGGTGCGGCCGGGGATGTCGTAGAGCGCGATCGGCAGTCCCACGGAGTCCGCGAGCTGCCGGAAGTGTGCCTCGACGGCGTCCTGCGGGGGCCGGCTGTAGTAGGGGCTGACCGCCAGCAGGCCGTCCGCGCCCGCCTTCTCGGCCTGGAGGGCGAGCTCCACGGTGTGCCGGGTGTCGAAGGTGCCGACGCCGGTCAGGACCGTCGCCCGGCCGCCCACCGCCTCCCGCACCGCGCGCACCAGGTCCGCCTTCTCGGCGTCCGAGGTCGTCGGCGACTCGCCCGTGGTGCCGGACAGCACCAGTCCGTCGCATCCCTCGGCCACGAGCCGCTCGGCGAGCCGCTGGGCGCCGTCGAGGTCGAGGGTGCCGCCCTGCGTGAAGGGCGTGATCATCGCGCAGAGAGCGCGGCCGAAGGGTGGGGCCGAGGGGCCGGGATACGTCATGGGAGTAGTCTCGGCACCATCACCGTGAAGCTCCACTTAAATTTCCTACGCTGTATCGATAAGCATTGCTGAGAGGACGGGGTGGGGTCCGCCGGGTCAGGCCCTATGTCCAGATGGGGTGTCCATGGGTCACCATGGCCAGGACGGTCATCGGCACCTGGTCATGGGAGGCGTCATGAAGCTCGGCAAGGCACTCGCCACCGGAGTCGCGCAGGAGCGGCCGCAGGCGGAGGCTCAGGGCATCGACGAGCCGGACCTGCGACTGCCCGAGGAGATCGAGGAACTGAGGGCGCCCGAAGAGGCCCCGGCCGCCCGATGAGGCTGCGGCTCCCGGAGGAACGCCCTGCGGAGCCGCCGACCGGATACAAGATCGCCCACCCGGTGCTGTCCCACGACGGCACCCGGGCGGGCTTCACCGGTGTGTCGCTGGGCGGCGCGCTGCCGTACGGGGTCCTGGCCGACGCGTCCTGCGTCTACGGCCTGCGGCACCGGGCACCGCACCGCCGCTGCGACTGCGGCTTCCACTGCGTGCACGACCGCTCGACGGCCGAGGCGCTGCTGTGTACGGCCGAGCACCGGTCGGCCGTCCTGCTGGAGGTGACGGTGCTCGGCCGCTACCTCCGCTTCGAGCGGGGTTTCCGCTACGCCCGGCAGCGGATCCGCACCGCCACCGTCGGCCCCTGCGCCTGCGGCACGGTGGCCTGCGCGCTGGCCGACGCCGCCTGGGGCCGCCCCGGCTGGCGCGCCCTCGCGCCCTCCTGCGCAAGCTGCCTGCGCGGTCGTACGACCGTCTCGCTCGCCACGTTCGCCCGGCTGGCCGGGGACGGGCTGCGGGTCGTGGCGGGCCGCGGGGCGGTGGCGGCGGACGGCAGGGTGGACGCGGCGACCGACGAGCTGGGAGTGCCCGAACTGGCCGCGGAGGCCGCTCTGTTGCAGGCGAGGCTGGACTGGTTCCAGACGCAGCTGGCCAGGCTCGGTGAGCCCGGTCCGGGCGGCGCGACCCAGGGGTAGCGGGGACCCCTCCGGGTACCCGGTGGTTCCGAACCGAGAGGAGGCGGACACCGTGCCCGGGACCACGAACCCCAACGAACATCATTCGGTCGGCGAACTGGTCGGACAGGCCACCGAACAGCTGTCACAGCTGGTGCGGCAGGAGATGGCCCTTGCCAAGGAGGAGCTGACCGAGAAGGGCAGGCGCGCGGGCCGGGGCGGCGGGCTGCTCGGCGCGGCGGGCGCGTTCGCCTACGCCGGTCTGCTGTTCCTCGCCGGCACGTCCGCCGCCGCCCTCTCGCTGGCGCTGCCCGTGTGGGCCGCGGCGCTCATCGTGACGGCGGTGCTGTTCGTGATCGCGGCCGTGCTCGCCGCGAGCGGACGCGCTCAGCTGCGTCGTGCCGCGCCGCCGACGCCCGAGGAGGCGCTCGGCAGCGTCAGGGCCGATGTCGAGGAGATCAAGGAAAGGGCGCACCGATGACGAACAGGACGACGCCGGACGTGACGGGCGGGGCCAAGGGCCCCGAGGAGCTGCGCCGGCAGATCGAGCGGACGCGCCGCCAACTCGGCGACACCGTCGAGGAGTTGGCCGGACGGGCGGATGTGAAGGGGCGGGCGATGGCCCGTGCCGCGGACCTCAGGGACAAGGCCGGGGCGATGACCGTGCAACTGCGCAGCACCGTGGCGCAGGCCGGGCACGTGGTGCAGGACCGGGCCGGCAGGACGGGACATGTCGTCCAGGAGCGGGCGGCGGGGGTGAGGCACACCGTCCAGGGCAGGGCGAGTCACGCGGGGCACGCGGTGGAGCACCACGCGCCGCGGCCGGTGCGCGGCGTCGTCCGGACGGGCTTGCGCAATCCGCGGCCGGTGCTGGTCGTGGGGGCCGTGGTCGGGCTGATCGTCGTGGAGGAGATGATGCGCCGGCGCCGATGAGGCGGGGGCAGGTGAGTGGGGGACGCCGACCGGTGATCGTCGACCGGTCGGCGTTGTCGTGCAGGTTGGCGATCTTCGGGGCCCCTGCCCGCCGCCCCGGTGAACCCGCACGGCGGAACCGTCAGGCTTCCCGGGCCGCCTTCCACTTGCGGGGCCATTTCCTGGTGTCGCGGGGCTCCACGTACGGCTCTTCCGTCGGGGACTGCCCCTTGCTGATGGCTCGTTCGCGGGCCAGTTCCGCGTCGAACTCCAGGCCCAGCAGGATGGCCAGGTTGGACAGCCAGAGCCAGACGAGGAAGACGACGGCGCCGGCGAGAGTGCCGTACGTCTTGTTGTACGAGCCGAAGTTGGCGGCGTAGAGGGCGAAGCCGGCGGAGGCCAGGAGCCAGACCAGGGTCGCCAGACAGCTGCCGGGGGAGATCCAACGGAAGCCGCGGCCCCGGACGTTGGGCGCGGCCCAGTAGAGCAGGCCGATCATCATGATCACCAGGATCAGCAGCACCGGCCACTTGGCGATGCCCCACAGGGCGATCGCCGCGTCCCCGAGGCCGATCGCGGTACCGGCCCGCTCCGCCAACGGGCCCGTGAAGACGACGATCACCGCGCTCGCGCAGAGCATCACCATCAGCGCGATGGTCAACACCAGCCGCAGCGGCGTCAGTTTCCACACGGGCCGGCCCTCGGGAAGGTCGTACACCGCGTTGGACGTCCGGATGAACGCGGCCACATATCCGGAGGCGGACCACAGGGCGGCGAGCAGGCCGACGACGGCCAGCACGCTGCCGGTGCCGCCGGTGTCGCTCAACTGCACCACCGCGTCCCGCAGGATGTCCCGCGCCGGACCCGGGGCCAGGTCCCCGATGTTGTCCAGGATCTTGTCCGTGGCGCTCTGCCCGACCACGCCCAGCAGGGACACCATCACCAGCAGCGCGGGGAACAGCGACAGCACGCCGTAGTACGTCAGCGCGGCCGCCCGGTCGGAGAGTTCGTCGTCGAGGAACTCCGTCGCCGTGCGCCGCACCGCCGCCCGCCAGGACCGCGCGGGCAGTTCGGAGGGACTGTCCGTGTCGTCCTTCTCATCCTCGTCCATGACCGGGCGAGTCTCCCGAAATCCCGCTGTGAAGCGCGGGCTTGACCTCAATCTCGGTTGAGGTCGGAGGGTGGGGACCGCATCCCTCGCGAGCGAACGGAGGAGTCCACCATGACTCGTCGTACCGACACCCATCCCGACCTGACCGACCCCCGCACCGGCGCCCCGTTCTTCAGTACCTGGCGGGTGGGCACCCCCGAGCGGCAGGCGCGGGCCGTCGAGGCCATCGCCCGCACCTGGGAGAGCCGGCCCTGGGGGAGCGCGGAGCTGCTCGGCTATCACGTCTACGCCGGTCACGACGGTACGACGCTGATGCACCACTCCCAGTGGCGCAGCGAGGAGGGGTACGAGGCCTTCTTCACCACCCGTCGCCAGGAACGCAACGACGAGATCGACACCGCCGTGCCCGGCATCGAGCGGGTCCGGCTGGAGCGCTACCGGCTCCGGCGCAGTCACCTCCGGTCCGCCGGTGACACCCGGGAGCCCGGTCTGATCGTGACCGTCCGCATCGACTTCGCGCCGGACGCGGCCGAGAAGCGGGCCGACTGGGTGGACCTCGTGGTGGACGCCCTCGGCGGGCCGGACGCCGACCCGGGGCTCATCTCCGCGCACTTCCATCTCAGCACCGATGGAACGCATGTGCTGAACTACGCCGAGTGGGAGAGCGACCAGGCCTATGACCAGGCCATCGGCGGCCCCGAGTCGCCGCAGTGGGAGCGGGTGCGGACGTACCCCGGTGTCCTGGGCTTCACCGGCAGCCGGTACCGCCATGTGCTCGGGCTGGTCCCCTGAGCAAGGAGTGCGAGAACGCCCGGCAGGGCCGGCCGAACACGGGGTCCGGCCGGCCCTGACCGAGGGGGAGTTACGGCTTGAAGCGCAGCACCTGCGGGTCGTGGTCGCTGATCTGGTCGTTGAACTCCGCGTTGACGTGCACGCTGTCGTACTCGAAGTCGCAGCCGCGCCGGATCGACGGGGAGACCAGGATCTGGTCCAGGACCTGGGCGTTGCCCTGGTAGACGTACGAGTAACGCTCGTTCCTCGGCAGCGACTTGATCGCCGACCACAGGGCGCCGTCGTCCTCCAGGATCTTGGCCGTGTCGGAGAACTCGAAGTCGTTGATGTCACCGAGGGCGATGACGTCCGCGTTCTTCTGGGTGGCCAGGACGTCCTTGACGAACGTGTTCACCGCGGTCGCCTGGAGGTGGCGCTGGACCTCCGAACTGCGCGGCACCGGCTGGGTCGCCGAGGTCAGACCGTAGTCGCCGCCCTTGGAGTTGAAGTGGTTGGCGATCACGAAGACCGTACGGCCGCGGAAGACGAACTCGCCGACCAGCGGCTTGCGGCTGTTCGCCCAGGCCGCGTTGGCCGGGTCGATGCGTCCGGGGGACACCGTGAGGGCCGCCTTGCCCCTCTCCCTCGTCACGCCGACCGCCGTCGTGGCGTCGCCGCCCGGGCGGTCGGTGAAGGAGACCCGCTCCGGGTTGAACAGGAACACCTGGCGGATGTTGCCGCCCGGCTCGCCGCCGTCGGTGCCGTTGACCGGGTCGATGGAGCGCCAGTCGTACGTCGGGCCGCCCGCGGCCGCGATGGCGTCGATCAGCTTGCGCACCGTCTGGTCGGCGGCGACCGTACCGTCGTTGGTGGCACCGTTGTTGTCCTGGATCTCCTCCAGGGACACGATGTCGGGCGACCGGAGGTTGTGCACGATCGCGGCGGCGTGCGCGGCGAAGGTGTCGTCGGACGGGTCGAGGTTCTCGACGTTGTACGTCGCGACCGCCAGCTCGCCGTTCTTCTGCTTCTCGGTCGTCTCACGGGCCACACCGGCGCTCTTCAGCGTGCCGATCGTGTTCGCCACCAGGGTGTAGCCGCCGAACTGGTTGTAGTCCAGCGGACCGGTGGTCACGCCCTCCAGGACGTCACCGACGTTCGCCTTCGGGAAGGCGGAGGTCGCGCCCAGGGACTGGATCTGGATCCGGCCGGTGTTCTGCGAGGTGTAGGAGCCGTAGACCGTACCGCCGCGGGGGCTCGCGTTCTCCCGGGGCTTCACCGTGACCCACAGCTCGGTGTACGGGTCGGTGGCGCCCACCACGCGCACGTTCGCGACCTGGACGTTCTCGCCCTCCAGGGACTCGTAGTAGTCCAGGGCGTACGTCGACGGCTCCAGGGTCAGGCCGTTGATCGAGTTGTTCGCGGCGCTGTCACCCGCCGGGGTGTACGCGGCCGGCACCGACCTCGCGTCGACGACCTTCGCGGCCGGCACGGCGTTCCCGCTGGAGACGACGGTGAACGCCGGCTTGGTGATCTCGGTGATCGACTGGTTGCCGGAGGAGGCGCCGCCGGGAACGTACTCCGAGACCGTGCCCGACACCGTGACGAGGTCGCCGACGGCGACGCCCTTCGGGGTGGAGCTGGTGAAGACGAAGACGCCCTCGCTGGTGGCCGGGTTCGCGTCGGCGTCAGGGTCCTGGATCCAGAAGCCCTTGGAGGAGCCGTAGGTGCGGATGCCGGTGACGATTCCGGACACGTCCGCGACGGCCTTGCCCGCGTACGGGGATATCCGCGTGGTGCCCTGGATGTCGTGGATGCGCACGGAGTCCGCGTGCGCGGGGGAAGTCAGGACGAGGGTGGACGCCGCGGAACAGGCGGCGGCGACGGTGAGCGCGGCGAGGCGCGCGGTGGACTTGCTCGGCAACGGGATCCCTCCGGGGACGTACATGGGCGCCGGGACGAGGGTGAAACGTGTGTGGAGCCGAACCGGTGGGGCGGTGCGACGCGCGTAGAAAATACAGTGAGCAGATGACCAGCAGATTTCTACGCGCGTAATCTCCTGCCTGCTCAACCCACTTGTCAAGGTTTCGGCCAGGTACGGAGCCCGACGAGGAGATGAACCGGGCGGCATGGGTGGAAATCCGTCTAGGCTGAGCGGCTGAGTGGTCCGGCGGCTCGGTGGTCCCAGCCGCCGCGCGACCCTGCCGACGAGTGGTACGACGCGTCTCTAGGAGAACCAGCCGATGTCAGACAGCTCCCCCTTGCCGCCGGTGCGGCTGCACCCCGAAGCGGAGCTGGCGCGGGACGCGCTGTCCACGCCCCTGCTGTCCCGGGCCGCCAAGCTCGCCCGCTGGGCCGGACCCGACACCCGCGTCGACGCCGGCGGCGGGCTGGTCGAGGAGCAGTTGCCCGCCGCCGCCGAGGTCCTCGGCCTGACCGGGGACGACGCCGCCGCGTACGCGAGCGAGGCCTGGCGGGTCGCCGTCGACACCGGGCTCGTCGCCCTCACCGACGAGGCGGAGGGCACCGTCACCACGGGCGAGGACCTCGCCCTGCTGACCGGCGGCACCCCGCACGACGTGCTCGCCGTGTGGCAGGCGGCCCTGGAGACGGTGCTGGCCGACGCGAGCGTGCCCGACCTCGACGACCTGGTCGGGGCCATGGACGACGGCGGCGAGATCGACTTCTCCGCCCTCGACTGGGACCCGGAGGCCGAGGCGGAGTTCCTCGACGGGGTGCTCGGCAACCTGTATCTGCTGACCGTCAACGAGGACGGGCCCGGCGAAGGCCCCGTCCCGCTGCCCGCGCTCGCCGCGTCGATGATCGTCCCCAGCGACATGGGGGAGCCCACCAACGACGTCCTGGAGCAGGTCTCCGACGCGATGATGCGCCTGGACGACCAGTTCCGGCTCCTGGAACCGGTCGGTCTGGTCGAGTACCAGCCCGTCGACGAGGCGCTCATGGCCGACCCCGACGAGGAGCCCGCCGCGCCGGTCGACGACACCGACGTCTCCCGGTACGGCATGGTGCGCCTCACCCCGCTCGGGCTGTACGGGCTGCGGGCCCGGCTGCTGGAGGCAGGGTTCGAGGCACCCGCGGTCGGGGACCTCGCCGACAAGGGCGCCGACGCGCTGCTCGACGGGACCGCCCACTTCCCGCCCGCCGCCGCCCAGGCCGAGACCGAGCAGTGGCTGGCCCGACGCGAACCCCTCGCCGCGGCACGGGAGTTGCTCGCCGCGGCTCGGGGCGGCGACTCGGGCGCCCCGCTGCGCAGGCTGCGCTGCCAGCAGGCCCTGACCCTCGTCGGCGGCACGGCCGAGCCCGCGCTGCGGGAAGTCCTCGACGACCCCGAGCTCGGCGGTCTGGCCCGAGTCTGGCTGACCGAGCAGGGCGCCTCCGACGTGCCCCCGCCGTCCGAGGCGCTGATCTTCTGGCTCACCGTCGACACGGTCGCCGCCCAGCTGGCGGCCGAGGGGAACTCCGACGAACTGAGGGCACTGGTCGAGGGTCTCGCCCAGCAGCACAGCGGGTTCTTCACCGCCGCCTGGCGGGTGGACCACCCCGCCACCGCGGACGTGCTCGAGGCGATGGGGCGGCTCCACCCCGACAAGAAGGTCGCCAAGGAGGCGCGGAAGGCGGCGTTCAAGGCGCGGTCGCAGCAAGGGGGGTGACGCGGGGCGCCTGTGGCCTGACGGGCGCCTGCGGCCGCGGCTGCGCTGGGGCTGCGGGCTTTGCGGCGGCGGGGCGGGTGCGGGGTGCGGGGGTCGGGTGGTGCGGGCGGCCGGGCGGCCAGTCGGCCGGTTGGTGGTGACGCGGTGGGTGGCCCGTCGGCCGGTTGATCGTGTTGCGGGCGGCTGGGCGGCCGGGCGGTTGGTTGGTGTTGGCGTGGTGGCCGGCCGGCCGGTCGGTGGCGGTGCGGGGGTGTGGTCGCTGCCGGTGACGGGGTGGCGGAGGCGGTGGCAGGGCACGGGTGTCGGTGTCGGCGCGGCCGTCGGTTGTAGGCGTCGGCCGACAGTGTCGGCTCAGTTGCCGGTGTCGGCTCGGCTCTCGGTGACCGGTCGTGGGGGTGCGGTCGGTGTGCGGCCCCGCCTGGCCCTGCCCTGCCCTGCCCCGCCCTGCCCGGCCCGGGTCGGATCCGGCGGTGGGGTCGCCGGGCTGCCCGTGGGCTGGCGTACGGATTCACGGAAGCGGGGCCAAGGGCGTCGCCCTGTGTTCAACCTCCGTTCAGACGTGGGCGGGACGGTGGCGCCGACCCGAGGTCCCCCACCCTCCCAGGCCACACCCACCGTCTCAGGAGACACCATGTCGCTCACCCGCAGGGACTTCGCCAGGAAGTCCGCGATCACCGGTGCCGGGGTCGCCCTCGCCGGCAGCGTCGGCGCCCTCGCCACCGCGCCGAACGCCCTCGCCTCCACCGACACCGAGAGCGAGGCGGACGGCCACGGTCACGGACACGGGCACGGTCACGGCGGCGTCGGCTACGGGCCGCTCGTGCCCGACCCCGACGGCATCCTCGCCCTGCCCGCCGGATTCACGTACCGCGTCATCACCCACAGCGGGAAGACCAAGCTGGAGTCCGGCGAGTACACGCCCTCCAACCACGACGGCACGGCCACCTTCGACGGCCCCCGCGGCACCACCCTCCTCGTCAACAACCACGAGCTGAAGGGCCCGCGCGCCAACTGGGCACACCCCGTCCCGCTCACCGAGGGCCTCGTCTACGACCCCGCCGCGTCCGGCGGCTGCACCGTCGTGGAGGTGCGCCCCGACGGGCGGGTCGCCGAGTGGGTCGGCATCGCCGGTACCTCCACCAACTGCGCCGGCGGGCGCACCCCTTGGGGCACCTGGCTCACCTGCGAGGAGAACTCCGACAAGGCCGGCACCAACGGCATGACCAAGGATCACGGTTACGTCTTCGAGGTCGACCCCATCGACCGTCGCGCCAACCAGAACCCCAAGCCCCTGAAGTTCTTCGGGCGTTACGACCACGAGGCCGTCGTCATCGACCCCAAGCGCGGCCACGCCTACCTCACCGAGGACGCCGCGAACCCCAACGGCCTGCTCTTCCGCTGGACCCCGCCGAAGGGCTTCGCGTACGGCCGCGCCAAGTTCCGCGCCCTCGCCGACGACGCCGGTGTCCTCCAGGCCCCCAAGTGCTTCGACGCCGGCGGCAAGTTCGTCGACGACCTCTCCCGCGCCACGAAGGTCGGCACCGTCTACGGCGTCGACTGGGTCGACGTCCCCGACCGCGACGCCCGGACCGTCCCCGTCCGCAAGCAGTTCGCCGACGGCGAGGTCACCCGCGCCCGCAAGCTGGAGGGCATGTGGTGGGCCGACGGCGGCGCCTACGTCGTCTCCTCCTTCGCCCGCGCGGAGAGCCCTGTCCAGCACGACGGCCAGGTCTGGTTCTACGACCCCAGGCGCCGCACCCTGACGCTGAAGGTCCTGCTGGGCGTGAACCCCGACCCGGCCAAGGACGGCGCCTTCGACGGCCCCGACAACATCACCGTCTCCCCCTACGGCGGCCTCGTCATCGCCGAGGACGGCGAGGGCGTCCAGCACCTCTTCGGTGCCACCGACAGCGGCCGCACCTACCCCATCGCCCGCAACGAACTCAACATCGGCACCGAGGACGAGCCCGAGTACAGCGAGTTCACGGGCGTCACCTTCTCGCCCGACGGGCGGACCCTGTACGCCAACATCCAGACGCCCGGCATCATGCTCGCCATCACCGGCCCCTGGAAGCGCCAGAAGCGCGGCTGATTAATTCGCTCGCCCGTCCCGCGGCTCCCCTCCTAGAGTGATGAATGTCCAGGTGCGAAGGCAGGACCTACTTCCACTCATAATGGGGCGGCCGCGGGTTCGAGTCCCGCCACCGGTACAACAGGCCGGTGTAGCTCAGGGGTTAGAGCACCTAATGTCGGTTCCGCCGACCTGAACTCTGGACACCACAACTTCATGCACCTCCCGGTGCGCAGGCCGCGGCTACTTCTTCTCCTAAAAGAATCCGATGCCGCAGCCGACTTGATCTCGGGAGGCGCAGCTCATGGTGGGTGTCCGGTGCGCAGGCGGCGGATACTTCAGGGAACTGGTCCTCCTCGCGGAGGGTGCGGGTTCGAATCCCGTCATCGGCCCAGGGTCGATGTGGCGGAACGGAAGACGCGCCAGTTTATGGTCACCGCAGTCGAATTCGACCTCGGACACCCTCCTTCTGCTGTGCCTCCCTCCGAACCGTCCATGAATTCGGGGGAATTCAGCATGTCGCGATTCAACAGGCGAGCCGCCAAGGCCCAGCCCACTTCCCGCGTGACGTCCACGGGGCGCCTGCTCCGTACCTTCCAGGGTGGCCGGGGCCGCGAGCGGGACAAGCGCTCCGAGCTCTTCCTGCTCGCCGTCGCCAACTTCGTCGGGCAGAAGACGTTCTACGAGACCGGCGACGACCGTGACGCGCGCTTCGCGAAGCTCGTGCGCGAACTCGCCGTCACCGATCCCGAGTGGACGGCCGGCCTGCTCGGCTGGCTGCGCGGCGAGGGCAACCTGCGGACGGCCTCGATCGTGGGTGCCGCCGAGTACGTGCACGCCCGGCTGGCGGCCGGTGCCACCGACGGCCCGTCCAACCGGCAGGTCGTCGACTCCGTGCTGCGCCGGCCGGACGAGCCCGGCGAGCTGCTCGCGTACTGGACGGCGAACTACGGCCGTAACGTGCCCAAGCCCGTCAAGCGCGGCATCGCCGACGCCGTGCGGCGTCTCTACAGCGGCAGGTCGCTGCTGAAGTACGACACCGCGTCCAAGGGCTACCGTTTCGGCGACATCCTCAACCTGGTGCACGCGTCCCCGGACGCAGACAAGCCGTGGCAGGGCGAGCTGTTCCGGTACGCGCTGGACCGCCGGCACAACCCGGACACGGCCGTGCCGCCCGCGTCGAACACCGTGCTGACCGCGCACCGCGAGCTGATGGCGCTGCCCGTCGAGCAGCGGCGTGCGGTCGTCACCTCCGAGGGCGGCGCCGAGCGGCTCGCGGCGGCCGGGATGACGTGGGAGGCGCTGGCCGGCTGGCTCCAGGGCCCGATGGACAAGGCGGCCTGGGAGGCCGTGATCCCGTCCATGGGTGCCATGGCGCTCGTCCGCAACCTGCGCAACTTCGACCAGGCCGGGGTCGGTGACGAGGTCGCGGCCCAGGTGGCGGCACGGATCAGCGACCCGGCCGAGGTCGTACGGTCGCGGCAGTTCCCCTTCCGGTACCTCGCCGCGTACCAGCACGCGCCCTCGCTGCGCTGGGCGTACCCGCTGGAGCAGGCGCTCGGTCACTCGCTGGCCAACGTGCCCGTGCTGCCGGGCCGGACGCTGGTCCTCGTCGACCGCTCGGGTTCGATGTGGGCGCGGCTGTCGGACCGCTCGGAGCTCAACCGGGCGGACGCCGCGGCGATCTTCGGCACGGCGCTGGCGCTGCGGGCCGAGCGGGCGGACCTGGTCGAGTTCGGCACCACGAGCCGGAACCTGCCGTACGACAAGGGCGAGTCGGTGCTGAAGATCCTGGGCCGCTTCGGCGACCTGGGCGGCACCGACACCACCTCGGCGGTGCGGGCGCACTACCGGGGGCAGGACCGGGTGCTGATCGTCACCGACGAGCAGTACGCCTTCAACCGGCACGGCGACCCGACCGAGCAGGTCCCGGCCCATGTCCCGGTCTACACCTGGAACCTGGCCGGCTACCGCGCGGGTCACGGCCCGTCCGGCAAGGCGAACCGGCACACCTTCGGCGGCCTCACGGACGCGGCGTTCCGGATGGTTCCGCTGCTGGAGAGCGCCCGCGACGCCGACTGGCCCTGGGCCGTCTGAGCCCTGACGAGCGTGGCCCGCACTTTCACGGGGAGTGCGGGCCACACCCCTGGGCGGCGCCCGCCGTTCCGCCCGGGCGGCCGGTCGGTGCTTCCACGCGTACGGCGTGGCGGGCTGTGCTGGATCCTGGCGGGTCCGGCCCGCGGGAACGGGCCGGACCCCTGACGGCTACAGCGCCTGGGCGGCCGGCTTCACCATGCCGCGTACCGTGCGCGACTTCACGAAGTCGCCCATCGCCGTCATCTCCCACTCACCGGAGAACTGCTTGATCAGCTTGGCCATCATCACGCCGGTCTGGGGCTCGGCGCTGGTGAGGTCGAAACGGACGAGCTCCTCGCCGGTGGTGCCGTCCAGCAGCCGGCAGTAGGCCTTGGCGACCTCGGTGAACTTCTGCCCGGAGAAGGAGTTGACCGTGAAGACCAGACCGGTGACCTCCTGCGGCAGCTGCCCGAGGTCCACGGTGATCACCTCGTCGTCGCCGCCGCCCTCTCCGGTGAGGTTGTCACCGGAGTGCCGGATGGCACCGCCGACGATCTGGAGCTTGCCGAAGTAGCAGCTGTCGACATGGTTGCGCTGCGGGCCGTACGCGATGACCGAGGCGTCCAGGTCGATGTCCTTGCCGCGGTACGCCGGCTCCCAGCCGAGGCCCATCCGCACCGAGGAGAGCAGCGGGCGGCCGCCCTTGACCAGGGACACGGTCTGGTTCTTCTGGAGGCTGACGCGGCCCTTGTCTAGGTTGATCTTCCCGGCGCCGGGCGCCTGCGCGGGCGGCGGGGGCGGGGGCGTGGTCATCGGCGGGGCCTGCGGGGTGACCGGCGCCTGGACCGCAGGCTGCGGCGGGGCGACCGGCCGGGACGGGGCGGCGGGCGCAGGGGCGGGCTCCTCCACGCTCACGCCGAAGTCGGTGGCGATGCCGGCCAGGCCGTTGGCGTACCCCTGGCCGACCGCGCGGGCCTTCCAGGCGCCGTTGCGCAGGTAGATCTCCACGACCACCAGGGCGGTCTCGGTCCCGAGCTGCGGGGGCGTGAAGGTGGCCATGACGGAGTTGTCGTCGGCGCTGCGGATCGTCGCCGTCGGTTCGATGCCCTGGAAGGTCTGGCCGGCGGCGTCCGGGCTGGCGGTGACGACGATCTTCTCGATGCCGGGCGGGAGCGCGGCGGTGTCGACCACGATCGCGTCGGGGGCGGAGCCACCGCCCGCGCGATACGTCACGCCCTGGCCGTTGGGCTGGTTGTAGAAGATGAAGTCGTCGTCCGAGCGCACCTTGCCGTCGGCGGTGAGCAGCAGGCCCGATACGTCGAGCCGCACCGGAGCGGCGACGTCCACTGTCACGCGCGCGGCGGAGAGAGGGATGTTCGAGCCGGGGGTCATAGCTGTCATGCCGGGTGAACGATCGAGCCCGCTTTGCCGTTCCCTTACCCGCGGGCGATCGGGTCAGCGGCGGTTTCTGGGGTGGTTGCGGGCGGTGCGTTCGTTGCCGCGCTTGTAGTTGCCGGTCCAGCGGGCCATGACGAGCTGGGGGTCGGAGGACGACTCGACCTCGGCGATGAACTGGGTCGCTCGGGGGCCGTGGAGGGTGGTGGCGGGGCGGTGGTGGTGGGTGATGTGGACGGTTCCGTTGGTGTGGGCCTCGTAGTGGAATCCCTGGGGGTTCGGCATGCGGGGATGGTAGGGGGCGGGCGGGGGTGGGCCCCAATGGTTTTCGCCCCCGCCGCCCCTACCCGTCCCGTCCCGGGGGGGGGGCGCCCCCCCGCCCCCCCCCCCGGGCCCCCCACCCCCCCCCCCCCCAAAAAACCGCCGCGGGGGGGTTTTGGGGGGGGCCGCCGGGGGGGAGGACAACCCCCGCGGGGGGGGGCCACCCCCCCCC